>JBIKMO010000409.1:0-3266 GCA_044359175.1 Burkholderiaceae bacterium | reverse complement strand
CCTGGTGCAGCATCGTCTTCGTGACGCCGTGCGCGAAGGTCGGCCCGTCGGCCAGGTCTGCAGCGAGCCGGCGCGCGTCGCCGAGCAGCGCCTCCGACGGCACCAGCCGATTGAAGAAGCCCCATGCAAGGCCCTCGTCGGCGGTCATCGCACGACCGGTGTACAGCAGCTCCGACGCCCGCCCCTGGCCGATCAGCCGCGGCAGGATCGAGCACGCACCCATGTCGCAGCCTGCGAGTCCGACGCGCGTGAACAGGAACGCGGTCCGTGCCGCGGGCGTGCCCAGGCGCAGGTCGCTCGCCATCGCGAGGATTGCGCCCGCGCCGGCGCACACGCCGTCGACCGCGGCGATCACTGGCTGCGGACAGCGGCGGATCGCGAGTACCAGGTCGCCGGTCATCCGCGTGAATTCGAGCAGCTCCGGCATCGCCATACCGACCAGTGGCCCGATGATCTCGTGCACGTCCCCGCCCGAGCAGAAGTTGCCTCCGGCGCCGGTGAGGACGACCGCCTTCACGTCCAGTGCGTACTGAAGCCCACGGAACAGTTCGCGCAGTTCGGCGTAGGAGTCGAAGGTCAGCGGGTTCTTGCGATCGGGACGGTTCAGCGTGACCGTCGCTACCGCGCCGTCGACCTCGAAGCCGAAGTGGCGCGCCGAGTGGTCGGCGAAGCGGCGGCGCACGTCGCGGTTCAGGCTCATGGGCGGCTCTTCCGGTGGGGCAGCGGAGCGTGCGGCGCATCGCCGCGCAACCGGGCGCGCGCGGACGCTGGCAGCCGCGCACGCAGCGTGCGTGCGTCCGCGGCGCCGGCGCTCGGTCGCGGCGAAGCGCGCGGGGCGGCGCGGCGTGCGCCCTCGGGCGGCGCGCGCAAGCCGGCCTTGAGCTTGCCGAGCAGCGCGTGCAGCTGGCGCTGTTCGTCGCGGCTCAGCGCGCCCAGCAGCTGCACCACCCAGGCCTCGTGGGTGCGGGCCATGCCCGCAAACCGCTGGCGACCGGCGGGGGTGAGCCGCAGCCGCGTTGCACGCCGGTCCTGTTCGACCGGCTCGCGTACCAGCCAGCCCTCGTCCTGCAGCTGGTCGGCCAGCCCGGTGACGTTGCCGCCGGTCACCATCAGCCGCTGCGACAGCTCGTTCATCTTCAAGCCGTCGGCGCGCTCGAGCTGGGCGAGCAGGTCGAAGCGCGGCAGCGTGCAGTCGAAGTCGCGCCGCAGCAGGTGCCTGATCCGGGCCTCGATCAGCGTCGAGCAGGTGAGCATCCGCAGCCAGAGCTTCACCGCGAAGTGATCGTCGGCCTCGAGCCGGGTCTCCTGGTCCACCGCCGTGGTCATCGTGCTCCCCGGACGAATGCTTCAAGCTTCAACGAATCGGCTGACAATGATATCGACCCTAAGGGTCGGCGTGGCGGGCGCGAAAAAAAAGCGCCGGGTCGCCCCGGCGCTTTCGAGTTCCGTGGAAGGCCGGCGCGGCGCCGGCCGCCGATCAGAACTGGTGGCGAATGCCCACCGCCAGACGCATGATGCCGTCCAGCAGGATGTTCGCACCGGTGCGCTGCAGACCGGACACGTCGTTCATGCCGTACGCGACGTACCAGTTGGTACGCTTGGACAGCGGCATGGTGTACGCCGCGCCGAGCTGCAGACCCGAGTCGTTACGCAGGCCGGCGAAGCCCGACGGGTCGATCATCAGCGCATTCAGCAGCAGCGTGCCCGGCCCGAGGTTCACGAACGCGCTGCCGGCGATGACGTTCGCCTCGGCGCCGCCCACGAAGTCCTGCATGATGTAACCGAGCGACACGCCGAACGAGCTGAAGCGGTACGACGCGGCGATCGCCATCACGGTCTCGAGCGAGCCCGCGGTGTTGACGTCGATGCTGTGGTAGCCACCCGCCAGGTACAGGCCGCCCATCTGCCAGCCCGCCGCGATGCCGAGCACGTCGCCCGAACCGCCGCCGAAGCCGTTGGTCGCGGTGCCGTTGGTCGCCTCACCGAACGCATACATCGCGTAGATGGTCGCGCCGCCGAAGGTCGGCGACCGATACGCCAGCGAGTTATCCACCCGGATCGGGCCCTGCGGCGTGACCGAACCGAACCCGGTGCCGGTGAAGCCCGCCCAGTTGTTGTAGAAGCCGTAGCCCGCGAAGTCCGCCGGGATCAGCGCCCAGAACAGCGGGGTGTACTGGCGGCCCGCGGTCAGCTGACCCCAGCCCCCAGCCAGCCCGACCCACGCCTGGCCGTTCCAGAACGCGCCGTTGCCCGCCGCGAAGCCACCGCCGGCCGTGCTGCCGGTGTCAACCACGAGCCGGTGCTCGATCGTGAACACCGCGCGCAGGCCGCCGCCGAGGTCCTCGGTGCCGCGCACGCCGAAGCGCGAGCCGCTCTGCAGACCGCTGAGCAGACGGATCGTGGCGTCCTGAGCGGTCACGGAGGCGCCGGGCGTACCGCCGGTGGCGATCAGCGCGTTCGCCTCGTCGTTCGAGTACTCGACGGACGCGTCCAGGATGCCGTACAGCGTGACCGACGACTGGGCCTGCGCCAGCGCAGGCAGGGCGGCCGCAACAGCCACTGCGAGAAGCGATTTCTTCATTGATCAATCTCCTAGGTTTCTGGATTCCACAGGCGCCCGGCAAGCCCGGCACCCCAACTCCCCGAGAACACTCTTCGGCCGGAAGTTGGGTCCATTCTCGCCAAAAAGTTCACGGCGGCAAAGGAAAAGCGGTTCGCGAACGGGAGACCGTCGGTCCGGCTGTGGCTTCGTCACAACATCGCGGCTGCCGTTGCCGACGGTGCTTCGTCCGGTCGTCGGACGCCCGTCGGTCGCTGGGTCTCCGTACAATGCGCTGATGCGTGAATCCGTGGTGCCGCTGCGACGCCCCAGTCTGCTCGACCCGCTGCTGGCGGGCGTCGGCCGGGCGTTGGCCACCGTCGCCGCTGCCCCTGGCGCGAGCCGACCGAGCCCGGTCCGGGCGGCCGACGCCCCGGGCGACACTGCGCTGACCGACCAGGAGCGGCGCCTGTCGGGCGCGCTGATGCGCGTGAACCACGTCGGCGAGGTCTGCGCGCAGGCGCTGTACGAGGGCCAGGCGGCGACGACGTCCGCGCCCGAGCTGAGGGCGTTCCTCCTGCGCGCGGCGGCCGAGGAGGGCGACCACCTCGCCTGGACCCGCGAGCGGCTGCACGACCTCGGCGCACGGCCATCGCTGCTGAATCCGGTGTGGTATGCCGGCGCGTTCGGTCTCGGTGCGCTCGCCGGGCTGCTCGGGGACCGCTTC
>JBIKMO010000408.1:0-3271 GCA_044359175.1 Burkholderiaceae bacterium | reverse complement strand
CTGCGAACCGCGCTGCGAAACGCGCTGCGAAACGCGCTGCGGCCGCGCGAGGCGACGAGGCCGCGCCGCTCAGGCGGGGCGCGCCCCGCCGGTGACCGCGCGCGCGACGATCTCCTTCATCACCTCGTTGCTGCCGCCGAGGATGCGCTCGATCCGCGCGTCCACCCACGCGCGCGCGATCGGCATCTCGCGCATGTAGCCCCAGCCGCCGTGCATCTGCAGGCACGCGTCCACCACGCGGCCCAGCATCTCGGTCACCCAGAGCTTGGCCATCGCCGCGCGCGTCGCGTCGAGCTCGCCGCGCTGGTGGCGGCACAGCCCGTCGTCGACGAAGGTCCGGCCCACCGCGACCTCGGTCTGCAGCTCGGCGAGCCGGAAGCGGGTGTGCTGCATCGCGCCCAGCGTGGTGCCGAACAGCTCGCGCTGGCCGACGTAGTCGACCGTCCACGCGAGCGCGGCCTCGGCCTTCGCCTGGCAGGACACCGCGATCGCGAGCCGCTCGCGCGCCAGGCCGTGCATCAGCTGCCGGAAGCCGTCGCCCGGCCGGCCGAGCACGCAGTCGTCGGGCAGCTCGACGTCGTCGAAGAAGAGCTCCGAGGTGTCCTGCGCGTGCACGCCGAGCTTGTCCAGGTTGCGCCCGCGGCGGAACCCGGGCGAGCGCGTGTCCACCAGGAACAGCGTGACGCTGTCGCGCGCGCCCGCGTCGGTCTTGGCCGCGACCACCGCGAGGTCGGCGAGCTGGCCGTTGGAGATGAACACCTTCTGCCCGCGCAGCCGCCAGCGCCCGCCCTCGCGCGTGGCGGTCGTGCGCATGCCGCGCAGGTCGCTGCCCGCGCCGGGCTCGGTCATCGCGATCGCGCCGATCGCCTCGCCGCTCGCCATCGCCGGCAGCCAGCGCCGCTGCTGCGACGCGGTGCCGAAGTGCACGAGGTACGGGGCCACCATCTCGGAGTGGATGAAGAAGCCCGGGCCCGAGAAGCCCTCGCGCGCCATCTCCTCGATGACGATCGCGCCGTGCAGGAAGTCGCCGCCGGGCCCGCCGAGCGCCTCGGGCAGGTCGGGGCACAGCAGCCCCTGCGCGCCGGCCCGGCGCCACAGCTCGCGGTCCACCGCGCCCTCGCGCTCCCAGCGCGCGTGGTGCGGCGCGACCTCGGCCTGCACGAAGCGGCGCACCTGCTCGCGGAAGATCTCGTGCTCCTCGCGGAACGGCGCGCTGCGCACGGGCTCGATCATCGGGCGTCTCCGGGGCCGTTCGCGGCCTGCCACTCGCGCAGCAGGTCGACCTTGCGCACCTTGCCCACGCCGCTCAGCGGCAGCGCGCCCTCGCGGAAGCTCACGCCGCGCGGGCACTTGTAGTGCGCGATGCGCTCGCGGCAGTGCGCGACGAGCTCCTCGGCGGACGCGCTGCGGCCCGGCCTGAGCACGACCACCGCGTGCACCGACTCGCCCCAGCGCGCGTCGGGCACGCCGATGACCGCCGCGGCCTGCACCGCGTCGTGGTACATCAGCGCGCTCTCCACCTCGCCGGCGAACACGTTCTCGCCGCCGGTGATGATCATGTCCTTCAGCCGGCCGACGACGGTCACGAACCCGTCCGCGTCGATCGAGCCGAGGTCGCCCGTGGCCAGCCAGCCGCCGCGCAGCGTCTCGGCGGTGAGCGCGGGATCGTTCCAGTACGAGCTCATCACGCCCGGCCCGCTCACCTGGATCTCGCCGACCTCGCCGCAGGCGAGCTCGCGCCCGGCCGCGTCGGCGATGCGCACCGAGAACGCCGGCAGCACGCGGCCGGCGGACCCGAGCTTGCCCGCGCGCGGGCCGTCCAGCACGTGCCAGCGCGCCGGCAGCACCGTGCACGCGCCGCCCACCTCGGTCTGCCCGTAGACCTGGATCAGCTCCACGTCGGGCGCGGCCTGCATCAGCCGGCGCAGCACCGGCTCCTGGATCGGCGCGGCGCCGTACAGGATCCTGCGCAGCCGCCGCACCACCTCCGGCCGGTCGCGCGCGCCGTCCAGCGTCGCGACGATCATCGTCGGCACCAGGATGGCCACGTCGACGCCCTCGTGCTCGACGAGGTCCAGCAGCGCCGGCGGCGAGAACTCCGGCAGGAAGCAGTGCCGGCCGGCGGCCGCGGTCACGCCCAGGCCGGCGGTGAGGTCGGCCACGTGGAACATCGGCGCGGTGTGCGCGAAGACCGTCGACTCGTCCAGGCTGAAGTTGTCCTTCGCGGCGAGCGCCTGCAGCAGCAGCGCCTCGTGCGACAGCTCCACGCCCTTGGGCGTGCCGGTGGTGCCGCCGGTGTAGACGAGCGCCGCCGCGGTGCGCGGGGCGGCCGGCACGAACGGCGCCTCGGGCGCGTCGAGCAGCGCGTCGCCCGGCTGGCCCCAGGTGCCGATCGGATCGAGCATCGCCGCCGGCGGGCCGCCCGGCTCCGCGGCCAGCGCCCGGGCGCGTGCCGCGTTGCGCTCGTCGTGCAGCAGCAGGCCGCAGGCCGCGTGGCCGAGGATGTAGCGCTGCTCGGCCTGGCTCAGGCGCGTGTTGAGCGGCACCAGCACGAGGCCCGCCCAGGGCACCGCGAGCATCGCCTCGAGGTGCTCCGGCACGTTCGCGGCGAGCACCGCGACCCGGTCGCCGGGCTTCGCGCCCGAGGCGCGCAGGCGCGCTGCGCGGCGCGCGACGCGGCCGCGCAGCGTGCGCCAGTCGACGGAGCGCCCCAGGTGCCGGACCGCGGTCGCGCCCGCGAAGGCCTGCGCCGCGTTCGCCAGGAGTTGGTGGATGGACATGGGCGTCGGCGGGGTCGATCCCCGAATGTGAATTCGGATTCGGTTCCGGGCGAGTATCCGGGGCCGGGCGGGGCGGTGTCAACGGCGGGGGAGGTGGCGCCGGGCTGTCCGGCGCCCGCCATCACGGTCCATCCGGCGATCACACCGCATCGCGCGCGCCCGACGGCGTGCCACTGCACTACGCGCGCCACCGACCGGAGCAGACCACGCTGTATCGGCTGGTGCAGCAGCATGCGGCCGACTTCATCGCGCACACCGAGGGCAGCACCGGTTCGCAGCTGCCGCGGTTCGTCAAGGACGAGTTCGACGCGTTCCTGCAGTGCGGCATCCTGGCGCACGGCTTCCTGCGGCTGCGCTGCGGCGAGTGCGGCCACGACACGCTGCTGGCGTTCAGTTGCAAGCGGCGCGGGTTCTGTCCGTCGTGCGGCGCGCGGCGCATGTCGCAGACGGCGGCGCACCTGGTGGATCACGTCATCCCGCACGTGCCGGTG
>JBIKMO010000407.1:0-3284 GCA_044359175.1 Burkholderiaceae bacterium | reverse complement strand
GTTCGCGGTACCCAAGCTGCTCCGGCGTCACGGGCTGAAGGTTCAGGACATCGATCTCTGGGAACTGAACGAGGCGTTCGCGGTCCAGGTGCTCTACATCCGCGATCACCTCGGTATCGATGACGAGCGGCTGAACGTGAACGGCGGGGCGATCGCGGTAGGTCACCCTTACGGCGTGTCCGGTCAGCGTCTCACCGGCCACCTGTTGATCGAGGGGCGCCGTCGGGGCGCGAAGCTGGGCGTGGTCACGATGTGCGTTGGCGGCGGCATGGGCGCAGCAGGATTGTTCGAGATCGCCTGACGTGTCCGGCGCGCTGCTCAGGACCCGCGACCTGGAGTTTCTGCTCTACGAGTGGCTCCACGTGCAGCGGCTGTGCGAGCGGCCCCGGCACGCCGAGCATTCCCGCGAGACCTTCGACGCCGCGCTCGCGCTGGCCGCCCGGGTGGCCACCGAGCACTTCGCGCCGATCAACCGGCTGCTCGACCTGCAGGAGCCCCGATTCGATGGTGAGCGGGTCCACACGCCGCCTCAGCTGGCCGCGGCGCTCGCGGTGTTCAACGCGACCGGTCTGCTCGCGGCCGCGAACGATACCGAACACGGCGGCATGCAGCTGCCGGTGGTAGTGGCGAAGGCCTGCTTCGCGTGGTTCAACGCCGCAAGCATCGCCGCGGTCGGCTACCCCTTCCTCACGCAGGCCAACGCCAACCTGCTCCTTGCGCACGGATCACCCGAGCAGCAGGCCCGCTGGGTGCCGGCCCTGCTGTCCGGTCGCTTCTACGGCACGATGTGCCTGTCCGAGACCCAGGCGGGCTCGTCGCTGTCGGACGTGCGGACCCGCGCCGAGCCTCGGCCCGATGGCAGCTTCCGCGTGTTCGGCAGCAAGATGTGGATCTCGGGCGGCGATCACGATCTGGCCGAGAACATCGTCCATCTGGTGCTGGCCAAGATTCCGGACGGCGACGGCCGGCTGGTCTCGGGTACGCGGGGGATCTCGCTGTTCCTGGTGCCCAAGCGGCTGCTCGATGACGACGGATCGCCCGGCGAACGCAACGACGTGGTGCTCGCCGGGCTGAACCACAAGATGGGCTACCGCGGCACCACGAACTGCCTGCTGAACTTCGGCGAAGGCCGCTGGCGGCCGCGCGGGGAGGCGGGTGCGGTCGGCTGGCTGGTCGGCGAGACCGGCCAGGGACTCGCGTGCATGTTCCACATGATGAACGAGGCACGGATCGGCGTGGGCCTCGGGGCGGCGTGCCTGGGCTACGCCGGCTACCTGCACGCGCTCGGATACGCGCGGTCGCGGCCGCAGGGACGGCCCGTGCACGCCCGGGACCCGGACTCGCCCCAGGTTCCGATCGTCGAGCATCCCGACGTTCGGCGGATGCTGCTCGCGCAGAAGGCGTACGCGGAAGGCGGGCTCGCGCTATGCCTGTACTGCGCGCGGCTGGTCGATGACGAGCGCACCGGCGACGACGCAGCGCGAGAGCGCGCGAGGTGGCTGCTCGAGCTGCTGACGCCGATCGTCAAGAGCTGGCCGTCGCAATGGTGCCTCGAGGCGAACGATCTCGCGATCCAGGTGCATGGCGGCTACGGCTACACGCGCGACTACCCGGTCGAGCAGTTCTACCGGGACAACCGGCTCAATCCGATCCACGAAGGTACGCACGGCATTCAGGCGTTGGACCTGCTCGGCCGCAAGATGGTGATCGGGCAGGGGCGGGCTGCGATGCTGTTCTCCGGCGAAGTCGAGGCGGCGGCGGGCCGTGCCGCCGCGCTCGCGGGCAGCCCGGACGGTGACGAGCTCGCGGCGATGGGCCGGGGTCTCGCAGCGGCGGCATCCCGGGTGTTCGCGACCGCGCGACGGCTGCACGCGGTCGGCGATCCGCGGGTCGCACTCGCCAACGCCACCGTGTTCCTCGAGGCGTTCGGACACGTCGTGGTGGCCTGGCAGTGGCTGGAGCAGGCGATGGTCGCGCACATGAACGCGCCCACCGCCGTGCACGATGCCGACTTCTACGCGGGCAAGCATCAGGCGGCCCGGTACTTCTTCCGCTGGGAATTGCCGAAGACCAGCCCGATGCTCGACCTGCTGGACTCGATCGACACCACCCCGCTCGACATGCGCGACGCGTGGTTCTGACACCGCGACACCGGGACGCACGATGGCCGTCAAGCAGAACCTGGACCTCTCGGGCCGCAAGGCGATCGTCACCGGTGGTTCGCGCGGGCTGGGATTCCAGATCGCCGAGGGCTTGGGCGAGATGGGCGCCGAAGTCCTGATCACGGCGCGCAGGCAGGACGAGCTCGACGCGGCGGTCGAACGGCTGCAGGCGCAGGGCATCGCCGCCTCGGCGATCGCCTCCGACCAGAGCCGTCCGGAGTCGATCGCCGCCTTCGCCGACGCGGCGCTGCAGCGCCTGGGCGACGTCGACATCCTGGTCAACAACGCCGGCGTGAACTGGGCTGCGCCGGCCGAGGACTATCCGCTCGAGGCGTGGCTCAAGCTCGTCAACCTGAACCTGACCGGCGTCTTCCTGCTCACGCAGACGATCGGCAAGCGATCGATGATCCCGCGCCGTCGAGGCCGGATCATCGTGGTCGCCTCGATCGCGGGACTGCGCGGCAACCCCCCGAACAGCCACAAGATGATCGCCTACAACACGACCAAGGGCGGCCTGGTCAACTTCGTGCGGGCGCTGGCCGGCGAATGGGGGCCGTACGGCATCACGGTCAACGCGCTCGCCCCTGGGTTCTTCCCGTCGAAGATGACGCGCGGGCTGCTCGCCCAGATGGAGTCCGAACTCAAGGCGGCCGCACCCCTGCAGCGACTGGGCGACGACGAGGACCTGAAGGGCGCGGCGGTGCTGTTCGCCTCCGACGCCGGCAAGCACATCTCCGGGCAGGTGCTCGCGGTCGACGGTGGAGTGACCGCGGTATGACCGAGACCCCGGTCCGGTACCGGACGATCCCGTTCCTCGAGCACCTGGGTGCGCGCATCGTCGCGCTGGACGAGCAGGGCGTGCAGATCGAGCTCGAGGTGCGCCCGGAGCTGTGCAACTCCGGCAGCGTCGCCCATGGCGGCGTGCTGATGGCAGTGCTGGATGCTGCGCTGTCGGTGGCCGGCCGCTCGGCGCACACGACCGACCCGGACGCGCCACAGCGTTCGGTGACGATCGAGATGAAGACCACCTTTCTGCGGCCGGCGACCGGGCGGCTGCGCGCGATCGGACGCTGCGTCCACCGCACCGGCTCGCTGATGTTCTGCGAGGGCGAAGTCCTCGAC
>JBIKMO010000135.1:0-11612 GCA_044359175.1 Burkholderiaceae bacterium | reverse complement strand
GCACGGACACTGCGACCCACAGCGCTCGGGTCGGGTCGATGAACTGCCAGCCCACCCACGCTGCTGCCGCGAGGACCATCACCGCGACGAGGAACGGCCCGGCGATCCGGTCGGCGAGCCGGGCGAGCCGGGGCCGCGACGCGGACGCGGCGTCGATCAGTGCGACGATCTCGGCGAGCCGAGACTCGCCCGGGGCCCGCTGCAGCCGCACGACGAGCGGGCCGGAGAGATTCAGGCTGCCTGCGGCGACCGCATCCCCGGGACGTTTCGGAATCGGTGCGCTCTCGCCGGTGAGCAGCGACTCGTCGGCGTGCGAGGCGCCGGACTCGACGACCGAGTCGGCCGGCACCGATTGGCCGACCGAGACCCGCACGCGGTCGCCGATGCGCAGCGTCCGCAGCGTGACCTCACGCACGGTGCCGTCGGGCTCCAGACGATCGACCGTATCGGGCAGCCGTGCGAGCAGGTCGGCGAGACCGCCGAGCGCGCGCTCGCGGGCGCTCGCCTCCAGCCACCGGCTGACCAGCAGGAAGGCGACGAACATCGTCAGCGAATCGAACCAGACCTCCTCGCCGCCGGCCGCAGCGACGCTCGAGGCGACGAACATCACGATGATGCCGAGCGCAACCGGCACGTCCATCCCGATGCGGCGGTTGCGCAGGTCGTACCCTGCGCCGCGCAGGAACGGCCAGGACGCGAAGACCAGCACCGGGACGGTCAGCATCCATTCGGCCCAGACCAGCACGCGCCACAGGTCGGCAGGCATCTCGCCGGCACCGGCGACGTAGCGCGGCCACGCGTACATCATCACCTGCATCATGCACAGTACCGCCACCAGCATCCGCCACAGCGCCGTGCGGCGGCCGGCGGCCTCGGCGCCGGCGAGCGCGCGGCGGGCGAGCGGTCGCGGCCGGTAGCCCAGGCGTGCGATGCGCGTCATCAGCTCGGACAGCGGGTGCGCGTCCGGCCTGAACACCACCCGTACGCGGCGCGAGGCGGCGTTGACCGAGACCTCGTCCGCTGCGCCGCGCAGCGCATCCTCGATCGCGAAGACGCAGGCCGCGCAGTGCACGCCGTCCACGGTCATCACGGTCTCGAGGCGCCGCATGTCGCGCGACGGCAGCTCGCGCGCGATCGCGGCGAGCTCGTCGGGCTGGTCGACATGGGCGAACGGTTCGCTGCAGGCGGGCGGCACGCGGCCTCGACGGGGCGGTACGACGACCGGACGATGGTAGCCAGCGGGGCGGTCGCACCAGCGTCCGCCGCCCGCGATCACTTGACCTGGATCAATTGCCCCGATCGTCCGGCGGCGAATTGTTGGACAATGCGACCCTCGACCGCTTCACGCATCCGCCGATGACCATCCCGCGCGCCACGAAGATCGTCGCCACGCTCGGCCCGGCGTCCTCCGAGCCCGCGGTGCTCGAGAAGATGATCCTCTCCGGGGTCAACGTGGTGCGGGTCAACTTCTCGCACGGCACGTCCGCCGAGCACACGGACGTGGTGCGGCGGGTGCGCGAGGTCGCGGTGCGGCTGGGCCGGGACATCGGCGTGCTGGCCGACCTGCAGGGCCCGAAGATCCGGATCGGCAAGTTCGGCGCGGGCAAGGTGACGCTGGTCGAGGGCGACCGCTTCACCTTCGACCTCGACTGTGAGCTCGGCGACGAGACCCGGGTCGGGCTCGACTACAAGGACCTGGTCAACGACGTGAAGCCGGGCGACACGCTGCTGCTGTCGGACGGTCGGATCCTGATGCAGGTGGACCGGGTCACCGAGCGCAGGATCGAGGCGACGGTCACGCTGGGCGGCGTGCTGTCGAACCGCAAGGGCATCAACCGGCAGGGCGGCGGGCTGTCGGCCCCGGCGCTGACCGCCAAGGACATGGACGACATCAAGACCGCGGTGGCGTTCGAGGCGGACTTCGTTGCGGTCTCGTTCCCGAAGAACGCGTCCGATATGTACATGGCGCGTGAGCTGTCCCGGGCTGCCGGCGGCCGGTCGCTGATGATCGCGAAGATCGAGCGGTTCGAGGCGATCGGCAACCTCGAGGAGATCCTGAAGGCGTCCGACGGGATCATGGTCGCCCGCGGCGACCTGGCGGTCGAGGTCGGCGATGCGGCGGTCCCGGCGCTGCAGAAGCGGATGATCCGGATGGCGAAGGATCTGAACAAGCTGACGATCACCGCCACGCAGATGATGGAGTCGATGATCGAGTCGCCGGTGCCCACCCGCGCCGAGGTCTCGGACGTCGCCAACGCCGTGCTGGACGGGACCGACGCGGTGATGCTCTCGGCCGAGACCGCCGCCGGGCGCTTCCCGGTCGAGACCGTCGCGGCGATGGCCCGGGTGTGCGACGAGGCGGACCGCTCCGGCTCGTTCGCGCTCGACAAGGAGTTCCTGAACCGCACGTTCCACCGAGTCGACCAGGCGATCGCGATGGCGGCCCTGTTCACCGCGGCGCACATGAAGGTCAAGGCGATCGCGTCGCTCACGCAGTCCGGCTCGACCGCGCTGTGGATGTCGCGCCTCGACTCGGGCGTGCCGATCTACGCGCTGACCCCGGAGGAGGGCAGCCGGCGCAGGATGGCGCTGTACCGGGAGGTGCATCCGGTGCTGATGACCTTCCGCGCGTCCGACCGAGAGAACCTGCTGCTCGAGGCCGAGCAGAAGCTGCTCGATCTGGGCATCGTGCAGCGCGGCGACCTGGTGCTGATGACCATCGGCTCGCCGATCGGCAAGAGCGGTGGCACCAACACGTTGAAGATCGTCCGGGTGGGCGAGCACGCGTAGCGGGCGCCGTTGGGCCCGGCCTGACGCCGCGGGCGGACGCCACCGGGGTCCGCTGGCCGCGCCGCCGGTCGGGGCCGTGCGGTTATGCCGCGGAGCCCGCCGCGCGTCGGAGCATAATCGCGCCCGAGGGACTTTCGCAGAGCTCCGGGCGTGGCCGCACCAGCGCCGGAGCTGTGCCGAAGTCCACACGGGAGAACGACGATGCCCCTCGTTTCGATGCGCCAGCTGCTCGATCACGCCGCCGTGAACGGTTACGGGATCCCGGCCTTCAACGTCAACAACCTGGAGCAGGTCCAGGCGATCATGTCGGCGGCGGCCGAGGTGGATGCGCCGGTGATCATGCAGGCCTCGGCAGGCGCGCGGAAATACGCCGGCGAGGCATTCCTCAAGCACCTGATCCAGGCCGCGATCGAGACCTACCCGAAGGTGCCGATCGTGATGCATCAGGACCACGGCCAGTCGCCGGCCATCTGCCGCGGGGCGATCGACCTGGGCTTCTCCTCGGTGATGATGGACGGCTCGCTGCAGGAGGACGGCAAGACCATCGCCACGTACGACTACAACGTCGAGGTGACGCGCAAGGTGGTCGACATGGCGCACGCCGTGGGCGTCACGGTCGAGGGCGAGCTCGGCTGCCTGGGCTCGCTGGAGACGATGAAGGGTGACAAGGAGGACGGCCACGGCGCCGAGGGCACGATGACCCGCGAGCAGCTGCTGACCGACCCCGAGCAGGCGGCCGACTTCGTGCGCCGGACGCAGGTCGATGCGCTCGCGATCGCGATCGGCACCAGCCACGGCGCCTACAAGTTCTCGCGCAAGCCCACCGGCGACATCCTGGCGATCTCTCGGATCAAGGAGATCCACCGCCGCCTGCCGAACACCCATCTGGTGATGCACGGCTCGTCCTCGGTGCCGCAGGAGCTGCTCGAGGAGATCCGCCTGTACGGGGGCGCGATGAAGGAGACCTACGGCGTGCCGATCGAGGAGATCCAGGAGGCGATCAAGTTCGGGGTGCGCAAGATCAACATCGATACCGACATCCGGCTCGCGATGACCGGCGCGATCCGCAAGTTCTTCGCCGAGCATCCGGACAAGTTCGACCCGCGCGAGTACCTCAAACCCGCTCGCGACGCGGCCCGAAGGATCTGCGTGCAGCGGTACACGCAGTTCGGGTGTGCGGGCCAGGGTTCGAGGATCGGCGTGGCGCCGCTGAGCACGATGGTCGAGCGCTACCGTTCGGGCGAGCTCGCTCAGACCGTGGTCTGAGCCCCGCCGGGCCCCGGAGCGGCCCGCGCGGTTGCGTGCCGGGCACCGTTGAGGGCAGGATGCGCCGATGGATCCGACCACGGTGTCGCTGCTGCGATCCGCGCTGATCGCGGCCTTCCTGCTCGCGCTCGCGGCGGCGCTGATCGAGGGCGCGGTGCTCACGTGGCTCA
Organism: Burkholderiaceae bacterium; assembly: GCA_044359175.1. Taxonomy (GTDB): domain Bacteria; phylum Pseudomonadota; class Gammaproteobacteria; order Burkholderiales; family Burkholderiaceae_E; genus UBA4615. The sequence continues at coordinate 7,386 of JBIKMO010000135.1, read as the reverse complement.
AGCGGGGATACGACTGGGGCGAGTCGCTCGCCTCGCTGGCGGTGGCGGTGGGTCGCCGGCTGCTCGAGGCGGTACCGCTCGCGGTCGCGATGCCGGGCGGGTTCTGGTTGTACGAGCACCGGCTCTGGACGCTGCCGCTCGACGCGTGGTGGACCTGGGTGCTGCTCTTTCTCGGCGTCGAGCTCTGCTACTACGCCTATCACCGCGCGGCGCACCGGGTCCGCTGGTTCTGGCTGAGCCACGCGGTGCACCACAGCCCGAACCAGCTGAACCTGAGCGCCGCCTACCGGCTGAGCTGGACCGGTCGGATCAGCGGCACGCTGCTGTTCTTCCTGCCGCTGGCGTGGTTCGGCTTTCCGCCGGCGGCGATCGCCGCCGCGTTCACGCTGAACCTGCTGTACCAGTTCTGGATCCACGCAGCCTGGTGCCCCAAGCTCGGCCCGCTCGAGGGCGTGCTGAACACGCCTTCGGCGCACCGAGTGCACCATGCGGCGAACCTCGAGTACCTGGACGCCAACTACGGCGGGGTACTGCTGGTCTTCGACCGTCTGTTCGGCACCTACGTGCCCGAGCGCGACGACCTGCCGTGCCGCTACGGGCTGGTGGTGCCGCTGCGCACGGTCAATCCGTTGCGGATCGCATTCTTCCAGTGGGTCGCGCTGGTGCGCGACCTGCGCGGGGCGCGCGGGCTGCGCGAGGTGGCCGGTTACCTGTTCGCGCCCCCCGGGTGGTCGCCTCGCGGTCCGGGAACGACCACCCGGGCGCTGCGCGCGCGCGCAGCCGCCGAGGCGCGCCCGGACGCGTCGCCCTGAGCGGGGCTCGCACCGATGGATCCGATCGCCGACGATGCCCGCGCCGCCCGCGACTTCGAACTCTCGTCGCTGCCGCTGGCGTTCTACGACGACCCGTACCCGACCTACCGCGCGTTGCGAACCCACGATCCGGTGAGGATGCTCGCCGACGGCAGCGTGTTCCTCACCCGCTACGACCACCTGGTGGCGGTGTATCGGCTGTCGTGTGCGAGTTCCGACAAGACCCGCGCGTTCGCGCCGCGCTTCGGTGACTCGCCGCTCTACGAGCACCACACCAGCAGCCTGGTGTTCAACGATCCGCCGGCGCACACGCGCGTGCGGCGGCTGCTGCTCGGAGCGGTGAACCAGCGGGCGGTCGCGAGGATGGAGCCAGGCGTCGCCGCGCTGGTCGACGGTCTGCTCGATGCGGTCGCCGGACGATCGCAGGTCGACCTGATCGAGGACTTCGCCGCCGCGATCCCGGTCGACGTGATCGGCAACCTGCTGTCGTTCCCGCGGGAGGACCGCGGGCCGCTGCGCGGCTGGTCGCTCGCGATCCTCGCCGCGCTCGAGCCTGCGCCGACCGCGGCGATGCTCGAGGCCGGCAACCGCGCGGTCACCGACTTCGTCGCCTACTTGCGCGGCCTGATCTCGGATCGGCGCGCCCGTCCGCTCGACCCGGACGAGGACGTGCTCACCCGGCTGATCCAGGGCGAGGTCGGCGGCGAGCGGCTGTCGGAGCGCGAACTGCTGCACAACTGCATCTTCCTGCTGAACGCGGGGCACGAGACCACGACCAACCTGATCGGCAACGGGCTGCACGCGCTGATGCGCTGCCCTTCGGAACAGCGTCGGCTGCGCGCCGACCCGTCGCTGCTGCCCTTGGCGATCGAGGAGATGCTTCGCTACGAGAGCCCGCTGCAGTTCAACAACCGGGAGCTGACCGCGCCGGTCGACATCGGCGGGCGGCAGGTGGGTGCCGGCACGTTCGTCACGCTGTGCATCGGTGCGGCCAACCGCGATCCGGCCCAGTTCGAGGATCCCGACCGGTTCGACGTCGGGCGCCGCCCGAACCGGCACCTCGCGTTCGGCCAGGGCGACCATGCGTGCGCCGGCATGAACGTCGCGCGGATGGAGGCGCGGATCGCGATCGGCCGGCTGCTCGCGCGCCGTCCCCGGCTGGAGCCGGCCGCACCGCCACGGCGGGACAGGCGCGTGCGCTTCCGCGGCTTCGTGAACCTGCCCGCGGTGCTCGAGTGAGGCGGACCCCGGCGGTGCCGCTTGCGGCCGTGCTGCTGGCCGCGGCGGGCTTCGCCGCCCGGGCCGAAACGAGACCGGTCCTCGCCGCCCCGGAGCTGCCCGCGTCGAGCCCGGCGCCGGTGCGGCCGGGCGGGCCGTCGGACCGAGCGATCGCGCCCATCGACCGCATCGAAGGCACCGAACGGATCGAACCGATCGAGCGCACCGAGCGCGAGGTCGACGCGCGCCGGTTGCGCGGTGCGCCCGTGCTCCCGGCCGTCCCGCGCATCGGGGCCGAGCCGCCGGTCGAGCCCGTGCCGGCTCGCATCCCGCGTATCGCGGTTCCCGGGCCAGGCGAACCGGGCGGGCCGCCGATTGCGTTGCCGACCTGCGGCGCCGCCGGTTGCTTCGATGCCGGGGGCCGCCCGCTGTCCGGCGGCGGTGCCGTGCTCACGACTCCCGACGGGCGGCCGTGCATACGGATCGGGGCCGCCGCGAGCTGTCAGTAGCGTCGACCCCGCGCGCGGCCCGGGGCGAGCGCCTGCGGTACGCTGTCGTGCCGGGCCGGCGTGCCCCTCACGATCCGGAGACCCGATGCCGCGTTTCGCCGCGAACCTGTCGACGATGTACGGCGAGCTGCCCTTCCTCGAGCGCTTCGGTGCCGCGGCCAAGGACGGCTTCCGCGCGGTCGAGTTCCTGTTCCCCTACGCGCACCCGCCAGCCGCACTCGCCACCGAGCTCGCGCGCCACGGGCTGCGCCAGGTGCTGTTCAACACGGTCCCAGGCGACTTCGACGCCGGCGAGCGCGGCCTCGCGGCGGTACCCGGTCGCGAGGCCGAGTTCCTGGACGGGGTGGATCGCGCGATCGACTTCGCGCTCGCGCTCGGCTGCCCGAACCTGCACGCGATGTCCGGGCGGATGCCCGACGGCGCCGACCCTGCGCACTGGCACGCGACCGCGGTGGCCAACCTGCGCGAGGCCGCGCGCCGCTGCGCAGTGCACGGCATCACGCTGCTGATCGAGCCGCTGAACACCCGCGACAACCCAGGCTACTTCCTCACCTCGCAGGCGCAGGCGCACGCGCTGCTGGATGCGGTGGGCGCACCGAACCTGCGGGTGCAACTCGATCTCTACCACTGCCAGATCATGGAGGGCGACCTCGCGACCCACGTGCGCGAGGGTCTGCCGCGGGTGGGCCACGTGCAGATCGCCGGCGTGCCCGGCCGGCACGAGCCGGACGTCGGCGAGATCCACTACCCGTACCTGTTCGAACTGCTCGATGCGCTCGGCTACGCCGGCTGGGTCGGTTGCGAATACCGGCCCCGCGCCGGCACGCGCGCCGGCCTGGGCTGGGCCAAGGGCCGGCTCTGAGCGCCGCGTCGCGCCGCGACCCGCCGGTTGCGGCCGATCAGGGCAGCGCGGAGTGCATCAGGTTGGCGATCCGGTCGAGCCGCTGCGAGTGCCACGGGTCCGGGACACGGCAGTTGGTCACGTAGGCGAACGACACGCCCGAGCGCGGGTCGGCCCAGCAGTACGACGATCCGACGCCGCCGTGTCCGAACACATCCGGCGCCGCGAGCGTGCCCAGCCCCCGGGTGCTCGGGCCGTGGCCGCGCAGATGCGGTCCGAGCGCCCGGTGCAGCGCCATCCCCATCGCCTCGTCGACCCGCTCGCCGGTCTGATCGAGCAGGCCGTGGGCGATCGTGCGCGGCGACAGCAGTCGCCGACCACCGAGCTCGCCGCCGCACAACAGCATCTGGTACAGCGCAGCCATCGCGCGCGCGGTCCCGTAAGCGCCGCCGCCGGGCGCTGCGCCGCGACGCCACGTGGTGCGCGTGGTGTCCAGCAGCACCTGCACGCCGCCGGCGGCGACCGGCTCGTGCATGTCGGCCGCGCGGTCGTCCTCGGATTCGGGCAGGCCCATGAAGAGCTCGCGGGCCAGGCCGAGCGGGTCGATCACCGCGTCGCGCAGGTGCTCGCGAAAGCCGCGCCCGGTGACCGCCTCGATCAGCACAGCGAGTGCCCAGTGTGCGGACAGCGGGTGGTAGTGCACCCGCGAGCCCGGCGTCCACTCAAGCGTGAAGTCGCACACCGCGCGTCGCATCGCTTCGGCGTCAAGCCAGCCCTCCGGGGGCATCGTGGCATTCGGGAACCCGCCCTGGTGGGTGATCAGCTGCCGAACGGTCACGTCCCGCTTGCCGTGCCGTGCGAACTCCGGGACGTGGTCGGACACCCGGTCGTCCCAGCCGAGCTCGCCGTCTTCGACCAGCTTCCAGAGTGCGATCGCGACCAGGACCTTCGTGTTCGAATACAGCAACCACACCGTGTCCGGCCCGGCGGCGCGCGGCGGAGGCCCGAGCCGCGCCATGCCGAGGCTTGCGTCGAGCAGCAGCCGACCGTGCCGCGCGATCGCGATCTGCGCGCCCGGGTACCGTCCCTGCGCGACATGGCGTTCGACCAGCGCGACCAGGCGCTCGACCCGGTCGGGGCGCAGTCCTGCTGCGGCGAGGTCGCCCGGGACGAGCGGAAAGGGGCGCATCGGCGGATGCTACCGCGGCAGGCCGCGCGCGTCGTTCGCCGGACCGGAGCTGTGGCACGATGGCGGCCCGCGCCTCGTTCGCGCGCCGCCCCTGCCGCGCGATCCGCAGCGCATCGCCGGGCGCCTGCCGGAATCCCCCGATGTCCCGAACCCTCTTTCAGAGCCGACTGCACTCGCTGCCGCTGCTCGGCCGCGGCAAGGTCCGCGACAACTACGCGGTCGGTTCCGACCGGATGCTGATCGTCACCAGCGACCGGCTGTCGGCGTTCGACGTCGTGATGAACGAACCGATCCCCGACAAGGGCCGGGTGCTGAACCGGATGGCGCTGTTCTGGTTCGAGCGCCTCGCCGACGTGGTTCCGAACCACCTGACCGGCATCACGCCCGAGTCGGTGGTCGCGCCGGACGAGGTCGATCAGGTGGCCGACCGGTCGATGGTCGTCAAGCGGTTGCGTCCCGTACCGATCGAGGCGGTGGTCCGCGGCTACCTGATCGGGTCCGGATGGAAGGATTACCAGGCCTGCGGCGCGGTCTGCGGCATCGCGCTGCCGCCCGGGCTGCGGATGGCCGAGCGGCTGCCCGAGCCGATCTTCACGCCGGCACGCAAGGCCGAGCAGGGCGAGCACGACGAGAACATCGACTTCTCGGCGACCGTCGCGACGATCGGCGAGGCGCTCGCGGTTCGGATCCGCGACCTGTCGCTCGAGCTGTACCAGCGTGCCGCCGAGTACGCGGCCGGGCGCGGCATCCTGATCGCCGACACCAAGTTCGAGTTCGGCCTCGATGCGCAGGGCACGCTGCACCTGATGGACGAGGTACTGACCGCGGACTCGTCGCGATTCTGGCCGGCCGATGCGTACCGGGTGGGGTCGTCCCCGCCGAGCTTCGACAAGCAGTACGTGCGCGACTACCTCGAGTCGCTGCCCGCGTGGAACAAGTCGCCGCCACCGCCGCCGTTGCCGGCCGAGGTGGTCGCCCGCACCGCGGCCAAGTACCGCGAGGCGCTGCTCAGGCTCACCGGTCAGCGGATCGACTGAAGCGCGCCGGTCCCGGGCGCCCGGGGCGGGCCGGACTAGAATCGGAGTTTTCGAGCGGAGCCGATCGATGGCCGAGGCGTCCCCGTGGGTCGGGGTGGTGATGGGCAGCAGCAGCGACTGGGAGGTCATGCAGCACGCCTGCGCGGTGCTGCGCGAGTTTGCGGTGCCGCATGAGTCCCGGGTGGTGTCCGCGCACCGGATGCCGGACGACCTGTTCGCCTACGCCGAGGGCGCGACCCGACGCGGACTGCGCGCGATCATCGCGGGCGCCGGGGGTGCGGCCCACCTGCCCGGCATGCTCGCGGCCAAGACCGCGGTGCCGGTGTTCGGCGTGCCGGTGCCCTCGAAATACCTGCGCGGCGAGGATTCGCTGCTGTCGATCGTGCAGATGCCCCGCGGCATCCCGGTGGCGACCTTCGCGATCGGGGAGGCCGGCGCGGCGAACGCGGCGCTGCACGTCGTCGCCACGCTGGCCACGACCGACGCGCGGCTGGCGCAGGCGCTCGCCGAGTTCCGGGCGCGTCAGACCGAGGGTGCGCGCGCGATGACCCTGCCGCAGGCCTGACCGGATGCGCCGCCCCGATCCTCCGCTGCCGCCGGGCGCGTGGCTCGGCCTGCTCGGCGGCGGCCAGCTCGGCCGGATGTTCTGCATGGCCGCGCAGAGTCTGGGCTACCGGGTCTGCGTGCTCGATCCGGGCGCCGACAGTCCGGCGGGCGCCGTGGCCGACCGCCACGTGGTCGCCGACTACCTCGACCCGGCGGCGCTCGATGAACTCGCTCGGACCTGCTGGGCCGCGACCACCGAGTTCGAGAACGTGCCCGCGGCCGCGCTCGAGCGGTTGGCGCGCGATCTGGTGGTCAGCCCGGATGCCGCCTCGGTCGCGGTCGCGCAGGACCGGATCGCCGAGAAGGCCTTCGTGGCCGCTGCCGGCGTACCGGTCGCGCCGTACCTGGCGGTCCGGTCGGCGGTGGACCTCGAGCGCGCCGAGCCGTCACTGTTCCCTGGCATCCTCAAGGTCGCGCGGCTGGGCTATGACGGCAAGGGCCAGGCGCGGGTCGCCGACCGGGCCGCCGCGCAACATGCGTTCCGGGCGTTCGGCAACGTGCCCTGCGTGCTCGAGCGCCGCCTCGCGCTCGCTGCCGAGTGTTCGGTGGTGGTCGCGCGCGGCTTCGACGACCACGCGATCGCGTGGCCGGTGGCCGAGAACCGTCATCGCGACGGCATCCTCGCGGTGTCGGCGGTGCCGGCCCGACTGCCGCAGGCCGCCGTCGAGCGGGCGACCGAGGCCGCGCTCGGACTCGCCCGGCGGCTCGACTACCGCGGCGTGCTGTGCGTCGAATTCTTCCTGCTCGAGGACGGTGCGCTGGTGGTCAACGAGCTGGCGCCGCGCCCGCACAACTCCGGGCACTACACGATCGACGCGTGTGCGACCAGCCAGTTCGAGCAGCAGGCGAGGGTGCTCGCCGGGCTGCCGCTGGGCGGCGTGCGCCTGCACTGCCCGGCGGTGATGCTCAACCTGCTGGGCGACTGCTGGTTCCGCGACGCGGCCACGCCGGTCGAGCCCGACTGGCGGGTGGTGCTGCGCCATCCGCTCGCCAAGCTCCACCTGTACGGCAAGGCGCAGCCGCGGCCAGGGCGAAAGATGGGTCACGTCACGGTGCTTGGCGACACGCTGGCCGCCTGCCTCGAGACCGCCGCGCAGATCGAACGCGACCTGGGTATCGGATGACCTCGCCGATCGACGCCGCGTCGATCGACCAGGCCGCGCGGTGCCTCGCC
>JBIKMO010000406.1:0-3290 GCA_044359175.1 Burkholderiaceae bacterium | reverse complement strand
CGGTATCATACGCGCCAGAGTCGCGTGCCCCGTCGCGCGCCGTCTCCGGAGCGTCGCAGTGCCTGCGCCGATCGAACTCAAGAGCATGGGGCTGAAGGCGACGCTGCCTCGGCTCAAGATCCTGGAGCTCTTCCAGGACCGCCGTCGCCGCCACATGAGCGCGGAAGACGTGTATCGCGAGCTGATGGCCGAGCATCAGGACGTCGGCCTGGCGACCGTGTACCGGGTACTGACCCAGTTCGAGCAGGCCGGCATCCTGAAACGCAGCAACTTCGAGTCGGGCAAGGCGGTCTACGAACTCGACGAAGGGGAGCACCACGATCATCTGGTGTGCCTGCAATGCGGGCGGGTCGAAGAGTTCTACGATCCGGAGATCGAGCGACGGCAGCAGAGGATCGCGAAGGATCGCGGCTTCGCGCTTCAGGATCACGCGCTGGCGTTGTACGCGAACTGCACGAAGACGGACTGCCCCCACCGGGGCGCCTGATCCGGCGGCGGCGCTGCCCAGCGCGGCACGTTTATTGCTAAGCTCGGACGATGAGCGAGTCCGCCCTGACCCCGCTGTCGGCCCCTCCAGGGATCTTCGACGAGATGTTCGACGCGGCGCACGCGCCGCGGCCGCATTACCGCGACTACGCTGATTGGCTCGCAGCAATCTCGGCCGACCAGATGGCGGCCAAGCGTGCCGAGGCGGACCTGATCTTCCGGCGCATCGGGATCACGTTTGCGGTCTACGGCGAACAGGGCGGCACCGAGCGGCTGATCCCATCGGACGTCGTGCCGAGGATCATCGCCGCGGACGAGTGGGACCGGCTCGAGAGGGGTCTGGTGCAACGGGTGACCGCGATCAACCGGTTCCTGGCGGACATCTATCGCGGTCGGGAGATCCTGAGGGCGGGGTTGATTCCCGAGCAGCAGATCCTCGCCAACGGCCAGTACGCGACGGCGATGATCGGCGTGCGCGTGCCGCGCGACGTCTACGCGCACATCGTCGGGGTGGACATCGTCCGCCACGGCGACGGGACCTACTACGTGCTCGAGGACAACCTTCGCGTGCCTTCGGGTGTGTCCTACATGCTGAGCAACCGCAAGATGATGATGCGGCTGTTCCCCGACCTGTTCCGGCGCTACCGGGTGCGGCCGGTCGAGCACTATCCGGCGCTGCTGCTGCAGACGCTGCGCGCCGCCGCCGAGACCGATTCGCCGACGGTCGTGCTCCTGACCCCGGGCCGGTTCAACAGCGCGTACTTCGAGCACGCCTTCCTCGCTCAGCAGATGGGGGTCGAGCTGGTCGAGGGTCAGGACCTGTTCGTGAAGGATGCGTGCGTCTACATGCGCACCACCGACGGTCCGAAGCGGGTCGATGTGATCTATCGCCGCATCGACGCCGATTTCATCGATCCGCTCGCATTCCGGCCGGACTCGATGCTCGGCGTGCCCGGCCTGATGGCCGCGTATCGACTGGGCAATGTCGCGATCTGCAACGCGGTCGGCACCGGTGTGGCCGACGACAAGTCGATCTACCCGTACGTGCCCGACATGATCCGCTTCTACCTCGGCGAGGAGCCGATCCTCAGTAACGTACCGACCTGGCAGTGCCGCCGGCCCGAGGATCTCGCCCATGTCGTCGCCCACCTGGAGGATCTGGTGGTCAAGGAGGTCCACGGGGCGGGCGGCTACGGCATGCTGGTCGGGCCGACCAGCAGCGCGCAGGAGATCGCCGACTTCCGCGTGCGGCTGCTGGCCGATCCTGAGAACTACATCGCGCAGCCCACGCTCGCGCTGTCGTCGTGCCCTACCTTCGTCGAGGAGGGCGTCGCGCCGCGTCACATCGACCTGCGCCCGTTCGTGCTCGTGGGACGCGAGACCCGCATCGTGCCAGGCGGACTCACTCGGGTCGCGCTGCGGCGCGGCTCGCTGGTGGTCAACTCGTCACAGGGCGGCGGCACGAAGGACACCTGGGTGGTGGACGCCCCCGGCGGCTTCGAGGCCGCGCCCTGACCGGAAGAACGAGATGCTGTCGCGCGTCGCGTCGCACCTGTACTGGCTGTCGCGCTACCTGGAGCGCGCCGAGAACATGGCGCGTATCCTGGAGGTCGGCGCATCGCTCGCGCTGCTGTCCGGCGACGGAGACGAGACCAGCGCGATCGAGCCGCTGGTGATCACCGACACGCTGGGGCCGTTTCGCGCCACCGGCCGCCCCGCCACGCCCGAGCAGGTGGCGCGCTACCTTGCGTGGGACCCGACGCATCCGTCGTCGATCGTCAACTGCCTGGAGGCGAGCCGCGAGAACGCGCGCGCGGTCCGCGGATCGATCACCTCCGAGATGTGGGAGAACATCAACGACACCTGGCTGCAGCTTGCCGCCAAGCGCGCCGGCGGCGCGGAGCCTGCCGACGCCGAGTACTTCGACTGGGTCAAGGAGCGCTCGCACCTGTTTCGCGGCGTGACTTTCGCGACGATCCGCCGCGATCAGCCCTACCAGTTCATCCGCCTTGGCACCTTCCTCGAGCGCGCGGACAACACCGCACGGATCCTGTCGGTGAAGCATGCGCGGCAGCCGAGCGCACCGGGCGGCGACGACCTCACCGACCACTACCGGCTGTCGGCGGTGCTGCGTTCGGTCAGCTCGCTGGAGGCCTACCGCGATACCTATCGCGACGCGATCGAAGCGCGGCGAGTCGCCGAGCTACTGATCTTCGACCCCACGCTGCCGCGCTCGCTGCGATTCTGCTTCGATGAGGTGGAGCGCAACCTGCGCGAGCTGCCGCAGGCGCCAGCCCGCACCGCGCGCCGGCTGGCGGCTCACATGCACGCGCTGCTCGAGCATGGCGCGCTCGATGACGTCGATGGCGTGGGTCTGGACGCGTTCCTGCAGCGGTTCCTGCGTAACAACGTCCGGCTGGGCGAGGCGGTCCACGCTGCGTACATGGAGCTGAAGTGATCGGCGGTCGGCCACGCTCGGCCTGCCGCCGGTGCGGCGCCATCCGCTGCGTCGGTCGTACCTGCTCGTCATGACCTACTGCGTCGCGATGCTCCTGGACGAAGGCCTGCTGTTCGTGTCCGACTCGCGCACGAACGCAGGCGTCGACCAGGTCTCGACGTTCTCGAAGATGACGGTCATCGAGCAGCCGGGCGAACGGGTCGTCGTTCTGCTCAACGCGGGCAACCTCGCGACCACGCAGACCGTCGTGAGCACGCTGCGCAAGGCGATCGGCACCGACGCGCCGAACCTCGCCGCGGTGCCCAGCCTGTTCGACGTCGCCGGGCTGGTGGGCGATGCGGTCCGG
>JBIKMO010000009.1:0-34415 GCA_044359175.1 Burkholderiaceae bacterium | reverse complement strand
CGGCCCCCGGCGCTGTCGCCGGCGAGCACGACCCGGCGCGGATCGGCGCCGAGCGCACGCGCGTCGGCGAACGCCGACCACGAGGCCACCGCACCGTCGTCGGCCGCGCAGGCGTCGCACCTACGGATCCCGGGGCACGGGCTCACTCCACTTTGCCGATGCGCCGTACGACCTCGGAGAGCTGGTCGTTCTCGCGCTCGTAGAAACGCGAGAACTCCGGGGCGTCCTGGTACTGCAGCGGCGTCCCGAGCGTCTCGAGCCGCGCTCGGAACTGCGGGTCGTCGAGGATCTGGCGTGACGCCGCGCGCAGCCGCGCGAGTACCGGCTCGGGCGTGCCCGCGGGCACGAACAGGCCTGCCCACTGCGAGAACTCGACCTCGTGGCCGAGCTCCCTCAGCGTGGGCACGTCCGGCAGCGCGGCGAGCCGTGCGGTGCCCCAGCTGCCCAGCACCCGGATGCGGCCGGACTTCACGTGCTGGACGATGCTCGACGGGCCGGTGGCGAGCGCGTCGACCTGCCCGCCGAGCAGCCCGACCACGGCCGGCCCGGCGCCGGTGTACGGCACGTGCAGCAGCCGCACGCCGGCACGCCCGGCGAGCATCTCCATCGGCACGTGCATCGTGCCGTAGTTGCCCGACGAACCGTAACCGATCTGCCCGGGGCGCCGGCCGGCGTCGGCGAGGAAGTCGGCAACCGTGCGCCACGGCGCCTCGGAGCGCACCGCGAGCACCACCGGATCGGCGGTGAAGCGCGCCACGGGCACCAGGTCGCGGTGCTGGAACATCGGCGCGCGGCCGAGCACCCGGTCGGCCTCGGGCAGGATCGAGATCGAGGACAGCGCCATCAGCAGCGTGTAGCCGTCGGGCCGGGCGCGGGCGACCTGCTGCATGCCCACGCCACCGCCCGCGCCCGCCTTGTTCTCGACGATCACCGGCTGCCCGAGCGGCTTCTCGAGCGCGGCGGCCACCGGACGACCGACCAGGTCGGCGACGCCGCCGGGCGGAAACGGCACGACCATCGTCAGCGGCCGGGTCGGCCACGGGGCCTCCTGCGCGCCGGCGCGACTCGCGAGGCCGGCGGCGAGCGCGCCGCAGGCGATCGCGAAGCCGCGGCGGCCGGCCGATGTCCGCCCGCGCGACACCACGTGCCGGCGGCTCACGGCTGCAGCACCACGCGCCCGACCACGCGGCCGGCGGCGAGGTCCTCGAGCGAGCGGTTGACCTCGGCCATCGGGCGCAGCGTGAGCGGGATCTCCGGCAGCCGGGTGCGCTGCGCGAGCGCGATCAGCTCGCGCAGCTCGTTCAGCCCCGCGACGTACGAGCCGCGTACGGCCATCGCCTTGAGCGGGAACATCGGCACCGGCACCTTGAACTCGCCGCCGAAGAGCCCGACGATCACCACCGTGCCGCCTCGACGCACGACCGCGGTCGCGAGCCCCGAGGAGGATTCGCTGCCGACGAAGTCGACCACGCCGAGCACCGCGTTGCCGGTGCCGCGCACGATCGTGCGCAGCGCCTGCGGGTCGTTCGGATCCACGGTCAGCGCGGCACCGTAGCCGGTCGCCGCCTCGCGCTTGGCCGGGTCCGGGTCGATCGCGACCAGCTTCGCGCGCGACAGCGCCGACAACAGCGCGACCGCGGTCATGCCCACGCCGCCGCACCCGATCACCGCGACCCAGTCGTCCGGGCCGGCCTCGGGCAGCTTGCGGATCGCGCCGTAGGCGGTGATGCCCGCGCACGCGAAGGTCGCCGCGCGCGCTGGGTCGAGCGAGCCGACCGGCACCAGATAGCGTTCGTGCGGCACGCGCACCAGGTCCGCGTAGCCGCCCGGCAGCTGGATGCCCAGGTTGCGGGCGCCCCGGTTGCACAGGTGGTCGTCGCCCGCGGCGCAGGTCGGGCAGGTGCCGCAGCCCAGCCACGGGTAGACGACCACGCGGTCGCCGACCCGCACCTCCGACACCTCGGGCCCGACTTCGACCACCTCGCCGCCGATCTCGTGGCCCATCGTGAGCGGCAGCGTCGCGCCGGCGCGCTCGAGCGACGACAGCTTGCCGCCGCCCATGTCGAACCCCCCGGCCTGGATGTGCAGGTCCGAGTGGCAGATGCCGCAATGGGTCACGCGGACCGTGACCTCTCGAGCCGACGGTGCCGCCAACGTCTCCTCGATTCGCTCCAGGGGAGCACCCCAGCGCGGGAACGCCCAGCGGTGGGCGCATCGGTGGTCCATCGGGTCTCCTCGGTGCGGTCGTGGCCAGGAGGCGATGATGCACCGGCCCGCGCCGCCGGCCAAACGGGGCCGTGCCCGCCAGGCGGGGCGCGGGGGCGCGGGCCGGGCGGCCGCGCGCCTACCCCTGCCAGACCGCGAAGCCCCGATCGCGCAGCGCCTGCGCGATCTCGACCTCCATCTCGCAGGCCGCCGCGTACGGCATCGGGTTCGCGTACGCGTACAGCAGCGGCAGCAGCCGCAGCCCGTAGCGCTCGACGTACCGGTTCGCCTTCGCGCCGGACTTGTGCCTGGCGAAGCGCAGCTCGGGCGTGAGCCCGGTCATCCCGACGTACACGCAGGGCTTCGTCGCGTCCCACTGCGGGTTGGCGCGCGCGAAGCGACCGTCGTTCATCACCCGCTCGTCGAGCTCGACGACGTACACGTGATGGCGGTGGCGTGCGGCCATCGCATCGGCCCGCAGGGGGCGACCGCCGGGCGGCCGCGCGCCCTCAGGTCACTTCAGCGGCTTGAACCGCAGCCGGTGCGGACGTGCGGCCTCCTCGCCCAGGCGCCGCTTCTTGTCCGCCTCGTACTCCTGATAGTTGCCGTTGAAGAACGTCCATTGCGAATCGCCCTCGGCCGCGAGGATGTGGGTCGCGATGCGGTCGAGGAACCAGCGGTCGTGCGAGATCACCAGGATGCTGCCGGCGAACTCGAGCAGCGCGTCCTCGAGCGCACGCAGCGTCTCGACGTCCAGGTCGTTGGAGGGCTCGTCGAGCAGCAGCACGTTGCCCCCGGCGAGCAGCGTCTTGGCCAGGTGCAGCCGGCCGCGCTCGCCGCCCGACAGCTGACCGACCCGCTTCTGCTGATCCTGTCCCTTGAAGTTGAACCGGCCGATGTAGGCGCGCGACTGCATCTCGAACTTGCCGACCGCGAGGATGTCCGCGCCGCCCGACACCGCCTCCCACACGTTCTTCTCGCCCTCGAGCGCGTCGCGCGACTGGTCGACGTACGCGAGCTTGACCGTGTGCCCGACCGTGACCTCGCCCGAGTCGGGCTTCTCCTGGCCGGTGATCATGCGGAAGATCGTGGTCTTGCCCGCACCGTTCGGGCCGATGATGCCGACGATCGCGCCGGCCGGCACCTTGAAGCTCAAGTCGTCGATCAGCAGGCGGTCGCCGAACGCCTTGCGGACGTTCTTGAACTCGATCACCTCGTTGCCCAGCCGCTCGGCGACCGGGATGAAGATCTCCTGCGTCTCGTTGCGCTTCTGGTATTCGTACGAGGACAGCTCCTCGAAGCGCTGGATCCGCGCCTTGCTCTTGGCCTGGCGGCCCTTCGCGTTCTGGCGCACCCACTCGAGCTCCTTCTTCAGCGCCTTCTGGCGCGCCGATTCGCTCGCCTCCTCCTGCTTCAGGCGCACCTGCTTCTGGTCGAGCCACGAGCTGTAGTTGCCCTTCCAGGGGATGCCGTGGCCGCGGTCGAGCTCCAGGATCCACTCGGCGGCGTTGTCCAGGAAGTACCGGTCGTGGGTGACCGCGACGACCGTGCCGGGGAACCGGTGCAGGAATTGCTCGAGCCAGTCGACGCTCTCGGCGTCCAGGTGGTTGGTGGGCTCGTCGAGCAGCAGCATGTCGGGCCGCGACAGCAGCAGCTTGCACAGCGCCACGCGTCGCTTCTCGCCGCCCGACAGCGGCCCGATCTTCGCGTCCCAGGGCGGCAGCCGCAGCGCGTCGGCCGCCACCTCGAGCTGCTGTTCGATCGCGTTGCCGTCGGTCGTGGCGATGATCGCCTCGAGCTCGGCCTGCTCGGCGGCGAGCTTGTCGAAGTCCGCGTCCGGCTCAGCGTAGGCGGCGTAGACCTCGTCCAGCCGCCGCTTGGCGTCGATCACGTTGCCCAGGGCCGACTCGACCTCCTCGCGCACGGTCTTGTCCGCGTCCAGCTTCGGCTCCTGCGGCAGCCAGCCGACCTTGATGCCGGGCATCGGCACCGCCTCGCCCTCGATGTCGCGGTCGACGCCGGCCATGATCTTCAACAGCGTCGACTTGCCCGAGCCGTTCAGGCCCAGCACGCCGATCTTGGCGCCCGGGAAGAAGGACAGCGAGATGTCCTTCAGGATCTGGCGCTTGGGGGGCACGATCTTGCCCACCCGGTTCATGGTGAAGACGTACTGGGCCATGGCGTCGGGGTGTGGAGGGTGGGCGCCGGCGTAGGCGCGACCGCGCGGCGAGCCGCGGCGAGGCCCACGATTGTACCGGCACGCCGCCGCGGGCCCGCACGTCGCCCGTGTGAACTGCGTAGGCCGCGCGGGCTGCCCGTACCGCGTCGGCCGCGTACGCCGCCGGGTCCGCGCGCGCCCGGGCCACCGGGCGGCGAAGGCCCGCCGGTCAGTCGAGCGTGATGCCGAGCTGGCGCGCGAGATCGATCCAGACTCCTGATTCGTCCTTCCAGCGCTGGCGCGACTCGGCGAGCGGGGTCGGCCTGTTCGGGATCGCGAAGGACTCGCGCAGCTGCGCCGCTCGCGGCGACTCGGCCCAGTCGAGCGCGATCTCGGCCAGCCGCGCGAGCACCGGCTCGGGCGTACCCGCCGGAGCGATCAGCGGCAGCCAGCCGTCGAGGGTGACCAGCCGGTCGGGCATCCCGGATTCGGTCAGCGTCGGCACGTCCGGCAGCCGCGGTGAGCGGAAGCGGCCGGTGACGCCCAGCGGTCGCACCAGGCCCTTCTGCGCGACCGTGTTGAACGCCTGGAAGCTGCCGATCGCGATCTGCACCTGGTTCGAACCGACGTCGATCCACATCGGCGCCTCGCCGCGATAGTGGATCGACTCGATCTTCGTGCCGTGCGCGCGGTTGATCGTATCCGCGACCATGTGCGGGTAGGACGCGGGCGCGTAGGTGCCCATCGACGCGCGGTTCGTCTTCGCCCACTCGATGAACTCGTTCATCGACTTCGGCGGCAGCGCCGCGTGGATGCCGACCACCAGCGGGCCGCTGGGGAACAGCGAGATCGGCGTGAGCTCGCGGTCGGCGTCGTACGGCAGCTTGCGGTACAGCACCCGGTTCTGCCAGACCGTGCCGCTGGTGGTGAACGCGAGGGTGTATCCGTCGGCCGGCGACTTGGCGAGGGCCTCGAGCGCGATGATCGCGCCCGCGCCCGGTCGGTTCTCCACGGTCACGGGCTGGCCGACGCGGGCCGACAGGTGCTCGCCGTACTGGCGCGCGTAGGCGTCGGTGAGGCCGCCCGGCGGAAAGCCCACGAGGATGCGGATCGGGCGGCTGGGCCAGCCGCCCACGCCTTGCGCGGCGGCCGGATCGGGCAGCGTGGCGGCGAGCGGGACGAGGCCCAGTGCGGCGGCGATGCGCCGGCGGTGCGGGTCGATGCGGGTCATGTCGGGTCTCCTTCCTGACGCGCGGCGTCGGCTCGCGCGGGTGGACGCTGTCGGCGTTCGAGCCGTCAGCATACCCAGGAACCGTGCGCGTGCGCACCGTGCGTGTGCGCCGCCGGGCGCGGCCTCAGACCATCGCGAGCGGCGTCGCGCGCCGCGGTGGCGGGAACGCGGCATCGAGCGCCGCCTGCTGCGTCGCATCCAGCCGCCGTGCGGCGGCGGCGACGTTCTCGTCGACCCTCGCCACCGAGGCGGTCTTCGGGATCACGATCACCGGCGGCCGCCCGGCGCGCGGCGCGAGCAGCCACGCGAGCGCGACCTGCGCGGGCGTGGCACCGAGCTCGCGTGCGATCGGTCGCAGCGCCGGGTGATCCGCCAGCCGACCCTCGTCCAGCGGACAGTAGGCCATCGCCGGCATCCCGCACGCGGCCATGGCCGGCAGCAGGTCGAACTCGCATCCGCGCTGCGACAGCGCGTAGTAGACCTGGTTCGTCGCGCACGCCGACCCTGCGGGCAGCCCCCCCAACTCGGCAAGGTCTGCGGCGTCGAAGTTGGACACGCCCCAATCGCCGATCCGCCCGTCGGACTTCAGCCGCTCGAACGCCTCGACGGTCTCGGCGAGCGGCACCCGAGCGCGCCAGTGCAGCAGGTACAGATCGATGCGGTCGCACCCGAGCCGCCGCAGGCTGCGCTCGCACGCCTGCGCGACGCCTCGGCGCGACGCGTTCGTCGGCAGCACCTTCGAGACGATCGTCACCCGCTCGCGCAGCCCGCGGATCGCCTCGGCGACGACGCGCTCGGCGCCCCCATCGGCGTACATCTCCGCAGTGTCGATCAGTGCCGCGCCGTGCTCGATCGCGCGACGCAGCGCCGCGACCTCGGCCGTGCGCTCGCCGCTTCGCTCGCCCATCCGCCAGGTACCGATGCCGAGCGCGGGCACGCGCCGCCCGGACGGCAGCCTGACCGCGGGGATCGGTACGTGTCCGGTCGCCTGCACGCTGCGCGCCCTCAGCGCGTCGTGCCGGGCGTGCCCGGTCCGCCCGCCGCCGCGGCGGCATCGCGCCGAAGCGCGGCGAGCAGCCGCGTGCCGGCGCGAGCGTCCTGCACCAGACCGAGCCGGGCCTGCTCGTCGCGGATCGCGCGGCGCGTGACCGCACCGATCAGGCCGTCGACCTCGCCGATCTCGTAGCCGCGCGCGAGCAGCAGCCGCTGCACCTCGCGACGCTGCGCGCGCGACAGGCCCGGGTCGTCGGTGGGCCAGGGTGTGACGAACGGCCCGTCGCCGCGCAGCCGGTCGGCGAGGTGGACGATCGCGAGCGCGTAGCTCTCGGCCGCGTTGTACGCGTAGACCGCATCGAAGTTGCGCAACACGACGAAGGCCGGTCCGGTGCGCCCCGCGGGCAGCAGCAGCGCCGACGCGGCGGCCGACGCCTCGAGCGCACGTCCGTCGACGCGCAGGACCCCGCGGGCCGCCCAGTCGGACAGCGGACGGCGCTGAGTTCGGCCGGCCAGAGCCGCGTCGAAACCGGCCGGCAGGCGCACCTCCCAGCCCCAGGGCTCGCCGGTACGCCAGCCGGCACGACGCAGGTAGTTCGCGGTCGACGCGAGCGCATCCGGCACGGTGTCCACCAGATCGCGCCGACCGTCGCCGTCGAAGTCCACCGCCGACTGCAGGAACGTGCTCGGCATGAACTGCGTGTGGCCGAACGCGCCGGCCCATGAACCGTTGAACCGCTCGGGATCGACGTGGCCGCCCGCGAGGATGCGCAGCGCGGCGACCAGCTCGCCGCGGAAGAACGCCTGGCGGCGCCCTTCGCACGACAGCGTCGCGAGCGAACGGATCACCGGACGGCGCCCGGTCGAGCGCCCGAAGTCGCTCTCGACTCCCCACACCGCGACCACGGTCGGTGCGTCCACGCCGTACCGATCGGCGACCGCGCGCAGCACGTCGCCCCAACGGTCGAGCATCGCGCGGCCGTCTGCGATCCGCTCGTCATCGACCAGTCCGGCGAGATAGTCCCACAGCGGCGTGCGGAACTCGGGCTGGACGTCGAGCGCCTCGAGCACCGCCGGTTCGCGCTGCAGGCCGGTGAGGTGGCGGCGCACGGTCGCGTCGGGCACGCCGCGCGCGACCGCCTCGCGGCCCAGGCGTTCGACGCAGGCGTCGAAGGCGGCCTGCGATTGGGCGAGCGCGGCGCCGGGTGCCGCGGCGGCGAGCGCACCGCACAGCAGCAGCGCGCGAGCGGCGCGGCTCATCGGGCGGACCCTGAAAAGACGGAGGGGAGCGTGACGCTCCCCTCCGCAGTGCTCGTGATGGCGAGGATCAGGACGGTTGTGCCGGCGTCGTCTGCTGCGGAACCGGGACATCGGCCTTGGCATCCTTCATCGAACTGCCCGGGCAGGCGACCGCGACGGACGTGCCGAAGGACAGCATGGCGAGCACGACGAACCACTTCTTCACGGATCACCTCCTTTCGATGGTTGGAGCAGCGCAATGAAGGTATCACCATCGTGCCGCGCCGGCCAGCGTGCCCCCGCGCCCCCCGCGGTCCGCCCGTCCCCGGGCCCGCACCGCGCGTCGGATGGAGCGCCGGCGCACCCGCGGCGCCTCCAGGCCCCGGACGGCGCCGGCGGCGCCCGACCTCGGCGGGCGCCGGCCCCCCGCGCGGTCCGCGCGCTCTCAGCGCAGGACCAGATTGTCGCGGTGGATGAGTTCGGGCTCCTCGACGAACCCGAGCAGACCCTCGATGTCGGCCGAGGGGCGGCGCGCGATGCGGCGCGCGTCCGCCGCGCCGTAGTTGATCAGTCCGCGCGCGAGCTCGGCCCCGTCGGGCCCGAGCACCGCCACCAGTTCGCCGCGCTCGAACTCGCCGCTCACCTCGAGCACGCCGATCGGCAGCAGACTCTTGCCGTCGTCGCGCAGCGCGCGCACCGCGCCGGCGTCGACGCTCACCGCACCGCGCAGCTGCACCTGGCCCGCGAGCCATTGCTTGCGCGCGGCCAGCCGCGGCGTCTGCGCGACGAACTCGGTGCCCAGCGGCTCGCCGCGCGCGAGCCGAATCAGCGCGTCGGGCTCGCGCCCGGAGCACACGACGGTGGAGGCGCCGCTCTGGGCGGCGCGCCGCGCCGCGATCACCTTGGTGATCATGCCGCCGCGACCGATCGAGGACCCCGCGCCGCCGGCCATCGACTCGAGCGCCGGGTCGCCCGCGACCACGCGCGGCAGCAGCCTCGCCCCCGGATCACGCCGCGGGTCGGCGGTGAACAGCCCGGGCTGGTCGGTGAGGATCACCAGCGCGTCGGCCTCGATCAGATTCGCCACCAGTGCGCCCAGCGTGTCGTTGTCGCCGACCTTGATCTCGTCGGTGGTCACCGTATCGTTCTCGTTGATCACCGGCACGACCGACCAGCGCAGCAGCGTGAGCAGCGTCGAGCGGGCGTTCAGGTAGCGGCGCCGGTCGGCGAGGTCCTCGTGGGTGAGCAGCACCTGCGCGGTCTGCAGCCCGTGCGTGCGAAAGCAGCTCTCGTAGACCTGCGCGAGCCCCATCTGTCCGACCGCCGCCGCGGCCTGCAGGTCGTGGATCGCCCGCGGCCGCTGGGCCCAGCCCAGTCGCTTGACGCCCTCGGCGATCGCGCCCGAGGACACCATCACCACCTCCTTGCCCGCCGCACGCAACGCCGCGAGCTGCGCCCCCCATCGATCGATCGCCGCCGGGTCGAGCCCGCGCCCGTCGTCGGTCACCAGCGCCGAGCCGACCTTGACGACGATGCGTCGCGCGTCGCGGACGCAGGACGGCACCGCGGCGCTCACCGGGCGAGGTCGGCGGGCCGCGGCGCCGCGTCGGGGTCGATCGCATGCGACGCGGCCGCAGGCGGCGGGTCGAACCGCGGGTCGGCGGGCTCGGCGGGCGGGTCCCGATGCCGCTCCAGGTGATCCCAGACCGCACGGCACAGAGCCTCGCAGCCCTCGCCGGTCAGCGCGGAGACCTCGAACACCGGGCCGGGCGCCCGCAACCGCCGCTTGAACCCGGCCACGCACGCGGCGCGCGGCGTGCCCTTCGCGCCGGGCGCACCCTCGAGGGTGTCCAGCTTGTTCAGCACCAGCCAGCGAGGCTTCTCGTACAGTTCGCGGTCGTACTTGCGCAGCTCGCGGACGATCGCACGGGCCTCGACGACCGGGTCGCGGGCGTCGTCGTACGGCGAGAGGTCGACCACGTGCAGCAGCAGGCGCGTGCGCTGCAGGTGCCGCAGGAACTGATGCCCGAGCCCGGCGCCCTCGGCGGCGCCCTCGATCAGCCCCGGCACGTCGGCGACCACGAAGCTCTTCTCGTCGGCCACGCGCACCACGCCCAGGTTCGGGTGCAACGTCGTGAACGGATAGTCGGCGATCTTGGGCCGTGCGTTCGAGACGCGTGCGATCAGCGTGGACTTGCCGGCATTCGGCATGCCGAGCAGCCCGACGTCGGCGAGCACCTTGAGCTCGAGACGCAGCCGCCGCTGCTCGCCCGCGCGGCCTGGGGTGTGCTGACGGGGCGCGCGGTTGGTGCTCGACTTGAAATGCAGGTTGCCGAGCCCGCCGTCGCCACCGCGCGCGAGCAGCACGCGCTGGCCGTGGGCCGTGAGGTCGAACAGCAGTGCGCCCGTGTCCTCGTCGAAGACCTGGGTGCCCACCGGCATGCGCAGCACGACGTCGTCGGCCCCCTTGCCGTACTGGTCGGAGCCGCGACCGCCTTCGCCGTTGCGGGCACGGTGCAGCCGCGCGTAGCGGTAGTCGATCAGCGTGTTCACGTTGCGGTCCGCCTCGGCCCAGATCGAGCCGCCGCGGCCGCCGTCGCCCCCGCTCGGGCCGCCCTTGGGAATGTACTTCTCGCGCCGGAAGGCGACCGCCCCGTTGCCACCGTTGCCGGCGATCACCTCGATCCGCGCCTCGTCGACGAACTTCATCCGTGGCTCCGGCCTGCTAGAACGGCAGCTCGACGCCGGCCAGCATCGCCGCACCGAGCACCGCGAACACCAGCGCCGAGGCGCGGCGCACCCACACGATCGGCACCCGCCGGACCACGCGCTCGCCGAGCAGCACCGCCGGCACGTTGGCCACCATCATGCCCAGCGTCGTGCCGGCCACGACCGCAGCGACCGCATCGTAGCGCGCGGCGAGCGCCACCGTCGCGACCTGCGTCTTGTCGCCCATTTCGGCGAGGAAGAACGCGACCAGCGTCACGCCGAACACGCCCAGCCGGCCGGCCGGCGGCGTATGCGCCTCGTCCAGCCGATCGGGCACCAGCATCCACGCGGCCATCGCGAGGAAGGAACCGCCGAGCGCCCAGCGCAGGATCGCCTGCGGCAGCGCGTCGCCGAGCCAACCGCCCACCCACCCGGCGAGCGCATGGTTGGCCACCGTCGCGACCAGGATGCCCGCGACGATCGGGACCGGGCGCCCGTAGCGCGCCGCGAGCATCAGAGACAGCAGCTGGGTCTTGTCGCCGATCTCGGCAAGCGCCACGACCCCGGTGCAGACCAGGAGGGCGTCGATCTCGGCGGGCACGGCGGCGGGTGCTCGACCCGGGATCGGGCGTCACATGGCCGCGCGGCGGGCCGGCCGACGCGGGGCGCGGGGCTGCGCGCGGCCCCGCGGCCGGATCACTGGGCGGGGTCGACGCAGACCGTCGAGCGGCCGGCCGCGCCCTTGACCGCGAACCGCACCCGCCCGTCGATCAGCGCGTACAAGGTGTGGTCCTTGCCCATCCCGACGTTCGGACCGGCATGGAACCGGGTCCCCCGCTGGCGCACGATGATGCCGCCGGCGGAGATCGCCTGGCTGCCGAAGACCTTCACGCCCAGCCGCTTGGACTCGGAGTCGCGGCCGTTGCGCGTCGAGCCGCCGCCCTTCTTCTGTGCCATGTCGTGCGCCCCCTCAGGCCGCGGCCGCAGGTCCGTCGGCCGGCGCGTCGCCCGGGGCGCCCGCGATCCGACCGATCAGCAGTTCGGTGTACCCCTGCCGGTGCCCCTGGCGCTTCTGATAATGCTTGCGCCGGCGCATCTTGAAGATGCGCACCTTCTCACCGCGCCCGTGACCGAGCACGGTCGCGCACACCGTGGCGCCCGCCACCAGCGGCGACCCCACGGCCAGCCCCGCGCCGTCGCCGACCGCCAGCACCTGGTCGATCACGACCTCGGCACCCACGTCCGCCGCGAGCAGTTCGACCTTGAGCTTTTCGCCTGCAGCGACCTTGTATTGCTTGCCGCCGGTTCGGATGACCGCGTACATGGAGGACCTCGACAGGGGATGACTCCGCAGCGGATACCGCACGTGCGCCTCCGCCAGAGAACCCGAGATTCTACGAAGCCCGGAGCCGAAGGTCAACTCGTCGGGCGCCGGCGGACGTCGCCGCTATACTGCCCCACTGCGGCCGATCCTGGCCTGCGTTGCCTCGCAGCTCACGTGCGCCCCCCCCTGCCCCCCGCCATCGTCGCCGATCTCGCCGACATGGATCGCCTGATCGGCGAGCGGCTGCGCTCGGAAGTGGTGCTGGTGAACACGGTCGCCGACTACATCGTCGGCGCGGGCGGCAAGCGCATGCGGCCGATCCTGCTGCTGCTGTTCGCGCGCGCCCTGGGCTACGGCCGGCGGCCCGAGCACGTCGCCGCCCACCACGTGCTGCTCGCCGCCGTGGTCGAATTCATCCACACCGCGACGCTGCTGCATGACGACGTGGTCGACGAATCGGACCTGCGGCGCGGTCGCAAGACCGCCAACGCGGCCTTCGGCAACGCCGCCTCGGTGCTGGTCGGCGACTTCCTGTATTCGCGCTCGTTCCAGATGATGGTCGACGTCGACCGGATGCCGGTGATGCGGATCCTGGCCGACGCGACCAACACGATCGCCGAAGGTGAGGTGCTGCAGCTGCTGAACTGCAACGACCCGGACGTCGACGAGCCGCGCTACCTGCAGGTGATCCGCTACAAGACCGCCCGGCTGTTCGAGGCTGCCGCCCGGCTGGGCGCGGTACTCGCCGATGCGGGGGCGCCGGCCGAGGCCGCGGCCGCCGAATTCGGCCGGCGCGTGGGCACCGCGTTCCAGCTGATCGACGACGTGCTCGACTATTCGGGCATCACCGCGGACATCGGCAAGAACGTCGGCGATGACCTGCGCGAGGGCAAGCCGACGCTGCCGCTGATCCACGTGATGGCGCACGGCTCGCCCGAGCAGCGGGCGCTGGTGCGCGACGCGATCCGCGACGGCGCCACCGAGCACTTCGACGCCATCCTGCAGGCGGTCCGCGCCACCGGCGCGCTCGAGTACACGCGCCGACGCGCGCGCGAGGAGGCGGACGCCGGCGTGGCGACGCTCACGCAGGTCCCGCCCTCGGAGCACCGGGCGGCGCTGCTGGCGATCGCCGAGCACGCGGTGAACCGCGACCGCTGACAGCGCTCGCCGCGCTCTGCTACCATCGCGGACTCGGCGCCTGGTTCGTTCGGGTGCCGTGCCTCGGGGTGTAGCTTAGCCTGGTAGAGCGCTACGTTCGGGACGTAGAGGCCGGAGGTTCGAATCCTCTCACCCCGACCAGGATGCTTCGCGAAGACGGCCGCAACATGCGGCCGTCGTCGTTCGCGGGCGTGCTCAGCGCGGTGGGATCACGAACCTCGCCGGGGCCGGGCACGGGCCGGCCGCGGCCGAGGGCGTGCGCTCCCACCACTGGCCGTCGAACGGATCGGTGGCTCGCCGGGTGTAGTCCCGTTCCAGCCAACCCTGGATGGCCGCTCCGACCTCGGGAAACCGCCGGTCGAATTCGTCGCGCTGCGAGCCGTCGACGTACACCAGGTCGGGGCGCGCGGCGGCGAGCTCGCCCGGCAGACGGCGGATCTGCGACGGCAGATACGCGCCCCAGAACACCGCCTGCGTGGGCAGCGCCTTGCGCAGTCCGGTGGCCGACTGCACACCGCTCTGATCGCCGATCGACACCGACGTGCCGCAGGCGGGCGTCGCGTTCGCGGCGACCTGCCGCGCGATCGCGATCGCCTCGCGCTGACCCGGCAGGTACGGCCAGTCGGGCCACGACGTCCACTTCCTCGCGAGGTGCGCCGCGTGCAGCGCAAGCCCGGCCATGCAGGCGGCGATCGCGAGCCGCTGCAGCCGCGTGACGGCCGGGCGCGGGCTCGCGGCATCGGCCGCGGCCGCGCAGCCGAGCGCGGCCAGCAGCCCGATCGGCCACAGCACCAGCGGCATGTGGTAAGACCACCAGGAGAACTTCTGCGCGACGATCATCGCCAAGCCGCTCGCGACCCACGCGAGCGTTCCGGACACCGCGCAGGCGAGCGTCGAGGACGGTGCGCGCCACGCGCCGATCAGCGCCAGCGCGACCGCCGGCACCAGCGCGAACGCCGATTTCGCAAGCCAGCCGAGCGAGTCCAGGAGTCGCGACGCCGGCGCGGCCTCGGTGCCGACCACTGCGAGGCCCGGGTAGACGAAGGTGGTCCACCAGAACTCCGGCCACGCACCGGCCTGCACGAACCACGCCGCCACGGGTGCGCACGCGAACGCGAAGCCCGCGACCGACAGCGCGATCGCGGCCCAAGCGTGGCGCCAGGCGAGCCCGTCGCGGGCGATCCGCGCGAGCAGCGTCGCGGCGATGATCGCAGCGGCCACCGGCAGCAGCACCACCTTGAGCGTCGCGACCAGCGCGGCACACCCCGACGGCGCTCCAGCGCGGCGCCGAGGGCGCGCCGGGGCGATCGGCCATCGTCGCGAGCAGCAGGATCGCCGACAGCGGCAGCAGCACCCACTCCTCGACCTGCGCCACCTGATCGGCGTTCGAGCGCAGGTACAGCAGCCCGACCGACAGCGCGACCGTGAGCAGCCACGCGCGGCTGCCTGGGCGGGCGATCCACGCGAGCGACGCGAGCAAGGCCGCCGCCGCCGCCATCCAGAGCGCGTAGCCGATCACCACGCCGGGCCACCCCGGGCCGAACGCAGCCTGCATCAGCGCATACAGCGCGAACACGCCCGGCGGCTTGTTGTCCCAGACGTCGACGTACAGCGTTGCGCCGCGCAGCATCGCCGCCGAGTGATCCAGGAACAGCACCTGGTCGGTACCCGGCACCAGCGGCAGGACGATCGGCGAACACAGCAGCGCAAGCGCAAAAGCCAGGCCGGGCCGCCGCACCCACGCCGCGCGCGACTGCTCGGGGGACGGACATCGGGTCGAACCGCCGAGCCGCGTCGGCTCAGCGACCACGGCGTCGCCAGGTGTAGAACGCCGAAGTCGCGTAGTTCCAGACCGCGCCGACCAGGATGCCGGACAGGGCCGACACGATCCACCCCTGGCGCTGTTCGGAGAACAGCCAGTCGGCGATGCCCACGTTCGCCACCGCCCCGAGCCCGCAGACCAGCGTGAAGACCGCCAGGCCTTGCCACATCGCAGCCCCGCGCAGCCGTGCGTCGCGATAGGTCAGCGCGTGGTTCAGGAAGAAGTTGAAGCACATCGCGACCGCGGTCGCGATCGCCTGGCCGACGCCGAATGCCACCTGCCCGGTGCCGTAGAGCACGCTCAGCACCGCCATGTGGACACCGACCCCCAGGCCGCCGATCGCCGCGAACGACAGGAACCTCACCGGCACCCAACGCCCGACCAGCTTGTCGAGCAGCAGCATGCCGAATTCCCAGGCGATACGGCCGTCGAGCCTGCTCTGACCGGCGTGACGGTCCCTGAACCGGTACGGCACCTCGACGAAGCTCAACGGACGCGGGCTCGACGCGAACAGATCGACCAGGATCTTGAAGCCGAGCGAGGACAGGTCGCGGACCGCACCCATGAACGCGGCGCGGCGCATCAGGAAGAAGCCGCTCATCGGATCGGCCAGCCCCGCAGGCACCACCAGGCGGGAGACGCGCGTGGCGGCGCGCGAGATCCGGGCGCGGCCCGCATCCCACGCACCGATGCCCCCCGTCGACGTAGCGGCTGCCGAGCGCGACGTCGACGCCGCCGGTGCGCACCGCGGCGATCATCCGCGGCAGGATGGTCTCGTCGTGCTGCAGGTCGGCGTCCATGACCGCAACCAGCTCGGCCGAGGTCGCGAGCACGCCCTCGACGCACGCGGACGCGAGGCCTCGACGCCCGACCCGCTGCAGGCAGCGCACGCGATGGTCGCGCCGAGCGAGCGCGCGAAGCAGGTCGGCGGTGCCGTCGGGCGAATCGTCGTCGACGAACACCACCTCCCAGGCGATGCCTGGCAGCGCACGATCGAGCCGCCGCACCAGTTCGGCGACGTTCTCCCGCTCGTTGAAGGTCGGCACGACGATCGCGAGTTCGGGGCCGGGTGCCGGCGGCTGCAGCGCGATCGCGCCGCGGTCCGCGCCTCCGACCTCGAGCACCGGGGGAACAGTCGCTTGCATGTCGAACTCCATGCCTGGGCGGGTGGGCCGGGCTCCGATCCGAGTCATCCGGCGCTGCGACGCCACCCAGCAGCGGCCGAGTCGCCGTGGGGTGCCCACCCCGGCGGTCATTTCGCGCGATTCGCCCCTCTGGAGTGTATCGGGCTCGGGCATGGGAGCCTTGGGCGCTCGTCGCCCCGAACCTTGCGATCGTCCGCCCGTCGCTGCCGCCCAAGTCTGCGCCGCCCCGCGCCGGCCGGCTGCGGGTTCCCGGGTGGCCATCGCACAGCCGTGTAGCATGAGGGTTGATCGACCGGAGACGGCAAGGCGACGATGCGGCGAGCGGGGTGGTTCGGGGCGGCAGCGGCGATCGCCGCGGGGACGATCGTCGGATGCGCGACGCGGCCCGGTGACGGCGCGGTACCAGGCGAGCCCCCGCCACCCGCCGTGGTCGATCTGCGCGGGTACCGGATCGACGCGCGGCTCGGGCAGCGCTTCGAGGTGCATCTGCCCGGCAATCCCTCGACCGGCTACCGCTGGACGCTGATCGACCCGGTGCCGGCGCAGACGCGCCAGGTGGGCGTCGTGCGCATCGAGCGCATCGGCGGGGGCGGCAGCCCCATCGGCGCGCCGGTCCAGGAGGTGTTCACCTTCGAGGCGGCGCAGCTGGGCGTGGCCACGCTCGCGTTCGAATACCGGCGGCCTTGGGAGCCTGGCTCCGTGCCGCCCGCGCAACGCACCCGCTACCGGCTCGAGGTTCGCTGAACCTCGCCGCGGGCACGGGGCAACGAGCGCCGGCTCAGACGCCCGGGTCGATCGGCCAGCGGTGACCGCAGCGCGGGCATGCGGCCACCAGCTGCATCGGCGTGCCCGACTCCTCGGCCGGCACCGCCCGAAAGCCCAGCCGCTGGCAGCCGGGGCACTGCGCCTGGTGGCCGACGTGTTCGGCGACCATCATCGCGAGCGCGTAGCGCCGCCAGCAGATCCATGCGAGCCACGCGCCCCCTGCGATCAGCGAGCCGTCGAACACGACGTCCGCAAGCGACTCGCGCAGAGACAGCAGTTCCAGACCCGCGACCATCACGACCAGCGCGAGCACCAGCGTGACCAGGTACAGGTGACTCTCGATCAGCTGCCGCTCGTACCACTTGCGGTAGCCGTGCTTGCGCAAGCGCTCGATCGTGTTCATGCGGCGTCCGGCGGGCGGCTCGCGCCCCGATCCGGCATCATGCTCGCGATGGATTCGCGTTCGCAAGCCGCATGCCCGATCCGCTGAGGCTCGGCGTCGACCTGGGCGGCACCAAGATCGAGGTGGCCGCGCTCGGCGCCGACGGCGCCTTCCGGCTGCGCCGCCGCGTGCCGACGCCGCGCGGCCGCTACGACGACACGGTGGCCGCGATCGTCGCGCTGGTGCGCGAGGCCGAGCGCGAGCTCGGGGCGGCCGGCACGGTGGGCGTCGGCATCCCCGGCGCGATCTCGGCGCGCACCGGGCGCGTGAAGAACGCGAACTCCACCTGGCTCAACGGCCGGCCGCTGCGCGAGGACCTGTGCGCGGCACTTGGGCGCGAGGTGCGCGTGGCCAACGACGCCAACTGCCTCGCGGTGTCCGAAGCCACCGACGGCGCGGCCGCCGGCTGCGGCCTGGTGTTCGCGGCGATCCTGGGCACCGGCGTCGGCGCGGGCATCGCGGTGGGAGCGCGCGTGCATGCGGGCGCGAACGGCATCGCGGGCGAATGGGGCCACGTGCCGCTGCCCGCGCCGCACGACGACGAGCGCCCCGGTCCGCGCTGCTGGTGCGGCCGCGACGGCTGCATCGAGGCCTGGATCTCGGGGCCCGCGCTCGCCGCCGACCATGCGCGCCGCGGGGGCGCACGCGGACCCGCCGAGGACGGCGGCGGCGCGCACGACGCGGCGGCGATCGCCGCCGCCGCGGCCGCAGGCGACCCCGAGGCCGCGGCCAGCGTCGAGCGCTGGCTCGACCGGCTCGCGCGCGCGCTCGCGATGGTGATCGACGTGCTCGATCCGGACGCGATCGTGCTCGGCGGCGGCCTGTCGAACCTGGACCTCGCCTACCGCGAACTGCCCGCCCGGATCGCACCGCGCGTGTTCTCGGACGACCTGGTCACGCCGATCCTGCGCAGCGCGCACGGCGACTCCTCGGGTGTGCGCGGCGCGGCCTGGCTCTGGGGGCGGCGGGACGGACCCTGAGGGGCACGGCGGGCACTCACCGCACCCGCCACTCGTCCTTCGGTCCGAGCAGCGCCCGAGGCCCGTCCCCGCGCAGCCACTGCGCGGCCCGCTCGTCGCCCGCCAGCGTCGCCCGCCAGAACGCGAGCGTGGTCGCGCGCGTCGCGCGCTCGAGCGCTGCGACGTCGACGTGACCGCCGGTGCCCCGCGGCGCGGGGCCGGCGTTGAACACGTTGTGGTCGGCGCCGTCGAACCACAGCAGGTAGCCCGAGCCGGCGGGCACCGCGTCGACGACCGCGCGACGCAGCGCCGGCGTGACCCCCGTACCCACCACGTCTCCGTCCTCACTGCCGGTGACCCCCATGAACGGCACGCCGACGGTCGCGAACGCCGCCCGTGCGGCGGGCGAGTCGTCGCGCATCGACGGGCTGAACGCGACCGCCGCCGCGACCCGCGGCTCGCGCAGCGCGCCCGGCCCCGCGAGCCCGAGCGCGGCCGCGGCCGGGAACGACTGGCCGGCCACCGCCTGCGTCGTCTGCGCGCCGAACGAGTGTCCGGACATGCCGACGCGACGCGCGTCGATGCAGCCGAGCGCGGGGTCCTCGCGGGACATCCGCTCGAGTGCGTCGATCGCGAAGCGCACGTCCCGGGTGCGGGCGACGAACTGCTCCGCGGTGATGCCCGGTCGCAGGTTCGCGAGCGCGAAGCCGCCCGGCCGCCCGCGCCACAGCGACTCGTCGCTGCCCGGGTGCTGCAGGTGCAGCACCACCAGGCCGTGGCTCGCCCAGTGCTCGCCCCAGCGCGCGCCACCGGCCCGCGAGCCGCCCAGCCCGTGCGAGAACAGCACCAGGGTCCGGGACTCGGCCGCGGTGCACGGCTGCGGGACGCGCAGCCGCACCGGCAGCGACCGCGCGCGTGCCGGGTCCTCGAGCGCGAGGTCCTCGACGCGCACGGTCGCCGCGCCGCGGTCGGCGTACTCGTGCGCCTGCAGGGGCGAGGCGAGCGCGCCGAGCAGCAGCAGGAGCGGCAGCGCGCCGGGTCGGCGGGGGCTCGACGCCGCCCCGGCGCGAACGCCGGTCCGACCCGGCCTCAATGGTTGTCCCGCGGCAGCCCGCGCGTCGTCGCGATCCGCTGGTACGACACCGCGAAGTCCAGACAGCCGCCGTCGGACAGCTGCCCGACGAAGCGCCGCTGCAGCTCCTGCCACGGCGTCTGGCTCTCGGGCATCGACGGCGTCCATGCAGCGCGGCGGCGCGCGAGCTCCTCGTCGCTCACCAGCATGTCCGCGGTGCGCGCGTTCAGGTCGATGCGCACGCGGTCGCCGGTCTTCAGCAGCGCGAGCCCGCCGCCCACGGCCGACTCGGGCGATGCGTTCAGGATGGACGGGCTCGCCGACGTGCCCGACTGGCGGCCGTCGCCGATGCACGGCAGCATCGTGATGCCCTGCTTCACCAGCGCGTCGGGCGGCAGCATGTTGACCACCTCGGCCGCGCCCGGATAGCCGACCGGCCCGGTGCCGCGGATGAACAGCATGCAGTCGGCGTCGATCGCGAGCGACGGATCGTTGATCCGCTCGTGGTAGTCCTCGGGCCCCTCGAAGACGATCGCACGGCCCTCGAAGGCGCCCGGGTCACGCGGGTTCTCGAGGTAGCGGCGGCGGAACTCGGGCGAGATCACCGAGGTCTTCATCACCGCGGCGTCGAACAGGTTGCCCGACAGCACCGCGAAGCCGGCCTCGGGCTGCAGCGGCGCCTCGTACGGCCGGATCACCCGGCGGTCGGTCGCGGGCGTGTCGGCGTAGACCTCGCCGATCGTGCGGCCCGACACGGTCAGCGCGTCGGCGTGCAGCCGGCCGGCCTTCAGCAGCTCGTGCATCACCGCGGGTACGCCGCCGGCGCGGTGGAACTCCTCGCCGAGGAACTCGCCGGCCGGCATCAGGTTCACCAGCAGCGGAATCGCGTAGCCGATGCGGTCCCAGTCCCGGACCTCGAGCGGCACGCCCATGTGCCGCGCGATCGCGGTCACGTGCGGCGGGCAGTTGGTGGACGC
Organism: Burkholderiaceae bacterium; assembly: GCA_044359175.1. Lineage (GTDB taxonomy): Bacteria > Pseudomonadota > Gammaproteobacteria > Burkholderiales > Burkholderiaceae_E > UBA4615. Next base: position 14,216 of record JBIKMO010000009.1, on the reverse strand, counting down.
GCCGAGCGCGCTCGCGGCGACGATCGCGTTCTCGAACGCCTTGCGGGTCAGCACCTTCGACGGGCGCAGCTCGGCGTGGACCATCTCGACGATGCGCCGGCCGGTCCAGTAGGCCATCTCGCGCCGGTCGCGGTGCGGCGCGGGGATGGCGGCGCAGCCTGGCAGCGACATGCCCAGCGCCTCGGCGACGCTGTTCATGCTGAGCGCCGTGCCCATCGTGTTGCAGTGGCCCGCCGACGGCGCGCCGGTGGCCACGAGCTTCAGGAAGCCGTCGTAGTCGATGCGCCCGGCCGCGAGCTCCTGCCGCGCGAACCAGACGATCGTGCCCGAGCCCGACAGGCCGCCCGCGTGGTAGCCGTTCATCATCGGCCCGCCGGACAGCACGACCGCGGGGATGTCGACCGTGGCCGCGCCCATCAGCATCGCGGGCGTGGTCTTGTCGCAGCCCGTGGTGAGCACCACCCCGTCCATCGGGTAGCCGTACAGCACCTCGACCAGCGACAGGTAGCTGAGGTTGCGATCGAGCGCGGCGGTCGGCCGCTTGCCGGTCTCCTGGATCGGGTGCACCGGGAACTCGATCGGGATGCCGCCGGCGTCGCGGATGCCGTCGCGCACGCGCTGCGCGAGCTCGACGTGGTGGCGGTTGCACGGCGACAGGTCGCTGCCGGTCTGCGCGATGCCGACGATCGGCTTGCCGCTGTTCTTCAGTTCCTCGAGCGACAGCCCGAAGTTCATGTAGCGCTCCAGGTAGAGCGCGGTCATGCCGGGGTTGGACGGGTTGTTGAACCACGCCCGCGAGCGAAGTCGCGGCGGCACGTCGTCGTGTGAACTCATCGGGCCTCCTGCGGCGGTGGCGACCGAGTGTAGCAAGGCGGTCGCACTCGGCCCTGCTCAAGCGCTCGGCCGCGCGCGCCGATAACCGTTGGAGCTGGCCCGAAGAGACGCTGCATGCCGCCCTGCCCCACCGTCGTTCCGGACGATCGTACCGACCCCATCGCACACCGGCGCGCGTCGGCGCCGCACGCCGGGCCCGCCGTCGGCGACGCCACAGCCGCCGTCCGTCCCCGCGGCCGCGGCGCGACGAACCGGGGGCGCGCGCACGCCGGCACACTGTGCGCCATGTGCGTGCCGAGCTCCGCGGAGGTCCGTCCTTGAGCGTCGCGAGCGCCCCCCCCGAGAACGTCGTGCTGCCCGGGCTGGCGCGCGCGCTGGTCCAGCACCAGTTGCTGCGGCCGGACCAGGCGATCGAGCTGCACAAGAAGGCCCAGACCACCGGCGCCCGATTCGTCGACTTGGCGATCGGCCCCGGCGGCGTGCCCTCGGCCAAGCTCGCGCGCTTCCTCGCCGACGCGTTCTGCCTGCCGATGGTCGACCTCGCAGCGCTGGACGCGACCGCGCTGCCGCTGGACCTGATCGACCGGAAGCTGCTGGTCGAGTCGCGGATCGTGCCCCTCGCTCGGCGCGGCAACCGGCTGACGGTCCTGCTGTCCGATCCCACCGATCTGCAGTCGGTCGACCGCGTCAAGTTCCAGACCCAGGCGAGCATCGATCTGGTCGTCGTGGAGCACGACAAGCTCACGCAGGCGCTCGACAAACTGGGGCGGTCCGATTCGCAGAAGCTGTCTGCGCTGGTCGACGACACACTCGACGTCGAACTGCCCACCGAAGCGACCCCGGCCTCGAACGAGGACACGTCGGACATCGACGACGCGCCGGTCGTCAAGTTCCTTCAGAAGGTGCTGATCGACGCGATCAACGGCGGCGCCTCCGACATCCACTTCGAGCCGTACGAGAAGTACTACCGGATCCGGTACCGCATCGACGGCGAACTGCGCGAGATCTCGCAGCCGCCGCTCGCGATCAAGGAGAAGCTCGCCTCGCGGATCAAGGTGATCTCGAAGCTCGACATCTCCGAGAAGCGGGTACCGCAGGACGGCCGCATGAAGCTGGTGCTGTCGGCGCAGCGGGCGATCGACTTCCGGGTGTCGACGCTTCCGACGCTGTTCGGCGAGAAGATCGTGATGCGGATCCTGGATCCGTCCTCGGCCAAGCTCGGCATCGACGCGCTCGGCTACGACCCGGACCAGAAGCAACTGCTGCTCGACGCGGTGAGCCGCCCGTACGGGATGGTGCTGGTGACCGGGCCGACCGGATCCGGCAAGACCGTGTCGCTCTACACCTGCCTGAACATCCTGAACAAGCCGGGCGTCAACATCTCGACCGCCGAGGACCCGGCCGAGATCAACCTGCCGGGCATCAACCAGGTCAACGTCAACGACAAGGCCGGGCTCACGTTCGCTGCGGCGCTCAAGTCGTTCCTGCGGCAGGACCCGGACGTGATCATGGTGGGCGAGATCCGCGACCTGGAGACCGCCGACATCTCGATCAAGGCCGCGCAGACCGGCCACATGGTGCTGTCGACGCTGCACACCAACGATGCGCCGACGACGCTGACGCGGATGATGAACATGGGCATCGCGCCGTTCAACATCGCCTCGGCCGTGATCCTCATCACCGCGCAGCGTCTGGCGCGGCGGCTGTGCACCTGCAAAGCCGAGGCCGAGCTCGACGAGGACGCGATGGTCGCCGCCGGTTTCGGCGAGAGCGACCTGGACGGCAGCTGGCGACCGTTCCGGCCGGTCGGCTGCGAGCGCTGCGGCGGCGGCGGCTACAAGGGGCGGGTCGGCATCTATCAGGTGATGCCGATCTCGGACGAGATCCAGCGGATGATCCTCACCGGCGGCAACGCGATGGAGATCGCCGCGCAGGCCAAGCGCGAGGGCGTGTCGGACCTGCGTTCGTCCGGGCTGCGCAAGGTCCGCCAGGGGCTGACCACGATCGAGGAAGTGCTGGGCGTGACCAACGAATAAGGCGGGACGGGCAATGGCGAGCAAGGCACTTCCGCGGCGCGAGTCGCGCACCTCGGCGAACGCACTCGCGCAGCGCGGGCCGCGCGAGGGGGTCACCGAGCACACGTTCCTGTGGGAGGGACGCGACCGCAGCGGCAAGCTCGTGCGGGGCGAGATGCGTGCCGGAGGCCAGACCGTGGTGATCACCGCGCTGCGCCGGCAGGGCATCTCGGTGGTCAAGGTGAAGCGGCAGTCGTACCGGCGCGGCGGCAAGGTCGTCGACAAGGACGTCACGCTCTTCACACGGCAGCTCGCCACGATGATGAAGGCCGGCGTGCCGCTGCTGCAAGCCTTCGACATCGTCGCCAAGGGCACCGACAACACCGCGGTGGCGAAACTCTTCACCGACATCAAGACGGACGTGGAGACCGGTACCGCGCTGTCGCAGGCGTTCCGCAAGTACCCGCTGTACTTCGACCCGCTGTTCTGCAACCTGGTGGGAGCGGGCGAGCAGGCCGGTATCCTGGACGACCTGCTGGACCGGCTGGCGACCTACAAGGAGAAGATGCAAGCGATCAAGGCGAAGATCAAATCGGCCCTCTTCTACCCGGTCGCGGTGGTGGTGGTGGCGGCGATCGTCGTCACGGTGATCATGCTGTTCGTCATCCCGGCGTTCAAGAACGTGTTCGCCAACTTCGGTGCCGACCTGCCGGCACCGACGCTGATGGTGATCGCGATCTCCGACTTCTTCACGTCGTACTGGTACCTGATCTTCGGCGTGATCGGCGGCACCTTCTACTTCCTGATGCAGGCCTGGAAGCGAAGTCAGGCCGTGCAGGTCTTCATGGACCGCACGCTGCTGAAGCTGCCGGTGTTCGGCGAGGTGATCCGCAAGGCGACGATCGCTCGCTGGCTGCGCACGCTGTCGACGATGTTCGCCGCCGGCGTTCCCCTGGTCGAGGCGCTGGACTCGGTGGGCGGCGCCTCGGGCAACCACGTCTACCTGATGGCCACCAAGCGAATCCAGCAGGAGGTGTCGACCGGCACCTCGCTCACCGTGGCGATGCAGAACTGCAAGGTGTTTCCGAACATGGTCGTGCAGATGACCGCGATCGGCGAGGAGTCCGGCTCGCTCGACGGCATGCTGGGCCGATGTGCGGATGTCTTCGAGCGCGAGGTCGACGATGCGGTCGAGAGCCTGTCGTCGCTGCTCGAGCCGATGATCATGGTGTTCCTGGGCACGGTGATCGGCGGACTGGTGGTGGCGATGTACCTGCCGATCTTCAAGATGGGGCAGGTGGTCTGACGCTTACCGCCGGCCACGCGTTCGGCACCAGCGCCTCAGCGCGTGGCTGCGGGCTCAGGGCGCGCTGCGCAGCGGCGCGAGGAAGTCGTTGAACGCGCGCTTCGCCTGCGCGCTGGTGAAGAGCGCCGGGTGGCCCAGCCCCGGCAACTCGACGATGGTGACTGCGGCGCAGGTGGTGCAGGACTGCAGCTGTTGCCGGAACAGCGGCCAGTTCGCCATCTGGATCGAGCCGTCCGCGAGGCCCTGCACGACCAGCAGCGGCGAGCGCTGACCGTCGGTGAATTCGAGCAGCGACCGCACCCGATAGGCCTGCGGGTTCTGGCGCGTGGTGCCATAGGTTTGCCGCAGCAGCGTGCAGACGTCGGTGGCCGCGACGCCGGCGTCCTCCTCCAGCCCGCAGCGGTACACCAGGTCCAGCGGCCCCGGCGCGCTCGCGACGACGCCGTCCACCACGTGCAGCGTGTTCAAGCGGGTGACGATGTAGCCGCCCTGAGAATGCCCGGCGAGGAACACGCGCCGGACCGTGATGCCGAGCTCGCGCGCGGCGTGCTCGCGGACCCACCGCAACGCCGCTTCGGCATGGCGGACGTTGTCGCCCATCAGCAGACCTTCCTCCGGATAGGCGACGCTCACCAAGAGCATGTCCCGGCGATCGAACAACGCGCGGAAGGCGTCCAGCGTGGTCTGGGCCGCACCGAGCACCAGGCTGTCGTAGCTCACCGTCCCGTGGAACAGCAGCATCACGTCCAGCGCGTCGCCGGCGGGCTTGTCCAGGATGGCCGGAACCGACAGGTCGGCGGTACCGATGGCTCGCGTGACCGTGGTGGGTCCGCTGCCGGCGGCCGGCGGCGTGCCGCTGCCGGCCGCGATCACCGTGACGGGGGCCTCAGCGGTCACGCTCCTGCCGTCCGCATGGGTGGCGGTGAGCACGTAGGTGGTCGTCGCAGTTGGCGTCACTGACCGGGTGCTCTGTCCGGTGACCGAGCCCACCTCGCCGCTCAGCGACAGGCTGGCGGCCCCGCTGACCGACCACGACAGCGTCGCGGACTGCCCTGCCGTGAGGCTCGCCGGCGCGGCGGTGAAGAACGCGATGACCGGGGCCGTGGTCGTGGGCGCGGTCGGGGGCGCAGGCGCAGTCGTGGGCGCAGGCGCAGTCGTGGGCGCAGGCGCGGGCGCGGTCGGAGGCGCGGTCGGGGGCGCGCTCGCTGGCGGCTCGCGCTCGGATCCGCTGCAGGCGGCGACTGCGCCCCATAGACCGACCGCGAGCAGCCGACGAGAGCGGCTCGCGGGCCATCGAGCCACCCCACGACGGAGAACGTGAACACGGTCCACCGGGGTGATGCTCCCGTTCGATGTCCACCTTCGTCAAGTCCCGTACGTCGGCGCCGACGCGAGGCCGACCCCGACTGCGGCGAAGACCGAGGCGTGTGCCCGGACGCTGCTCAGGGTGGGGATGCCGGCAATCGCGACAGCAGCCCGCGCGCGTTCGCGTCGCGCGGGTCGATCGCGAGCGTGCGGCGCGCCCACTCGGCGGCCTCGTCGCGGCGCCCGGCCTGCGCGTGCAATACCGCGATCGCGTACGTGGTCGACGGATCGCCCGGCGCGAGCTCGTGCGCGCGCATCAGCGCCGAGCGCGCCTCGTCGCGGCGACCGAGCCCCTGCAGCGCGAGCCCGAGGTTGTGGTGCACGCGGGCGCGCTGGGGCATCAACTCGGCGGCGCGCGCGAGCGCCTTGCCCGCCTCGGGCAGGCGGCCGCGCTCGGCGAGCAGCAGGCCGAGCGAGTACTGCAGCTCGCCCACGTCGGGCACGCGCGAGAGGCCCTCGAGCAGCACGCGCTCCGCGTCGTCGATGCGTCCGAGCCCGGCATAGAGCCGCGCGAGGTTGGCCCGCGCGGGCGTGAAGTCCGGGTCGATGCGCAGCGCCGCACGGTACTGCGTCTCGGCCTCGAGGGGCTGGCGCCCGTTCTCGGCGAGCACCGCGAGGTTCAGGCGCGGCCCGGGCATGTCCAGCGACAGGGTCTGCACCGCGACGTACTCGGCGAGCGCCTGCTCGTACGCGGGCCACGCGGCCGCGTCGAGCCGTCCCGGCGGCAGCGAGGACAGCGCGCGCGCCGCGGCGATCCGCACCGCGCGCACCGGATCGGAGAGCAGCGGCACGAGCGCGCCGACGCGCACCGCCTCGGCGGTCGCCTCGAGGCTGTCGGCCGCGGCCGCCCGCACCTCGGGATCGGCGTCGCGGGTGGCGGCCACGCGCACCGCGTCGCCGGTGCGCGGCTCGCCGCGCAGCGCATCGAGCGCGGTGGCCCGCACGATCGCGGGCAGCGCGGCGTCGGCCGCGACCGCGGCGAGCGCCTCGGCGCTGCCCGGCCGGCCGGCGCGCGCAGCGGCGAAGGCCTCGCCCCAGTGCGGCCCGCGCGCGGGCGCGCTGCCGCGCCACTGCGCGACGCGCTCGGCCGCCCACTGCGGCGTGCGGTCGACGTGGCAGGCGGTGCACGCGTCGGGCGTGCCGAGCTTTGCCGACACGTCCGGGCGCGGCACGCGCATCGAGTGATCGCGCCGCGGCTGGATCACCATGTAGTTCTTCGACGGCATGTGGCAGGACACGCACTGCGCGCCCGCCGATCCGGTCGCGTGGTGGTGGTGCGCGGGCGTGTCGTACGCGCCCGCGGCCTGCGGGAACCTCGGGTCGGGCTGCGGCGCGTGGCACTGCGTGCAGGTCGCGTTGCCCTGCGCGCGCAGCTTCAGCGTATGCGGCACATGGCAGTCGCTGCAGGCCACGCCCGCCTGGTGCATCCGGCTCTGGCGGAACGAGCCGTCGACGAACACCTCGTCGAGCTGCTGGCCGTCGGCGTGGTACAGGCCCTCGCGCAGCAGCGCCGGCAGGTGCTGGTCGAGCCGCGGCAGGCCGGCGACCGCCGTGGCGGTGAGCTCGGTGCGGCGCGAGTGGCAGGCCGAACAGACGTCGACCTGGCGCGCCGCCGGCAGTCCGCGGAAGTCCACGTAGAGGCCCGCGCGCTCGCCGGGCCGCTCGGCGGCCGGTCGGCCCTCGGCCTTCGCGCGCGCCCAGGCGACGTGGCGCTCGCCGGGCCCGTGGCACGACTGGCACGACACGTTCGGCTCGACCCAGCGCGACGCGAAGCTGTCGGAGGCGGCGTCGTAGCGCTTCTCGAAGCCGGTCACGTGGCACGAGATGCACATCGTGTTCGCGGTCTGGTAGCGGCCGGTCCAGTGCAGCACGTCGCCCGCGGGCGCGCGCTCGTGCGGCAGCAGGTGAAACCAGCGCCGCTGCGGCGCGTCCCATGCGACCTGCAGCGGCTGCAGCCGCCCGCCGGGCGTCGCGAGCAGGTACTGCTGCAGCGGCTCGATGCCGAACGCGTACGCGACCTCGAACTCGGCCGGACGGCCGTCCGGCCCGTCGGTGCGCACCGCGAAGCGCCCGGCGCGGCGCAAGAAGCGCGTGGTGACGCCGGCGTGCGAGAAGCTCGTGCCGGAGAAGTCGCCGCGCACGGTGTCCTCGGCGGGCGCGGCCATCGCCTTCGCGTGGTTCGAGCCGCGCCACTGCGCGGCGGCGTCCGCGTGGCAGCCGACGCAAGTCGCGGTGTCGACCCATCCGGGCACGGGGCGCGGGGCCACGGCAGGTGCGACCGATGCGACCGGAGTCGGGGCCGACCCCGACGAGGCGGCCGCGGGCGGATCGGGCTGCGGCGGCGACGGTCGGACCAGCAGCCCGACCGCGACCGCGGCCACGCCCAGCGCCGTGGCGAGCCCGACCCAGGCTCCGCGCCGGGCGCTGGCCCTCGACTGCGGCACGCCCGCCGGCGCCACGGGCGTGCTCCGGGCCGACGGCGGCACCTCGCCCGTTCGCGCGGCCGCCGCCCCATCGGACGGCGGTGAACCGATGCCGGGCGAGGCGCGATCGCGGCGCGGACGAGAGGACTTCCTGGTCACGGCGTTCGGACGGTCAGACGGAGCAGCCCGCATCCTGCCACGGCGAAGGCACCGAACGGCGGCGCCACCCGCACGCCGAACGGCGCGCGTTCGCGGCACGCGCCACGAGGCCATGGGCTACCATCGGCCGCGATGCCAGCCGCCACGCTTCCCGCCCTCGCCGCGCTGCCTGAGCCGGCGCTGCTCGCGCTGGCGGGCGTGCTCGGGCTGGTGGTCGGCAGCTTCCTGAACGTCGTGATCCACCGTCTGCCACGGATGATGGAGGCCGACTGGCAGCAGCAGGCCGCCGAACTGCGCGGCGAGCCGGCCCCCGAGCGCGAACGCTTCAACCTGGTGACGCCCCGCTCGCGCTGCCCGCACTGCGGCACCGCGATCCGCCCGTGGCACAACCTGCCGGTGATCGGCTGGCTCGTGCTGCGCGGGCGGTGCGCGCACTGCAGCGCGCGGATCTCGGTGCGCTACCCGCTCGTGGAGGCGCTCACCGGGGTGCTCGCCGCCGCAGCCATCGCGGCGTACGGCGCCAGCGCCGCGGGGCTGGGCGCGCTTCTGCTCACGTTCGCGCTGATCGCACTCGCGTTCATCGACCTGGATACGCAGCTGCTGCCGGACGACCTGACGCTGCCGTTGCTGTGGCTGGGCCTGCTGTTCAACCTCTGGGGTACGTTCGCGCCACTGCAGGACGCGGTGATCGGCGCGATCGCCGGCTATGGCATCCTGTGGTCGGTGTACTGGCTGTTCAGGCTGGTCACCGGCAAGGAAGGCATGGGCTACGGCGACTTCAAGCTGCTGGCGGCGCTCGGCGCATGGTTCGGCTGGCAGGCGCTGCCCGCGATCGTGCTGCTCGCCTCGGCCGTCGGCGCAGCGGTGGGCGTCGCGATGATCGTGCTGGTGCGCCACCGGCGCGAGACGCCGATCCCCTTCGGCCCCTACCTCGCGGGGGCCGGCCTGCTCGCGCTGTACTTCGCGCAGCCGCTCGGGGCACTGTTCGGCCTTGGCTGAGCGGGGTACGCCGACCGTGCCGGTCATCGGCCTGACCGGTGGCATCGGCAGCGGCAAGAGCACGGTGGCCGACCTGTTCGTCGAACGCGGCGCGGCGCTGGTCGACACCGACCGGTTCGCGCACGAACTCACCGCGCCCGGCGGCGCAGCGATCCCGGCGATCCGCACGGCGTTCGGCGACCAGGTGATCGCCGCCGACGGCCGGCTGGACCGCGCGGCGATGCGCGCACTCGCCTTCGCGGATTCGGGCGTGCGCCGCCGCCTCGAGGGCATCCTGCACCCGATGATCCGGGAGCTCACCGCCGAGGGCATCCGCGCCGCGATCGCCGCGGGCGCGCCGTACGTGCTGGTCGCGGTCCCGCTGCTGGTCGAGTCGGGCGACTGGCGCGGCCGCTACGATCGGGTGCTGGTCGTCGACTGCCCGACCGAGGTCCAGATCGAGCGCGTGCGCCGGCGCAGCGGGCTGGACCGCGCCCAGGTCGAGGCGATCCTCGCCGCGCAGGCGAGCCGCGAGACCCGACTGGCCGCGGCCGACGACGTGATCGACAACGGCGGGCCGCCGCAGGCGCTGCCGGCCCGGGTCGATCGGCTCCACGAGACCTACGCCGGTTTGTCAAGGGGCCGCGGATGAAGCAGAATCCCAGGATTCTCCCGCGGCACCGCCTGGAAACGCCTTGGCGTTCATCCTGTACGAATATCCGCTCAACGAACGGATCCGCACGCTGCTCAGGCTCGAAGACCTGTTCACGCGTTTCGACCACTTCGCGGCCCAGCCCGGTCCGCTCGAGCACCACGTGGCACTCACCACGCTGTTCGAGATCCTGGAGGTGGCGTCTCGCGCCGACCTCAAGTCGGACCTGCTTCAGGAACTCGAGCGCCAGCGCCAGACGCTGCTCGTGTTCCGCGACAACCCGCACGTGTCGCCCGAGGCGCTCGAGCGCGTGCTCGCGGACATCGACGAGGCGTCGCAGCAGCTGAGCTCGGCCACCGGCAAGACCGGTCAGCACCTGCGCGACAACGAATGGCTGATGAGCATCCGCAGCCGCGCGATCATCGCCGGGGGCACCTGCGAGTTCGACCTGCCGTCCTATCACGCGTGGCTCAACCGTCCGCCGGAGGCTCGGCTGCGCGACATCGGCACGTGGTCGCAGCCGTTTCGCGCGCTGCGCGACGCGCTGGTGATCGTGCTGCGGCTGCTCCGGGAGTCGGCCCAGCGCTCGATCGTGACCACGCACCAGGGCAGCTTCCAGCAGACCCTCGGCGGGAAGGTCTTCCAGATGCTGCAAATCCGGGTCGACGCGGCGAGCGGCGCGATCCCGGAGATCTCGGCGAACAAGTACATGCTGTGGATCCGGTTCACCACGCAGGGCGGCGACCTGCGGCCGCGGCCGTACGAGGGCAACGTCGAGTTCGAACTCGCGCTGTGCAACCTGTAGGGCGGCGGAGCGCCGAGCGACATGACCGCGATCGTCGAGTGCCCGATCTGCGGACGGCGTACCGAGTACACGCCGGCCAACGGCTGGCGCCCGTTCTGCTCCGAGCGCTGCAAGCTGATCGACCTCGGCCAGTGGGCGAGCGGCGGCTACGCGATCGCCAGCGATCCGCATCAGGCCGAGCCGCCCGGCGATCCACAGTCGCCCCGGCACGACTGACCGTACCGCCGCCTCAGCGCCACGCCGCGCGCATCGCCGCCACCCCGTGCGCTCCGGCGGCCTGCGCCCGGGGCAGGTCCGCCGGCGACAGCCCGCCGAGCGCGTAGACCGGCAGCGGCGTCTCGGCGGCCGCGACACCGAAGCCGTCGAACCCGAGCCCGGCCGTGCCCGGATGGCTCGCCGTGGCGGCGACCGGACCGAGCACCGCGAAGTCGCAGCCGACCCGGCTGGCGGCCGCGAGGTCGGCTGCGCGGTGGCAGGACGCGCCGACCCAGCGGACCGCCGGCCGCGCGCGCGCGCCGGCCAGGTCGTGCGCGGTCAGGTGCACACCATCGGCCGCATCCGCCCACGCGCGCGGGTGACGGCTGTTGACCACGACCTGCAACGCACGCCCTTCGCGCAGCGCGCGCACGCGGCGGAACAGGCGCTCGGCCTCGTCCGCGGGCAGCGCGGGCTCGCGGAACTGCAGCAGCAGCGGCGCGCCCCCCCCGGCGTCCGCGATCGCCTCGAGCGCCCGGCCGAGCGCGCGCTCGAACGCAGCCACCCCGATCTCGGCCGCACACGAGATCCGGTAGACCACCGGCAGCGCGAGCCACGCGATCGGAGACAGCGACGCGGGCAGCAACGGCGCAAGGTCGATCGCATCCGCCGGCCGCCAGGCGAGCGACTGGCACTCGCGCGCGCGCAGCTCGCCGCGCCACTGCCGAACGAAGCGAAACCACAGCCGCACGGTCGCGTGAGGGTATGCGTGGCCCCGCACCAGCCAGGGCGTGGAGCCGAGCACCTCCAGGCCCAGCTCCTCGTGCAGCTCGCGCACGAGCGCATCGGCCACCGACTCGCCCGCCTCGAGCTTGCCGCCGGGGAACTCCCACCAGCCGGCGTACGGCTTGCCCTCGGGTCGCTGCGCGAGGAGCACCTGCCCGTCGTCGCGCAGCACCACGCCGACCGCGACATCGACCACCGTCGGAGCGGTCGGGGCGTCGCCCGCGGGCGGACCGGCCACGGACCCGCCCCCGGGGCTCAGCCGGCGGCGCGCGCGCGCCGGCGCGCGCGCGCCCGCGCCGCCGGACGCGCGCCGGGCGCCCAGTCGCGGGCGAACTGCCAGGCCACTCGCCCGGAGCGGGAGCCGCGCTCGAGCGCCCAGCGCAGCGCGTCGCCGCGCGCCTCGGCCACCTGCGCGTCGGTGCAGCCGAAGTGGCGCAGCCAGTGTGCGACCACCGCGAGGTAGTCATCCTGCCGGAACGGATAGAACGCGACCCACAGGCCGAACCGCTCGGACAGCGAGATCTTCTCCTCGGAGGTCTCCGCCGGATGGATCTCGCCGTCTTCGGTGTGCTTCGCAGCGAGGTTCTCGCTCATGCGCTCGGGCATCAGGTGCCGACGGTTGCTGGTCGCGTAGATCAGCACGTTGTCCGATGCTGCGGCCACCGAGCCGTCCAGCGCGGTCTTGAGGGCCTTGTACCCGGCCTCGCCCTCCTCGAACGACAGGTCGTCGCAGTAGACGACGAACCGCTCGGGCCGCTCGGCGACCAGATCGACGATGTCGGGCAGGTCGACCAGATCGGCCTTGTCGACCTCGATCAGACGCAGACCCTCGTGCGCGTGCGCGTTCAGGCAGGCCTTGATCAGCGAGCTCTTGCCGGTGCCGCGCGAGCCGGTGAGCAGCACGTTGTTCGCGGGCAGCCCCTGGACGAACCGACGGGTGTTGCGCTCGATCAGCCGCTTGGCCTCGTCGACGTTCTTCAGGTCGTCGAGCGTGATCGGCGACCGGTGGCGCACCGGCTGCAGTCCGGACTGCCATCCGAATGCGGTCGGCCGACGCCGCCAGCGAAAGGCGATCGACGCGTCCCAGTCGGGACCAGCCGCCGCGGGCAGCAGCCGCTCGACGCGCTCGAGCAGGGACTCGGCGCGCTCGGCGAGGCGCACCAGGCGTGACGGATCTTCAGCCATCGGCGCGCTCAGGATCGGTAGTCCGCGTTGATCGACACGTAGTCGTGCGACAGGTCGCAGGTCCACACCGTGGTGCCGACGGCCCCGCGCCCGAGCGCGATCCGTACCCCGATCTCGGCCTGGCGCATCACGCGCTGACCGTCGGCCTCCTGGTACGCGGGATGGCGGCCGCCGAGCGTGGCGACGTGCACGTCGCCGAGCCACAGATCGATGCGCGACGGATCCAGGTCGTCGATGCCGGCGTAGCCGATCGCCGCCAGGATGCGACCGAGGTTCGGGTCGGACGCGAAGAACGCGGTCTTCACCAGCGGCGAGTGCGCGACCGCGTAGGCGACCGCGGCCGCCTCCGCCGGCGTGCCCGCACCCTCGACCGCGATCGTGATGAACTTGGTCGCGCCCTCGCCGTCGCGGACGATCGCCTGGGCGAGCTGGCGCGAGACCTCGATCACCGCGGCCTTCAGCGCGGCGGCGCCGGGCGAGGCCTCGCTCGCGACCGACGCGTCCGACGCGCCGGTGGCCGCGAGCACGAACGCGTCGTTGGTCGACGTGTCGCCGTCGATCGTGATCCGGTTGAAGCTCGCGTCGGCCGCCTCGCGCACCCAGCGTTCGAGCACCGGCTGAGGCACCGCCGCGTCGGTCGCGACGAAGGCGAGCATCGTCGCCATGTTCGGGCGGATCATGCCCGCACCCTTCGCGATGCCGGTGACCGTCACCTCGCGGCCGCCGACGCTCACGCGGCGCGAAGCCGCCTTGGGCAGCGTGTCGGTGGTCATGATCGCCTCGGCGGCGTCGGCCCAGTGCGCGGCGTGCAGGTCGTCGCGGGCCGCCGGCAATCCGGCGATCAGCCGATCGACCGGCAGCGGCTCGAGGATCACGCCGGTGGAGAACGGCAGCACTTGCGCGACCTCCACGCCGAGCAGCGCGGCGACCGACTCGCAGGTGGCGCGCGCCGCGGCCAGGCCGGTCTCACCGGTGCCCGCGTTCGCATTGCCGGTGTTGACCACCCAGGCGCGTACGCCGCGGCCGGCGGCGAGATGCTCGCGGCACAGCCGCACCGGCGCGGCGCAGAATCGGTTGCGGGTGAACACCCCGGCCACGGTGGAGCCCGGCGCGAGCCGCGCGAGCAGCAGGTCGCGCCGTCCGGCCTTGCGGATTCCGGCGCGCGCGGTGCCGAGCTCCAGCCCGGCGACCGGGTGCAGCGACGAGGGATCGGGGGCGACGAGGTTGACCGGCATCGGCGGCGACTCACGGGCGGGCGCGGAACCCACGATTGTACTGTCCGCCCCGCGGGCGTCCGACGTCGGCCCGCCCGCCCCGGGCCGAGCCGCGCGATCACCCCCCCAGGACGCGCGAACGGCGCTCGGCCGTCCGGCTCATCCGATCCGGCCGTGGCACTGCTTGTACTTGCGCCCCGACCCGCACGGGCACGGATCGTTGCGACCGACCTTGGTGCCGAACCGGCGGAACGGCTGCTCCTTGTCGGCCTGCGGCGCGGCCGGCGCCTCCTGCACCG
>JBIKMO010000134.1:0-11632 GCA_044359175.1 Burkholderiaceae bacterium | reverse complement strand
GCCACTCGGGCACCCCTCCAGGGAACCGCGAATTATTGCCAGCGGGCAGTGACTTGTCAAACCCCGGGGCGAACCCCGGGCAGGCACGGGCGCTGCCGCAGGCGACGGCGGCCGCCGGCCCCAGGGGGCACCCGACGGCACGCCCGCGTCGCCCGGGGTTGACCGACCGACCGGTCGGACAATAAACTCGGGTCACTGCCGTCACCCCGAGGCCAATCCATGTACACCCAGGCGATCGACCTGCCCCAGGGCCCATCCACCGTGACGCCGGTGGCGTCCGACTCGGCCACGGCCGCCGCCGAGGCGCGCTTCGATGCCACCGTCGGCGCGGACCGCAAGATCGAACCGCAGGACTGGATGCCGGACGCCTACCGCCGCACGCTGGTGCGGCAAATCTCCCAACACGCGCATTCCGAGGTGGTGGGAATGCTGCCCGAGGGCAACTGGGTGACGCGCGCCCCCAGCCTCAAGCGCAAGGCCATCCTGCTCGCGAAGATCCAGGACGAGGGCGGCCACGGGCTGTACCTGTACTCGGCGGCCGAGACGCTCGGGACCTCGCGCGACCAGATGGTCGGCGCGCTGCACTCGGGCAAGGCCAAGTACTCGTCGATCTTCAACTACCCGACGCTCACCTGGGCCGACATGGGCGCGATCGGCTGGCTGGTCGACGGCGCGGCGATCATGAACCAGATCCCGCTGTGCCGCTGCTCGTACGGGCCGTACGCGCGGGCGATGATCCGGATCTGCAAGGAAGAGTCGTTCCACCAGCGCCAAGGGTTCGACATCATGCTGGCGCTGTGCCGCGGCACCGCCGAACAGAAGGCGATGGCCCAGGACGCGCTCGACCGCTGGTGGTGGCCGGTGGTGATGATGTTCGGTCCGAGCGACGCCGAGTCGGTGCACTCGGCGCAGACGATGAAGTGGGGCATCAAGCGGATCAGCAACGACGAGCTGCGCCAGAAGTTCATCGATGCGACCGTGCCGCAGGCCGATCTGCTCGGGCTGACGATCCCGGACCCGCAGCTGAAGTGGAATCCGCAGCGCGGCCACTACGACATCGGGCCGATCGACTGGGACGAGTTCTGGCGCGTGGTCGCCGGCGACGGGCCGTGCAACCGCGAGCGGCTGGCCGCCCGGGTGCAGGCGCACGAGCGGGGCGCGTGGGTGCGGGAGGCCGCGCTCGCGCACGCGGCGAAGCAGCGCGCGACGCAGGCCGCGGCCTGAGCCGCCAACCGGCCGCCCGCACGCGGGCGGCTCCCCGCCCGGGCCGGGGCGCTCGGCACGAGGAGAGTCAGCGATGAGCGAGAAGGAACTGCCTCTGTGGGAGGTGTTCGTGCGCAGCAAGCAGGGGCTCGACCACAAGCACTGCGGCAGCCTGCATGCGGCCGACGCGCAGATGGCGTTGCGCATGGCGCGCGACGTGTATACGCGGCGCATGGAGGGGGTCAGCATCTGGGTCGTGCCCTCGGCGGCGATCACCGCGTCGGCCCCGGAGGATCGGGAGATCGACTTCGACCCGATGGCCGACAAGATCTACCGACACCCGACGTTCTACGAGCTGCCGGACGAAGTGAAGCACATGTGACGCCGCGACCCGAACCCGCATCCGCCGTGTGCCGGCCGCAACCGCTCCAGGACGCCCGATGACCGCCCCCCCATTCCAAGTGGACTACGTTCTGCGGATCGCCGACTCGGCACTCGTGCTGGGCCAGCGCCTGGCCGAGTGGTGCGGGCACGGCCCGCAGCTCGAGGAGGACATCGCGATGACCAACGTCGCGCTGGACCTCGTCGGGCAGGCGCGGCTGCTGCTCAGCCACGCGGGCCGGCTCGAGGGTCGCGGCCGCGACGAGGATGCGCTCGCGTACTTCCGCGACGAGTCCGACTTCCGCAACTGGACGATCGTCGAACTGCCCAACGGCACCGCGGCGCACGAGGACTACGCGATCGCGATCGCGCGCAACGCGCTGGTGTCGGCGCTCGCCGTGCCGCTGTGGGAGGCGCTGAGCGCGTCTCGCGACGCGACGCTCGCCGCGATCGCGGCGAAGTCGGTCAAGGAGGCGCGCGCGCACCTGCGCCACGCGGGCGACTGGCTGGTGAGGCTGGGCGACGGCACAGCGACTTCGAACGCGCGGATGCAGGCCGCGATCGACCGCCTGTGGCCGTACACGAACGAATGGTGGGCGACCGACGACGAGGAGCGCGCCGCCGAGCGCGACGGCCTGGGACCGGCGCTGGCGTCGCTCAAGCCCGCGTGGGACGCGTGCATCGACGCGCTGCTCGCGCAGGCGACGCTGCACCGCCCGGCGGACACCGCGTTCCTGTCGATGGGCAAGCTCGGCCGCCACAGCGAGCACATGGGCTACCTGCTCGCCGAGATGCAGTCGCTGGCGCGTCAGCATCCGGGGGCGCGGTGGTGAGCGCGACCGCGCACCCGGTGGACACCGAGCTCGCCCGCGCGCGCGCGTGCGCCGCGGCGGTGCCGGATCCCGAGATCCCGGTGCTCACGCTCGAGGACCTCGGCATCCTTCGCGACGTTGCGCGCGAGGGCGCGCGCATCGTCGTCACGCTGACGCCGACGTACACCGGCTGCCCGGCCACCGAGGCGATCGCCGAGGATGTGCGCACGGCGCTCGCCGTGGCCGGTTTCGGGGACGCAGCCGTGCGCACGACGCTGTCGCCGCCGTGGACCACCGACTGGATCAGCGAGGACGGTCGCCGCAAGCTGCGCGAGTACGGGATCGCGCCGCCGGGCCGCGCCGCGGGGGCGAGCGTGCTCAGGTTCGTACCGCGCGGCGCACGCGGCGAAGCGCACGCGGCGCCCGGCCGGACGGCGGCGGCCCCTGCCGCGGCTGCCGGCGCCGAGACGATCGCCTGCCCACGCTGCGGCTCGGCGGCGGTCGAGCGCCTCTCCGAGCACGGTTCCACGCCGTGCAAGGCGCTGTACCGCTGCGTCGCGTGCCGCGAGCCGTTCGACTACTTCAAGCCCTACTGAACCCCGACGACCATGCCCGTCCCGCAGTTCCACCGCCTGACCATCCGGGACGTGCGCCCCGAGACCGCCGACGCGATCACGGTCGCGTTCGACGTGCCGCCGGGGCTGCGCGATGCGTACCGCTTCACGCAGGGCCAGTTCGTGACGCTGCGCGAGACGCTCGACGGCGAGGACGTGCGCCGATCGTATTCGGTGTGCGTGGGCGTGCCCGACTACGAGGCCCGCGGTGAGCTGCGGGTGGCGATCAAGCGCGTGGCGGGCGGGCGCTTCTCGAACTGGGCGAACGACGCGCTGAAGCCCGGCCACGAGATCGACGTGATGACCCCGGACGGGCGCTTCTTCACCGCGCTGGACCCGGCACGCGCGCGGCACTACGTCGGATTCGCCGGCGGCTCGGGCATCACGCCGATGCTGTCGCTGATCCGCACCGTCCTCGCGGCCGAGCCGCGCAGCGCGTTCACGCTGGTCTACGGCAACCGGACGGTCGCATCGATCATGTTCCTGGAGGAACTCGAGGCCCTGAAGAACACCTACATCGACCGGCTGCGGCTGGTCCACGTGCTGTCGGACGAGCCCCAGGAGGTCGACCTGCTGTCGGGGCTGCTCGACGCGGGCCGCTGCGGCGAGCTGATGCGCACGGCACTCGCCGGCGAGGCGATCGACGAGGCCTTCGTCTGCGGCCCCGCGCCGATGATGGACGCGGCCGAGGCCGCGCTGCTCGAGGCCGGCGTGCCGCGCGAACGCATCCACGTCGAGCGCTTCGGCACGCCCGCGCCCTCGGGCGCGCCGAAGGCGGTCGCGCCCGGCGCGCCGTCGGCGGCGGTGACGATCGTCGTCGACGGCAAGGAGCGCCGACTGCGCGTGCCGTTCGACGGACCGGCGATCCTCGACGCGGGGCTTGCCGCCGGCGCGCCGCTGCCGTACGCCTGCAAGGGCGGGGTGTGCTGCACCTGCCGGGCGAAGGTGCTCGAAGGCGAGGTCCGCATGGACAAGAACTACACGCTCGAGCCGAAGGAGATCGCCGCCGGCTTCGTGCTGACCTGCCAGTCGCACCCGGTCAGCGAGCGCGTGGTGGTCAGCTACGACGAGCGCTGAGGATGGCGCGGCCGAAGGCCTCGGACTACGACGCGCAGCGCGACGCGATCCTCGCGCTCGCGGTCGACGCGTTCTCCGGGCTCGGCTACGCGAGCGCGTCGATGGCCCAGCTCGCGCAGGCCTGCGGCACGTCGAAAGCGCGCTTGTATCACTACTTCCCGAGCAAGGAGGCGATCCTGTTCGAGGCGCTCGACCGCTACACGCGGCGGCTGCTCGAGCGGGTACGCCTGGTTCAGGCCCGCGGGCTCGCGCCGCGCGACGAACTGCGCGCGCTGCTGCACGCGCTGATGGCCGAGTACCACGACTCGCGCGCACACCTGGTGTCGCTGCTCGACGACGTGAAGTTCCTCGGCGAGCCGCAACGGCACCGGATCGAGTCGACCCAGCGGCAGGTGGTCGAGGCGGTCGCCGACACGCTCGACCGCCTGGCCCCCGGCCGGTTCACACGCCCGCAGCGCAAGCCTGCGACGATGGCGCTGCTCGGCATGGTGAACTTCACCTTCGCGTGGCTGCGGCCCGACGGCCCGATGACGCACGCGCAGTACGCCGACCTGGTCGCGGACCTGTGGGAACGCGGCGTCCTGGAGCCCGCCGAGGCGGCCCGTTTCATATCATTGCGCCCACCGCCGCGCCCCGCGGCCGGTGCACCGGAGGCCAGACCATGACCACCCAATTCGCCTCGAAAGGCGACCTCGCCGCCAAGGAGATCACTTTCACGCAGCTGTCGGAGAGCTGCTGGGCCTACACCGCCGAGGGCGACCCCAACTCGGGCGTGATCGTCGGCGACGACGCGTGCATGGTGATCGACACCACCGCGACCCCGGCGATGGCCAAGGACCTGATCGCGCGCATCCGCACGGTGACCGACACGCCGATCAAGTACGTCGTGCTGTCCCACTACCACGCGGTGCGCGTGCTCGGCGCGTCGGCCTACTTCGCCGAGGGCGCGACCGAGGTGATCGCGTCGCGCGGCACGTACGAGCTGATCGTCGAGCGCGGCGAGCAGGACATGAAGAGCGAGATCGAGCGCTTCCCGCGGCTGTTCGCCGGGGTCGAGACCGTGCCCGGCCTCACCTGGCCGACGATGGTGTTCGAGCGCGACCTGACGCTGTTCCTCGGCAGGCTCGAGGTGCGGCTCAAGCACATCGGCCCGGGCCACACGAAGGGCGACACGATCGCCTGGGTGCCATCGCAGGACGTGATCTTCTCGGGCGACCTCGTCGAGTACAACGCGGGCGTCTACACCGGCGACGCGCATCTGGAGGAGTGGCCGGCCACGCTCGAGGCGCTGCGCGCGCTCGAGCCGCGCCGGCTGGTTCCCGGCCGCGGGCCGGCGATGACCACGCCCGAGGACTGCGAGAAGGCGATCGAATACACGCGCCGCTGGGTCACCGACCTGTACCAGACCGCGCGCGCGGGCGTGGCCGCGGGCAAGGACCTGAAGCAGGTGTTCGGCGACGTGCGCCGCGTGATGGACCCGGTGTTCGGCAGCGTGTTCATCTACGAGCACTGCCTGCCCTTCGACGTCTCGCGCGCGTACGACGAGGCGAGCGGCGTCAAGCACCCGCGGATCTGGACCGCGGAGCGCGACATCGAGATGTGGAAGGCGCTGCAGGGCTGAGGCCCGGCGCGCGCCCTCCCGCCGGTCCTCAGGGCGCCGGCTGCGGCACGCCGCCCAGCACGGTGCCCCAGACCCGCACCTCGCGCAGCGCCTCGGGGCGCACCGCGAGCGGGTCGTCCTCGAGCACCGCGAAGTCGGCCCGCTTGCCGCACTCGATCGAGCCGACCTCGCCGTCGAGCCGCAGCTGCCACGCGGCGCCCAGCGTGATCGCGCGCAGCGCGTCGGCCACCGGGATCCGCTCGTTCGCGCCGAGCAGCCGGCCCGACGAGGTCAGGCGGTTGACCGCGCACCAGGCGGTGAACAGCGGCCCGAGCGGGGTCACCGGCGCGTCCGAATGGATCGCCAGCGGCACGCCGCAGGCGATCGCGGTGGCGCACGCATTCATCCGCTCGGCGCGCTCGGGGCCGACCGTGCGGGCGCGGTGCGCGTCGCCCCAGTAGAAGGTGTGGTTGGCGAACAGGTTCGCGCACATCCCGAGCGTGCGCATCATCCGGAACTGCGCGGCGTCGGCGAGCTGGCAGTGCTGCAGCGTGAAGCGGTGGTCGGGCACGAAGCGCTCGGACAGCAGCGCGCGCATCGTCTCGAGCACGAGTTCGGTGGCCTGGTCGCCGTTGGTGTGCAGGTGCACCAGCAGGTCGGCGTCGAGCGCGGCGCGCAGCGCCTCGCGCAGCCGCTCGGGCGCGACGTACCAGAGCCCGTTGGGCGAGCCGTCGAAGTAGCCCGGCCAGCGCAGGCGCGCGGAGAATCCCTGGATCGAGCCGTCGGTGACGATCTTCACCGCACCCAGCCGCAGCCGGTCGGTGGACTGCGCGCGCAGCGCGAGCGCGCGGGCGATCGACTCGGGCACCGGCTCGCCGATCAGCCGCAGGAACGGCACGATCCGCGCGGGGAACGCAGGCTCGCCGGTGACGCGCAGCATGGTCTCGACGATGTCCGGCGTCAGCGTGTTCAGTAGGTCGGTCGCGGTCGTGGTGCCCGAGCGCACGCACAGCGCGGCGAAACGGCGCAGCGCGCCCTCGTCGGCGAGCGCGTCGCGGCCCATCCCGCAGCGCTCGAGCATCGGGGTCATCGCCTCCGGGCCGCGGAGCTCGCCGGCGGGCAGGCCGTCGTCGTCCAGCGGGATGCCCGGGTGGTCGATCCCGGTGCGCAGCCAGCCGAGCCGCGCGAGGGCCGCGCCGTTGACCGTCAAGATGTGCCCGCTCGCGTGCATCACCACCACCGGCCGGCGGGCGCTGACGCGGTCCAGGTGCCTGCGCGTGCAGCGCTCGCCCGGCAGGAAGATCGGATCGAAGCCCCAGGCGAGCAGCGGTCGCGCGGGGTCGTCGAGACCGGCGTCCTGACCCGCGAGCGCCGCGAGCACCGCGTCGAGCGTGCCCAGCCCGGGCCAGCGCCGGCCCTCCGGATCGACACGGTCGTGGAAGCCCACGTACGGATGGCGCCAGAAGCCGCCCTCGGACACGTGGCTGTGCGCCTCGACGAACCCGGGCATCAGCACCTTGTCGGCGAATCGGTCGTCGACCGTGAACGGCCCCCAGCCGGCGAGCGACTCGGCATCGCCCGCACCGAGCACCCGGCCGTCGCGCACCGCGACATGGGTCGCCTCGGGCTGCGAGCGGTTCATCGTGAGGACCCGACGGGCGCGGTAGAGCGTGGGCGTCATCGCGGTTGCGTGCACTCGGCCGCAGGGACGCCGGCCGGACTCGGGCGGCGGGCCCAGCGCACGCCGCGGCGCTCATCGTACCCGGCACGACCTCCGACCACGCCGCAGGCGCCGGATCAACGCTGCGCAGAGCCTCCGGCGCGCGGGCTCACAAGCGCAGCGAGCACCAGTCGGGCACGGTGGCGTGCGGCGCGATGCGATCGTACGCGGCCAGGTTGCGGCAGCGAAACGCGCCTCGGGCCGGATCCCCGTCGTCGAAGACCGCGTCGATCGCCGCTGCGATCCGGTGGGTGACGCCCACGGGGTGCAGTGCGAACACCAGGTCGGTGTCGGTACCGGCGTCCAGGTGCGCCGCGGCGACGATCACCGCGCCGCCGCCGAAGGGTGTCCTCGCACCCGCGGCGTCCGGCCCCGACACCAGGCCGGCCGCACGCAGGTGGACCAGCAGCTGGCAGCCCTCGCCGTGCGCCTGCGGGCCGCACGGTACGGCCTGGCCGTCGATTCGACCGTTGCCGTCGCCGCCGAGCGGCACCGGCACGTGGCTCGCGAAGCGCACGGCCGCCTCGGGATCGTCCCCGGGCAGGGCACCGTACCGGTCCCGATAGGCGTCGATCGCGGCGGCGAAATCGCGGCTCATGTCGAAGGTCGCCCGGACCCTGGCCTCGAAGACCAGCTCCCGGGTCTTGAGCACCGAGCCGACCAGCATCCCGACGATCACGACGACGATGGCGACCTCCACCAGCGTCAGGCCGGTCTGTCTGCTCGGTTGGTCCACGGCGCGCTCCACGTCGGCCGGGCGGATGCCCGGAGGGGGTGAGCGAGAACGCGTTCGTCCTCGCCGGCTCGATATCGGCATCGATGGACCGCGACATCAGACCGTCCGTCGGTCGATCCGCGGCGTCCGGCTGCGCGCGGACGGCGGCGATCCGGGTGACCGCCGTGATCGCCGTGATCCTCGCGACGAGCGCCGCAGGGTGATCGGGCCGATGAGCGCCGTGCGCCGCGTCCATTTCGGACGACCCCGACCGGAGTCGGGGTCGTACCGTCCGATCCATGATCTCCGGCCTGCGCACCACCGTGTCGACTGATCCGCGCGACGGCCTCCCGCCTTCGGCCAACGCGCTCGAGACGCTCGAACGGGCGCGCGCCGGCGCCGGACTGACCACCGCCGCGATCGAGGACGACGTCTCGCCGGTCGCGGAGCCCGCTCTGACCGTACACGGCGTCGGTAAGCGATTCGGCGCCGCGCGGATCGCGCTGCGGGGAGTCAGTCTGCAGGTCGCCCCGGGCGAATGCGTGGCGATCGTCGGCACCCAAGGCGCGGGCAAGACGACGCTGCTGAAGTGCGTGCTCGACCTTGCGCGGCCCGACGAGGGAACGATCCTGATCCACGGCGTCGACAGCCGCCATGCCGGGGCGCACGGCCCGGTCGCCTGGCTGCCGCAGCGGTTCTCCCCGGCGCCGCACCGGACCGGGCGCGAGACCCTGGCGCTGCTGGCCGACCTGCAGGGCTGGCACGGAAGCGCACCTCGGATCGACGCCGTGCTCGCCGAACTGGGCTTCCCCCGAGATGCCCTGGACCGACGCACTCGGGTCTACTCCACGGCCACGATGCGGCGACTCGGCCTGGCTGTGACCCTGCTGCGGGACGCGCCGATGCTGGTGCTCGACGACCCGCTGGGCGGCCTGGACGCACCGGACCGCGAGGTCTTGGTGCAGGCGCTCGCGCGGCGCCGCGCCGAGGGTCGAACGCTGCTGCTCACGTCGCGCACGCCCGCCGACGTCGCGCCGCTCGCCGACCGCCTCGCGCTGCTGCACGACGGCGGCGTGCTGTTCTTCGGCTCACCGCACGCGCTGCGTGAAGCGTTCGGTACCGACGACCTCGAGGCCGCCTGCGCCGCGCGCCTGCGCATGTCCGACACGCAAGACGGTCTGCGCTGACCACGCCTCACGCGGGCCGGGCCGCAGCTCCAGGGGTCAGCGCCGGTGCGGCCGGTGGTCGACGCCCGGGCGCGGCACTCGGGCCCGTCCCGGAACGCATCGCGGAACCCGTCGCATGGGGTCCGTTCGCACCCGGCCGGCGCACGCCGCTGCAGCGTCGCGTACGAGCATGCGGACACGACGCGCCCGACCGCCCGCAGCTCGGCCAGCGCTGCATCGCTGCGGATCACGCGGGCCCGCTCGATAAAATGTCCAGATGGCGTCGCGCGCGATCCCCGCGGCCGCCCCGATCCGGAGTCCGCGAGTGAGCGCCACCGACGATCCCTGGCCCAACCCGATGGGCACCGACGGCTTCGAGTTCATCGAGTACGCCGCGCCCGACCCCGCCGCGATGGGGGCGCTGTTCGAACAGATGGGGTTCAAGGCCGTGGCGCGCCACCGCCACAAGCGCGTGACGCTGTACCGCCAGGGCGGCGTCAACTTCATCCTGAACGCCGAGCCCGACTCGTTCGCGCAGCGCTTCGCGCGGCTGCACGGCCCGTCGATCTGCGCGATCGCGTTCCGCGTGCACGACGCGGCCGCGGCCTATCGGCGCGCGCTCGACCTGGGCGCGTGGGGCTTCGACTCGCGCTCCGGCCCGATGGAGCTGAACATCCCGGCGATCAAGGGCATCGGCGACTCGCTGATCTACCTGGTGGACCGCTGGCGCGGCAAGGGCGGGCGCAACGGCGGCATCGGCGACATCTCGATCTACGACGTCGACTTCGAGCCGATCGGCGACGCGGGCATCGACCACGCGGGCGCGGGCCTCACCTACGTCGACCACCTCACGCACAACGTGCACCGCGGCCGGATGGCCGAGTGGTCGTCGTTCTACGAGCGGCTGTTCGAGTTCCGCGAGGTCCGCTACTTCGACATCGAGGGCAAGGCGACCGGCGTGCGCTCCAAGGCGATGACTTCGCCCTGCGGGCGCATCCGGATCCCGATCAACGAGGAAGGCACCGGCACCGGCGGCGGCCAGATCCAGGAGTACCTCGAGCAGTACCACGGCGAGGGCATCCAGCACATCGCGCTCGGCAGCGACGACATCTTCGCGACCGTCGAGGCGCTGCGCCGTTCGGGCGTGGTGTTCCTCGACACGCCCGACACCTACTACGAACTGATCGACGCGCGGCTGCCCGGCCACGGCCAGGACGTCGCGCGGATGGCGAAGAACCGCATCCTGCTCGACGGCGGCCCGCAGGGCGGGCTGCTGCTGCAGATCTTCACCAAGACCGTGATCGGCCCGATCTTCTTCGAGATCATCCAGAGGAAGGGCGACGAGGGCTTCGGCGAGGGCAACTTCAAGGCGCTGTTCGAGTCGATCGAGCTCGACCAGATCCGCAGAGGGGTGGTGACGTCGGGTTCTCGGGATGTCTAGCGTGCCGCTGGCCGGGCGGCGGGGTCGTGATTCCGGTAGCCTACGGAGGTCTTCAGCGGGAGCCTCGATGACCGTCCGCCCCACGTTCACCCGTCCCGCATTCGCCGTCGCGCTGGTGCTCGCCCCGATCGCCGCGCTCGCGCAGCCCGCCGACGCGATCTGGAGCGGCGGACCGATCGTCACCGTCAACGACGCCCAGCCCTCCGCCGAGGCGGTCGCGGTGCGTGGCGGTCGCATCGTCGCGGTCGGCGCGCGCGGCGAGGTCGAACGTCGGTTCGCGGGACCGAAGACCCTGCGTCACGACCTGAAGGGCCGCACGCTGGTGCCGGGTTTCGTCGACGGACACGGCCATGTCACCGGCGTCGGTTTGCAGGCGGTGGTCGCGAACCTGCTGCCGCCGCCGGACGGCCGGGTCAGCTCGATCGCGGAGCTGCAGCGGACGCTTCGCGAATGGATGGCCGCCAACCCCTGGCATCGCGACTACGGGATCGTGATGGGCTTCGGGTACGACGACTCGCAGCTCCAGGAGCAGCGCCACCCGACGCGCGAGGAGCTGGATGCGGTCTCGGCCGATCTGCCGGTGCTGCTGATCCACCAGTCGGGGCACCTGGCCGCGCTGAACGGCGCTGCGCTGCGCCGTGCGGGCATCGGACCCGACACGCCCGATCCCAAGGGCGGCGTGATCCGGCGCAAGGCGGGATCGCGCGAACCGGACGGCACGCTCGAGGAAACCGCACAGCTGCTCGCGGTGATGAAGCTGGTGCCGCCGATCGGCGAGCGCCAGCAGCTCGCGCTGCTCAAGGCCGGTCAGGAGCTGTACCTGCGTTTCGGCCACACCACAGCGCAGGACGGGCGTACGTCGCCCGGCGACCTCAAGATGCTGCCGAAGGCGGCGGCCCAGGG
>JBIKMO010000133.1:0-11709 GCA_044359175.1 Burkholderiaceae bacterium | reverse complement strand
AATTTCGCGGAGGCCCGCTGACATGCCGGTCGTCAAGCTCAAGCCCACCTCTCCCGGGCGCCGGGCGATGGTCAAGGTGGTCACACCGGGCCTGCACAAGGGCAAGCCGCACGCCTCGCTGGTCGAGTCGCAGACCCGCGGCTCGGGACGCAACAACCTCGGGCACATCACCACCCGCCACCGCGGCGGCGGGCACAAGGCGCACTACCGGCTGGTCGACTTCCGTCGCACCAAGGACGGCATTCCGGCCAAGGTCGAGCGTCTCGAGTACGACCCGAACCGCAGCGCGCACCTGGCACTGCTGTGCTACGCGGACGGCGAGCGCCGCTACATCCTCGCGCCGCGCGGCGTCGGTGCGGGGGTCACGCTGATGTCCGGCCCCGAGGCGCCGATCCGGTCGGGCAACACGCTGCCGATCCGCAACATCCCGGTCGGCTCGACGATCCACTGCATCGAGATGCTGCCCGGCAAGGGTGCGCAGATCGCGCGCTCGGCGGGTGCCTCCGCGCAGCTGCTGGCGCGTGAGGGCACGTACGCACAGGTGCGGCTGCGTTCGGGCGAGATCCGTCGGGTGCACATCGAGTGCCGCGCCACCCTCGGCGAGGTCGGCAACGAGGAGCACAACCTGCGGCAGGTCGGCAAGGCCGGCGCCACCCGCTGGAAGGGCATCCGCCCGACCGTGCGGGGCGTGGCGATGAACCCGATCGACCATCCGCACGGCGGAGGCGAGGGCCGCACCGGCGAGGCGCAGGCGCCGGTCAGCCCCTGGGGCACGCCGACGAAGGGCTACAAGACCCGCCGCAACAAGCGTACGACCACGATGATCGTGCAGCGTCGGAACAAGAAATAACGGGTGACCTCATGGCACGCTCAGTCAAGAAAGGTCCGTTCGTCGACGACCACCTGATGCAGAAGGTGGATACCGCGCAGGCGATCAAGGACAAGAAGCCGATCAAGACCTGGTCGCGGCGCTCGACGATCCTGCCCGAGTTCATCGGGCTCACGATCGCGGTGCACAACGGCAAGCAGCACGTCCCGGTGTACGTGAACGAGAACATGGTCGGGCACAAGCTCGGCGAGTTCGCGCTGACCCGTACGTTCAAGGGGCACGCGGCCGACAAGAAGGCCGTCAAGGGCAAGGGCGCCCGCAAGTAAGGAGCCGACGAGCATGGAAACCAAGGCGGTTCTGCACGGGGTGCACCTGTCGGCCCAGAAGGGCCGGCTCGCCGCGGACATGGTCCGCGGCAAGTCGGTCGAGCAGGCGCTGAACATCCTCACGTTCTCTCCGAAGAAGTCGGCCAAGATCGTCAAGAAGGTGCTCGAGTCGGCGATCGCCAACGCCGAGCACAACGACGGCGCCGACGTCGACGAACTGAAGGTGAAGACGATCCACGTCGAGAAGGCCGCGTCGCTGCGCCGCTTCGACGCCCGCGCGAAGGGGCGAGGCGTTCGGATCGAGAAGCAGACCTGCCACATCTACGTGACCGTCGGCAACTGACAAGACGAGGCCAGGACCATGGGACAGAAGATCCACCCGACCGGCTTTCGCCTCGCGATCAGCCGGAACTGGGCGTCGCGGTGGTACGCGAACAGCCGCGACTATCCGGGGATGCTGAACGACGACATCCGCGTTCGCACGTACCTGCGCAAGAAACTGCGCAGCGCGTCGGTGAGCCGCGTGCTGATCGAGCGGCCGAGCAAGAACGCGCGGATCACGATCTACTCGGCCCGCCCGGGGGTGGTGATCGGCAAGAAGGGCGAGGACATCGAGCTGCTGAAGGTCGACCTGCAGCGGATGCTGAAGGTGCCGGTGCACGTCAACATCGAGGAGATCCGCAAGCCCGAGACCGACGCGCAGCTGATCGCCGATTCGATCACCCAGCAGCTCGAGAAGCGGATCATGTTTCGTCGCGCGATGAAGCGCGCGATGCAGAACGCGATGCGTCTGGGCGCGCAAGGCATCAAGATCATGAGCTCGGGCCGATTGAACGGCATCGAGATCGCCCGCACCGAGTGGTACCGCGAAGGCCGGGTGCCGCTGCACACGCTGCGCGCCGACATCGACTACGGGTTCTCCGAAGCCGTGACCACCTACGGGATCATCGGCGTGAAGGTGTGGGTGTACAAGGGCGACACGCTCGGCCGCACCGATCTGCCGGTCGAGAAGGAGTCCGCACCCTCGCCCGAGCGCGAGGACCGGCGGCCCCGGCGTCCCGGCGGTGATCGCCGCGGCCCCGGTGGGCCCGGTGGCGATCGGCGCGGTCCCGGCGGCGGCGGGCGCGCTCGCGCCGACGCTGACGCCAAGCCGACCGGCGGTGCCCCCGATGCGCCGAGGACCACGGTCAAGCGCGTGCGCCGCGCGAGCGGCGACGGCGCTGCCCCGGCTCCGGCGCCGGCAGAGGGCAAGGGCGAATAAGGAACGACCATGCTGCAACCCGCACGACGCAAGTACCGCAAGGAACAGAAGGGGCGCAACAAGGGGATCGCCAGTCGCGGCACCTCGGTGTCCTTCGGCGAGTTCGGCCTGAAGGCGACCGGCCGCGGTCGGCTGACCGCGCGCCAGATCGAGGCCGCCCGGCGGGCGATGACCCGCCACATCAAGCGCGGTGGCCGGATCTGGATCCGGATCTTCCCCGACAAGCCGATCTCGCAGAAGCCGGCCGAGGTCCGCATGGGTAACGGCAAGGGCAATCCCGAGTACTACGTGGCCGAGATCCAGCCGGGCAAGGTGCTCTACGAGATGGACGGTGTGGCCGAGACCCTCGCGCGCGAGGCCTTCGCGCTCGCTGCGGCTAAGCTGCCGATCTCCACCGTGTTCGTCACCCGCCACGTCGGCGCCTGAGCACGGAGCACGACGCCATGAACGCCAAGGAACTGCGCGCGAAGTCCCCCGAGGAGCTCAACAAGGAGCTCCAGGAGCTGTTGCGCGCCCACTTCTCGCTGCGGATGCAGATCGCCACGCAGCAGCTGAACAACACCGCGCAGTTGCGTAAGACGCGTCGCGACATTGCGCGCGTGCGCACGGTGATGAACCAGAAGGCCGCCGCCCAATGAACGACGCCACCGCCGCCGCGGCCCCGGTCACCCAGCGCACGCTGGTCGGCCGCGTGGTCAGCAACAAGATGCAGAAGACCGTCACCGTGCTGATCGAGCGCACGGTCAAGCACCCGCTGTACGGCAAGTACGTGACCCGGTCGACCCGGTACCACGCGCATACCGAGCAGCCGCTGGCCGAGGGAGACACGGTCGAGATCCAGGAGTGCCGGCCGATCTCCCGGACCAAGGCCTGGCGCGTGGTGCGTCGGGTCGAGGCCGTTCGGACGGTTTGAACGAGGCGTGTCCGGCATTGACGGGCGGCGCGAATCTGCTATTCTGTTGGGCTTGGCCGATTTCGCTGGGCTCATCGGGCACGCGACAGTCGGTGGTTCTCAAACCCGCTCCACGGGACCAAGACTGACCGCCTCGCGGCGGCGCCCCGCCGGGGTGCCGCTCGGCGGATCAAGTTGGGAGTGATCTCATGATTCAGATGCAGTCGACGCTGGACGTCGCCGACAACACCGGCGCGCGTTCGGTGATGTGTATCAAGGTGCTCGGCGGCTCCAAGCGTCGCTACGCGGGCATCGGCGACGTCATCAAGGTCTCGGTCAAGGAGGCGCAGCCGCGCGGGCGCGTCAAGAAGGGCGAGATCTACAACGCGGTGGTCGTCCGTACGGCCAAGGGCGTGCGCCGTCAGGACGGCTCGCTGGTCAAGTTCGACGCCAACGCGGCGGTGCTGCTCAACGCCAAGCTGGAGCCGATCGGCACCCGCATCTTCGGGCCGGTGACGCGCGAACTGCGCTCCGAGCGGTTCATGAAGATCGTGTCGCTCGCGCCCGAGGTCCTGTAGGGGAACACGCGTCATGCAGAAGATCCGCAAGGGCGACGAGATCGTCGTCATCGCAGGCCGTGACAAGGGTAAGCGCGGCACCGTGACCGCCCGCGTCGATGACCGTCACCTGCTGGTGGATGGCGTCAACGTCGTGAAGAAGCATTCGCGGCCGAACCCGATGAAGGGCGTGACCGGCGGCATCGTCGACAAGACGCTGCCCATCGACCAGTCCAACGTGATGCTGTTCAACCCGGCCACCGGCAAGGGCGATCGCGTCGGCTTCAAGATGCTGGAGGACGGCACCAAGGTCCGCGTGTTCCGCTCCAACGGCGAGCAGGTCAAGGCGCAATAACGGCGAGTAACGGACATGGCTCGTTTCCAGCAGATCTACCGCGAGAAGATCACCCCGCAGCTGATGAAGCAGTTCGGGTACACGTCGGTCATGCAGGTGCCCCGCATCACCAAGATCACCCTGAACATGGGCGTGGGCGAGGCGGTGGCCGACAAGAAGCTGATCGAGGCCGCCAGCGGCGATCTCACCAAGATCTCCGGGCAGAAGCCGGTGACCACCAAGGCCCGCAAAGCCATCGCCGGGTTCAAGATCCGCGCCGGCTACCCGATCGGGTGCATGGTCACGCTGCGCGGGGAGCGGATGTACGAGTTCCTCGACCGTCTGGTGACCGTGGCGCTGCCGCGCGTGCGCGACTTCCGCGGCATCTCGGGCCGCGCGTTCGACGGCCGCGGCAACTACAACCTCGGCGTGAAGGAACAGATCATCTTCCCCGAGATCGAGTACGACAAGGTCGACAAGGTGCGCGGGCTGAACATCAGCATCACCACCACCGCGAAGACCGACGACGAAGCGAAGGCGCTGCTCGCGGCGTTCCGCTTCCCGTTCCGCAACTGAGGGATCCGCACGTGGCCAAGACCTCCCTGATCGAACGCGAGAAGAAGCGCGTGGCGCTGGTGAAGAAGTATGCCGCCCGGCGGGCCGAGCTGACCGCGATCATCGAAGACCAGTCGCGCTCGGAGGAAGAACGCTTCCAGGCTCGGCTGAAACTGCAGCGGCTGCCCCGCAACGCCAACCCCACCCGGCTGCGCAACCGCTGCGAGCTCACCGGGCGGCCTCGCGGCACGTTCCGTCAGTTCGGCCTCGCGCGCAACAAGCTTCGCGAGATCGCGATGCGCGGCGAGGTACCCGGCATGACCAAGGCGAGCTGGTAAGGAGCCCCAGACCATGAGCATGAGCGACCCGATCGCCGACATGTTCACGCGCATCCGCAACGCGCAGCGCGTCGAGAAGGACACCGTGGCGATGCCGTCGTCGAAGCTGAAGGTGGCGATCGCCTCCGTGCTGAAGGACGAGGGCTACATCGACGGCTACCAGGTGAACACCGACGCCGGCAAGCCCGAGCTGAAGGTGCAGCTCAAGTACTACGCGGGCCGCCCGGTGATCGAGCGGCTCGAGCGTGTCTCGCGGCCCGGGCTGCGGGTCTACCGCGGTCGCAATGACCTGCCTCAGGTGCTCAACGGCCTGGGCGTGGCGATCGTCACCACGCCGCGCGGCGTGATGACCGACCGCCGCGCGCGGCAGGCCGGCATCGGCGGCGAGATCATCGGCTACGTCGCGTAAGGGGCGGTCATGTCACGAGTCGCACGCATTCCCGTGGTCGTGCCCGCCGGTGTCGAGGTCAGGATCGACGACGGCAGGATCACGGTGAAGGGCCCGCTGGGCACGCTCGAGCAGCGCATCAACCCGCTGGTGAGCATCGTCCGCGAGGGCGCAGAGCTGAAGTTCGCGGCGGTCGGCGAGTCACGCGAGGCCCGCGCGATGTCTGGCACCTACCGCGCGCTGGTGGCGAACATGGTGGCCGGCGTGGCCAAGGGGTTCGAGCGCAAGCTGACCCTGGTCGGCGTCGGCTACCGTGCGCAGGCGCAGGGCACGAACCTCAATCTGTCGCTCGGGTTCTCTCATCCGGTGGTGCACGCGATGCCCGACGGGGTGAAGTGCGAGACCCCGACGCAAACCGAGATCGTGATCCGGGGCGCCGACCGGCAGAAGGTCGGGCAGGTCGCAGCCGAGGTGCGCGCGTACAAGCCGCCCGAGCCCTACAAGGGCAAGGGCGTGCGGTACGCCGACGAGGTCGTGACGATCAAGGAAACCAAGAAGAAGTAACCCGCGGCGGAATCCAAGATGGACAAGAAGCAATCCCGTCTGCGCCGCTCGCTGCAGACGCGCCACAAGATCGCGGAACTGCGCCGGGAGCGCCTCACGGTGTTCCGCAGCAATCTGCACATCTACGCGAACATCATCGACGCCTCGGGTGGCACGGTGCTGGTGTCCGCCTCGAGCGTCGAGTCCGAGGTGCGCGCGCAGCTGGCCGGCCAGTCCGGCAAGGGCGGCAACGCGGCGGCGGCGGCGATCGTCGGTCGGCGCCTGGCCGAGAAGGCGCTGGCCAAAGGCATCCAGTCGGTGGCGTTCGACCGGGCCGGTTACCGGTTCCACGGCCGGGTGAAGTCGCTCGCCGAGGCGGCCCGCGAGGCCGGTCTGAAGTTCTGACGCGGCGCGCAACGCACACAGGAGTCATCGATGGCGAAGATCCAAGCACGCGTCGGCCCCGAGCAGCGCGACGATGGTTTGAAGGAGAAGATGATCGCGGTCAACCGCGTGACCAAGGTCGTCAAGGGCGGGCGCATCCTCGGATTTGCGGCGCTGACCGTGGTCGGTGACGGCGACGGCAAGATCGGCATGGGCAAGGGCAAGTCCCGCGAGGTGCCGGTCGCCGTGCAGAAGGCGATGGACGAGGCGCGGCGAAAGATGGTCCGGATTTCGCTGCGCAACGGCACGCTGCAGCACCCGGTCGAGGGTCGTCACGGCGCCTCGAAGGTGTTCCTCGCGCCGGCCGCAGCGGGCACCGGCATCATCGCGGGCGGCCCGATGCGGGCGATCTTCGAGGTGATGGGCGTGACCAACGTGGTCGCGAAGAGCCACGGCTCGACCAACCCGTACAACATGGTGCGCGCGACGCTCGATGCGCTCGGCCGGATGAGCACGCCGTCCGAGATCGCAGCCAAGCGCGGCAAGACGGTCGAGGAGATCCTCGGCTGAGCGCCCAGGGAACTGCGATGAGCAAGAAGACGCTGAAGGTCACGCTGGTGCGCAGCCCGATCGGCACGCGCGGCTCGCATCGCGCGACCGTGCTCGGGCTGGGCCTGAAGAGGATGAACCAGACCCGCGAGCTGGAGGACACGCCAGCGGTGCGCGGGATGATCACCAAGGTCGCGTACCTGGTGAAGGTCGAGGGCTGACATGCTGAAGCTGAACGGACTCGCACCCGCCGAGGGCAGCACGCATCCGCGCAAGCGGGTGGGGCGCGGCATCGGTTCGGGCCTGGGCAAGACCGCCGGGCGGGGCCATAAGGGTCAGAAGTCGCGCTCGGGCGGCTTCCACAAGGTGGGCTTCGAGGGCGGCCAGATGCCGCTGCAGCGCCGTCTGCCCAAGCGCGGTTTCAAGTCGCTCGCCGCGGGCTCGGTCGCCGAGGTCCGGCTGTCCGACCTGCAGCGCATGCCCGGCGACGAGGTCGATCTGCTCTCGCTCAAGGCCGCAGGCGTGGTCTCTCAGCTCGCCCGCTCGGCCAAGGTCATCCTGTCCGGTACGCTCGAGCGGCCGGTCGCGCTGAAGGGCGTGGCGGCCACCCGCGGTGCCAAGGCGGCGATCGAGGCGGCCGGCGGCTCGGTGGCCTGACGCGAATCCCACGGTACGGAGCGGTTCGTCTTGGCTTCCAACCCCACGGCGCTGATCAAGCAGGGCGGCCGGTACGGCGATCTGAAGCGCCGGCTGTGGTTCCTGCTGCTCGCTTTGGTGGTCTACCGGATCGGCACCCACATTCCGGTGCCGGGCGTGGACCCGGACGAACTCGCGCGACTGTTCCAGTCGCAGTCGGGGGGGGTGCTCGGGCTGTTCAACCTGTTCTCGGGCGGCGCGCTGTCGCGCTTCTCGGTGCTCGCGCTGGGGATCATGCCGTACATCTCGGCGTCGATCATCATGCAGCTGCTCACCGTGGTCGTGCCGCAGCTCGAGGCGATCAAGAAGGAGGGCCAGGCGGGCCAGCGCAGGATCACCCAGTACACGCGGTGGTTCACGTTGGTTCTGGCCACGTTCCAGGCGTTCGGCATCAGCATCGCGCTCGAGTCGCAGGCCGGGCTGGTGATCGATCCGGGTGCGATGTTCCGATTCACTTCGACGGTGTCCCTGATCACCGGCACGATGTTCCTGATGTGGCTCGGCGAGCAGATCACCGAGCGCGGCCTGGGCAACGGCATCTCGATCATCATCTTCGCGAGCATCGTCGCGGGTCTGCCGGGCGCGGTCGCGGGCATGGGCGAGCTGGTGCGCACCGGCAGCATCGGCCCGTTCGTCGCGCTGATCATCGTCGCACTCGTGGTGCTGGTGACCGCAGCGGTGGTGTTCGTCGAGCGCGGCCAGCGGCGGATCACGATCAACTACGCCAAGCGTCAGGTCGGCAACCGGATCTACGGCGGTCAGTCCTCGTATCTGCCGCTGAAGCTGAACATGTCCGGCGTGATCCCGCCGATCTTCGCGTCCTCGATCATCCTGTTCCCGGCGACCGCAGCGCAGTGGTTCGCCGCCGGCGAGACCACGAGCCCGGTGGTGCGCTTCATCCGGGACCTGGCGGCGACGCTCGCGCCGGGCCAGCCGGTGTACATCGCGCTGTACGCGGTGGCGATCGTGTTCTTCTGCTTCTTCTACACCGCACTGGTCTTCAACAGCCGCGAGACCGCGGACAACCTGAAGAAGAGCGGCGCGTTCGTGCCCGGTATCCGCCCGGGTGACCAGACCGCGCGCTACGTCGACAAGATCCTGATGCGGCTGACGCTCGCCGGGGCGATCTACATCACGGCGGTGTGCCTGCTGCCCGAACTGCTGGTGCTGCGCTGGAACGTGCCGTTCTACTTCGGGGGTACGTCGCTGCTGATCATCGTCGTGGTCACGATGGACTTCATGGCCCAGGTTCAGGCGTACCTGATGTCGCACCAGTACGAGAGTCTGCTGAAGAAGACGAACTTCAAGGGCATGGGTACACCGCCGCTTCGCTGAGACTTCGGAAACAGGGACGCATGGCCAAGGACGATGTGATCCAGATGCAGGGCGAGGTGATCGAGAACCTGCCCAACGCGACGTTCCGCGTGAAGCTGGAGAACGGGCATGTCGTGCTCGGTCACATCTCCGGGAAGATGCGGATGCACTACATCCGAATCCTGCCGGGGGACAAGGTGACGGTGGAACTGACGCCCTACGACCTGTCGCGGGCGCGGATCGTGTTCCGGGCGAAGTGAGCGACGGGACGACGGATGATCGAGATGCGCCGCTCGCGGCGCCGAGGACGATGAGATGAAGGTCATGGCAAGCGTCAAGAAGATCTGCCGCAAGTGCAAGGTCATCAAGCGCAACGGCGTGGTGCGGGTGATCTGCACGGACCCGCGGCACAAGCAGCGTCAAGGCTGAGAGGACAGGCATGGCACGTATCGCAGGGATCAACGTTCCCGACCGCCAGCACGCCGAGATCGGCCTGACGGCGATCTACGGCATCGGCCGGCCTCGCGCCCGCGCGATCTGCCAGGCCGCGGGTGTTCCGCCGACCAAGAAGGTCCGCGAGCTCACCGACGCTGAACTCGAGCGCATCCGCGACCAGGTCAACCGCTTCACCATCGAGGGCGACCTGCGCCGCGAGGTGACGATGTCGATCAAGCGGCTGATGGACCTGGGCTGCTACCGTGGCGTGCGCCACCGCCGCGGCCTGCCGGTACGCGGCCAGCGTACCCGCACCAACGCGCGCACCCGCAAGGGCCCGCGCAAGGCCGGCGTCGCGCTGAAGAAGTAAACCGAACACCACCTTCGAGAGCACATGGCCAAGCAACCCTCCGCCGCCGCGGCCGCCCAGGCGGCGCGCGCGCGCAAGAAGGTCCGCAAGAACGTGTCGGACGGCATCGCGCACGTCCACGCGTCGTTCAACAACACGATCATCACGATCACCGACCGGCAGGGCAACGCGCTGTCGTGGGCGTCGTCCGGCGGCGCGGGCTTCAAGGGCTCGCGCAAGTCGACGCCGTTCGCCGCGCAGGTGGCCGCCGAGACCGCCGGTCGTGCGGCCCAGGAGCAGGGCATCCGCAACCTCGACGTGCGCATCAAGGGCCCGGGCCCGGGGCGCGAGTCGTCGGTGCGGGCGCTGAACGCGCTGGGCATCAAGATCATGTCGATCTCCGACGTGACCCCGGTGCCGCACAACGGCTGCCGGCCCCCGAAGAAGCGTCGCATCTAGGAAGCCGTGGATGAAGCGACTGCGCGTCCCGATCTCGTCCCTGCGATGCTCGCCGTCCGCCAGGACGGCTGCGCCGCTCGGAACGACCTCGGGCCGGCTCGCTACGCGTTCTCCACAACTTCCTGAGCCGAGCGTCGCATAGACCGCAAGACCACCGTTCGTCCCATCGGCCTTGCGGCCGAAGTCATCCCAGGGCGGACTAACCGCGGCGCGAGCCGCGTAAGCGAAAGAGAGCAACGTGGCACGCTATACCGGACCGAAGGCCAAGCTGTCCCGCCGCGAAGGGACCGACCTGTTCCTGAAGAGCTCCCGCCGGGCGCTCTCCGACAAGTGCAAGCTCGACAGCAAGCCGGGTCAGCACGGCCGCACGTCGGGCGCGCGCACGTCGGACTATGGCCAGCAGCTTCGCGAGAAGCAGAAGGTCAAGCGCATGTACGGCGTCCTCGAGCGGCAGTTCCGCCGCTACTTCGAGGAGGCGGAGCGCCGCAAGGGCAACACCGGCGCGAACCTGCTCGCGCTGCTGGAGTGCCGGCTGGACAACGTCGTCTACCGGATGGGCCTGGCCTCCACGCGCGCCGAGGCGCGCCAGCTGGTGAGCCACAAGGCGGTGGCGGTCAACGGCCAGACGGTGAACATCCCCTCCGCGCAGGTGCGCCCGAACGACGTGGTCGCGCTGCGCGATAAGGCGAAGAAGCAGGTGCGGGTCCAGGATGCGCTGAGCCTGGCCGAACAGAGCGGCTTCCCATCGTGGGTGTCGGTCGACAAGGCCAAGATGGAAGGCATCTTCAAACAGGTTCCCGAGCGCGGAGACATCGCCTCCGACGTGAACGAGAGCCTGATCGTCGAGCTGTACTCGCGCTAACCGAGGAACCCGATCCATGCAGACTGCTTTGTTGAAGCCCCGTATCGTCGAGGTCGAGCAACTCGGTCCTTCGCACGCACGCGTGGTCATGGAGCCGTTCGAGCGCGGCTACGGCCATACGCTCGGCAACGCGTTGCGCCGGGTGCTGCTGTCCTCGATGGTCGGCTACGCGCCGACCGAGGTGCAGATCTCGGGCGTGGTGCACGAGTACTCGACGATCGACGGTGTCCGCGAGGACGTGGTCGACCTGCTGCTGAACCTGAAGGGCGTCGTGTTCAAGCTGCACAACCGCGACGACGTGTATCTGACGCTGCGCAAGGACAGCCCCGGGCCGGTGCTCGCCTCCGACATCGACCTGCCCCACGACGTCGAACTCGTCAACGGCGATCACGTGATCGCGACGCTGACGCAGGGCGGCAAGCTCGACATGCAGATCAAGGTCGAGAAGGGCCGCGGCTACGTGCCCGGGACGATGCGCAATCTGTCGGACAGCAAGACCATCGGCCGCATTGTGCTCGACGCGTCCTATTCGCCGGTGCGCCGGGTGAGCTATGCGGTCGAGAGCGCCCGGGTGGAGAACCGCACCGACCTCGACAAGCTGCTGATCGACGTCGAGACCAACGGCGTGATCTCGCCCG
>JBIKMO010000405.1:0-3332 GCA_044359175.1 Burkholderiaceae bacterium | reverse complement strand
CTTCGTCGCCGCAGGCGATGCAGGCGACGCGGGTGCGGGCGGCCAGCCGAGCGGGCGGGCCGCCGCCATCGCGATCTCGGAGGCGAGCGCCTCCTTGCCTTCGCGGGTCATCAGGTCGCGGGCGAGCTTCGACGAGATCAGCAGCAGGATCTCGTTGCGCACCGCGGGCATCCGGTCGGCGATCCGCTTGTTGGCGTCCGGCCCCTCGACCTCGAGCACGACGCCGACCTGCGCGTAGCGTTCGCTCTCGCGGTCGGCGAGGTTCACGACGAAGGGGTCCAGCGTGACGAACATCCGGGCCGCCTCGCGGCGGGCCGCCTCGCGGGCCGCGGCAGCGGCGTCGTCGGTGCTGCGGTGAACGAGGAACCACCAGGCGCCGCCGCCGCCCGACAGCGTGAGCACGCCGACGGCGGCGGCGACCAGCATCGCCTTCTTGCGGCTCTTCGGTGCGGGTTCGGCGGTATTCGTTGCGTCGCTCATGCGCTCTCCGGCCGGCACGGCGGGCCCCCGCGCACGGGGGAATGTGCCGATCATAGGAAGACTTGAGGGCGGCTAAGCCGGGAAAAGGGCGGGCGGCGCCCCGCTCATCGGCCCGCCGCCGACGGCGATCCCCGGGGCGGGGTCAGGCGAACAGGTCGACGCGTCCGGCGCGGGCAGCCCGCGGCGACCCGACCGCGCCGCCGCCGTCCAGCGCGGCGGCGGTCAGGCTCGCGAGCGGCCCACGTCCGCCGTCGCGGCCGGCCCGGCCGCCGGTATCCTCGCCGCCGCGGCGGGCTCCGCCCGAGTCGACCTGGGCGCCGCCGAGCTGAAGCCCCTGGCCGGCGAGCATCTCCCGCAGCCTCGGCAGCGACTGCTCGATCGCGCCGCGGGTATCCGCGTGCTGCGCCGAGAAGGCGATCGACGCCGACGTGCCGTCCATCGTGAGGTCGATGCGGATCGGTCCGAGATCCTGCGGGTGCAGCGTCAGTTCGGCCGATTGCAAGCCTTCACGGACCAGCCACGTGACCCGTTCGGCGATCGCCTCGGGGAATCGCGGGTCGCCGAACGGCACGGTGATCGGGTAGGCGCTCGAGGTGCCCGTGGCCGCGGGTGCGGTGGCTTCCGCGGCCAAGCCCGCTCCCGCCCCGGTCGCCATGGCGAGCGAGGCAGGCGCCGGCTCTGCGGTGCGGGCGGCGAGCGGGGCGGCGACGATCGGTGCGTCGGCGGCGCTGGCGCGCACGGGCCCGTCGGTCGTGCCCGCTGCAGGCGCGCTCGGCGCGGCCGCGCCGCTCGCCCCTCGGGCGTCGGGCGCCGCGCCGGCCCCGCCAGCACCCGGCGCCGGCCGCGCGGCGCCCGGGGTCTTCGGCGTCGCGGCGCGCAGCGCGCCGTCCGCACCGCGCGCCGGCGACTCGGCGCGCAGCGGCCCGACCCACCCGTCGGCTGCGGTCGCGATGCCGTCCGGCCGGTCCGTCCGCGCTGCGCTGCGCGCTCCGGAGCCGCGGTGGTCCGGTGCACGAGGATCCAGGCCTCGGCGATCGGCGGCCTGCGCCGCTGCGGGCACGGTCACGGGCGCCGTCGCTGCCTCTGCGGCCGTGCGAGCGGCGGCGGTCCGTGCGCTGCCGGCGGCGTCCGGCAGCGGCATGCGGCCGAGGTCGCCGTACGCGAGCTCGCCGATCGACGGCTCGGGACCGGCCGGCTCGTGCGTCGCGGGTGCGCCGCGGGCGATCGCCGCCGCACGGGCGATCGCATCGCGCAGCGGATCGGTGCCCGGCTCGGCGGACGAGGAAGCCGCTGCGGCTGCGAGCGCACGCGGGCCGCCCTCGGTCGGCAGGCCGGGCGCTGCGGAGGCGCTCGCGCCCGCGAGGACCGCATCATCCGCGGTCGCGGCGAACCCGCCCGGAGCACCGGGGCCGACCGGCGCCGACCGGTCGGCTGGCGTTGCGGGCCCGGCGGATGCGTCGGCCGGATCGATCGGCGGGCCGCTGCGGGGCGGCAGCGGCGCGTCGCCCGGGCCGAACCCGGGCAGCGGTGCATCCTGAGCCGCGCGGGGTCCGAGCTGGGGGTCGACCCGGACCGTGAGCTCGGGGGCCGCGCCGGTCGCGGGGTTCGAGCCCGGCGCACGGCTGTCGGCGGCGCCCTCGGCAGGCGCATCGGCCGCGCGCTCGGCCTGGGAGGCCGGGCGGTCCGCGACGCCGGCCGGCGGCTCGGTGCGTCCGGCGGCCACCGCAGCCGGGCTCCCCGTCCCCGGGCTGCCCGTGCCGCGAATCGGCCGCCCGGTGGCCGCGCGCGTCGGGTCGGCGTGCGCCGCCGATCGATGCGGCGCGCCGCCCGCCGGCGGCGCGCTCGGCGCGACCGTCGCCAGCAGGTCGGCGAAGCTCGAGCCGTCCTCGCCGCCGCCGTCGCCCTCGGCGCGCGGTCCGGCCGGCGGCGGCGTCGCGTTGCGGGACACCGCGCGGGTCGCGTCCAGGTTCATGTCGGATCCTTGTCCGGCGCGCGCCGGCGGCTGAGTTGGAGGGCGTGTTCGTCGGTGCCGCGCTGCTCGCGCCTGGCGGCGAGCGCGAGCGCCGCGCGCTCGCGGCGCTCGGCGAGCGTCTGCAGCGCCTTCAGGCGGCGCTGCCGCTCGAGGAGTTCGGCGTCGCGCGTGCCGGCCTCGCGGCTGCGCTCGACCCACTGCAGGTGCTGCTGCGTGATCGCCTCGAGCAGACGGCCATCGAAGCGGCCTGCAGCGCGCAGCTGCTCGATGCCGATCGCCGCGCCGCCGCGGGCCGGGCCGCGGCCGAGCGACTCGTCGCGGTAGTCCTTGAGCGAGCGCAGCGTACGGTCCGCGCCGTCGCGTTCGCGGCGCGCGGTCGCAGCGCGCCGGGCGGCGTCGTCGCGCCGCTCGGCCGCGCGCTGCAGCAGCAGCTTCAGCAGCGCCGGGTCCATCATCCGCCAGGCCGCGGCGTGCCCGCCTCGGCCGTGAACGTGGGCTCGATCAGCGCCGACAGCGCGTCGCGGCCGTCCTCGAGCGACACGCCCTCGCGCAGGTCCTGCTGCAGCAGAGAGGCGATGCGGGGCATCATCGCGATCGCCAGGTCGGTCTCGGGGTCGCTGCCTGCGACATAGGCGCCGACCGCGATCAGGTCGCGGCTGCGGCGGTAGCGCGACCACAGGGCCTTCAGCCGTCGGGCAAGCCGCTGCTGGCGGGCGTCGGTGACCTGCGGCATCACCCGGGAGATCGACTGCTCGACGTCGATCGACGGATAGTGGCCCGACTCGGCGAGCGCGCGGTCGAGCACCAGGTGGCCGTCCAGGATCGCGCGGGCCGCGTCGGCGATCGGGTCCTGCGGGTCGTCACCCTCGGTGAGCACGGT
>JBIKMO010000404.1:0-3335 GCA_044359175.1 Burkholderiaceae bacterium | reverse complement strand
GCCGGGCACCGTCGGTCGCTTCACGTTCGTGCGCGACGGTCGCACGCTGGAGCTGCCGATCACGGTCGCGCGGCGGCCCAAGCCCGGTCAATGAGGGGCGCGCCCCCGGCGTCGCCGCACGCGTCTCAGGCGCGCTCGCGCGCCCAGGCGAGCGCCCGCCCCAGGCAATCGGCCAGCAGCGGGCGCAGCTGCGCCGAGCGTGCCTGGTCGAACGCGAACGGCGGGTCCTCGTCCATGTAGATCGCCTGCGCCATCTCCAGCTGGACCGCGTGAACGCCCTGCGCCGGCCGGCCGTGGCTGCGGGTGATGTGCCCGCCCTTGTAGCGGCCGTTCAGCACCCAGCTGTAGCGGGCCTGCGCCCGAACCGGCGCGAGCACCGCGTCGATCAGGGCCGGATCGCAGGAGGCGCCGTCGGCGGTGCCGAAGTTCAGGTCGGGCAGCCGCCCCTCGAAGAACCGCGGCAGCACCGACGCGATCGAGTGCGCGTCCCAGAGCACGACTCGCGCGTGTCGGGCCCGCAGCCTTGCGAGCTCCTCGCGCAGCGCATCGTGGTACGGCTGCCACCAGCGCACGCGCCGCGCGACGACCTCGCCGTCGGCGGGCGGGCCGTCGCGCCAGAGCGGCTCGCCACGGAAGGTTTCTCGCGGCACCAGGTCGGTCGTGGTCTTGCCCGGGTACAGGCTGCTGCCGTCGGGCGGGCGGTTCAGGTCGATCACGTAGCGGGACTGCGTGGCTACGAGCACGGTCGCGTCGAGCCCGCGCAGGAAGTCGTACAGCCGCGGCAGGTGCCAGTCGGTATCCGCCAGCGCGAGCGCCGGCGGTGCGAGCGCCGCGGCGATGGCTGGCGGCACGCCGGTGCCGACATGAGGCATCGAGACCAGCAGCGGTGCGTCACCTCGCTCCAGCGTGAAGGCCGGTACGGCGGCATCGCGTTCGGACGGCGTCATCGGGGAATCTCCGGATCGGTGGGTCGGAGCAGCCGCAGCACCAGCGTCTGCAGCACGGCGCTCGGGGCGGACGCGCGCACCCGGTCGGGCAGGACGCCCTCGAAGGCGAGCGCCTCGCCGCGCCGCGCGGTGAGTCCGTCGGTGTCGAGGCGGCCCTCGACGACCACGAGGTGCGACACCAGCGGCACCGCACCGGGCGGGGTCGGACCCGGGCCCCCGGGCCACGCCGCTCCGGGGGCCTCGCCGGCGGCCAGCACCAGCCGCCGCATCGCACCGGCGCAGCGGCCACGCGCGAGCATCAGATTGAGCGCACGCGTCGGGCCGCCGCGCAGCACCGCCCGGGGGGCGGCCTCGCCGGGAAAGCACAGCGGCTCGGCGTCGGCATCGGTGGCGGTGCATACCCGCTCGTCGAAGTGCAGCTCGACGTCGCCGTCGAACAGCGCGAAGACGCGGTCGACGCCGGGAAGCGCGGAGAACGGACCGTCGTGGTCGATGTCCGCGAGGCTCAGCCGCCAGTCGAACCCCCCGCCCTCGCCGGGCCCCGCGTCGAGCTCGCGCGTGACCCCGGCGCGGTTGCGCCACGGAACCGCCGCGCATCGCGCCGCAACGATCAGACGGGCAGCGGTCACCGCGGCGTCGGGCTGAGCGAGCGGCCGCATGCGGCGCTCGCGGTCGCGGCCGGGTCGGTCATCCCGCGATCGTCCCATGACTCCCGGCGGCTGTGTGCCCGAGCCGAGGCCCGGACGCGCCGACACGCACGTTCACGGAACCACCTTCCCCGGATTCATCGTCCCCTGCGGGTCGATCGCGGCCTTGATGCGGCGCATCAGATCGATCGCGATCGGGTCCCGAGCCCGCGCGAGGGCACCGCGCTTGGACTCACCGATGCCGTGCTCGGCGGCGATGCTGCCGCCCAGCCGCGTCGCGACCGCCTCGAGCGCGGCCACCAGCGGCGTCCAATGCGCGATGAACGCCTCGGGCGGCATGCCCGGCGGGCGCCAGACGTTGAGGTGGATGTTGCCGTCGCCGACATGCCCAAACGGCACCACCCGGGCGCCCGGAACGATCGCGACCACGGCGTCGCGAGCCTGCTCGACGAACCGCGGGATCGCCGAGCAGGGCACCGACTGGTCGTTCTTCAGACTGGACGGATCGGAGACCGCAGCCAGCGCGATCCCCTCACGCAGCCGCCACAGCCGACGGCGGTGCTCGCCGCTCTCGGCCAGCACCGCATCGAGCGCGAGCCCGCGTTCGATCGCGGCGGCGAGCGCCTCCTCGAGCGCATCGCGCAGCCGGAAGTGGCGACTGTGCGCCTCGAGCTCGAGCAGGACCTGCCACGACCGAGGCGCGGCGAACGGCTCGTCGGCCGCGCCGACCGTCTCGAAGAACAACTCGAGCCCGAGGCGGGGCAGCAACTCGAATGCCGTGACCGCCTCGCCGACCTCGGAACGCAGGTGCGCGAGCAACTCGACCGCCGCGTCCGGCGACGGCACGGCGACCAGCGCAGTCTCGCGCAGGCGCGGGCGGGGCCGCAGCGCGAGCACCGCGGCGGTCACCACGCCGAGCGTGCCCTCGGCGCCGAGGAACCAGTGCTTGAGGTCGTAGCCGGCGTTGTCCTTGCGCAGCCCGCGCAGCGCATCGAGCACGCGACCGTCGGGCAGCACCACCTCGAGTCCGAGCACCTGCTCGCGGGCCATGCCGAATCGCAGCACCGCATTGCCGCCGGCGTTGGTCGCGAGGCAGCCGCCGATCTGCGCACTGCCCTCGCCGCCGTGCGACAACGCGAGCACGCGACCGTGCCGGTCGGCTTCGCGCTGCAGGTCGGCGAGCACGCAGCCAGCCTGCACGGTCATCGTGCCGTTGAGCAGGTCGACCGCGAGCACGCGGTTCATGCGGGCGAGCGAGACCACCACCTGGGTGCCGCTGGCGTCGGCGAGCGCGCCGCGGCAGAACCCGGTGTTGCCGCCGAAGGGGACGACGGCCGCACCATGATCGCGGGCCAGGCGCACGGCTGCAGCGACTCCGGCGGTGTCGTGCGGACGGACGACCGCACGCGGCCGGCCGCGACCCGAGCGCAAGATGTCGGTGCGGAAAGGCTCGAGGCCGGCAGCGTCGGCGAGCACGGCCTCGTCGCCGAGGCTCGCGCGCAGCGCATCGACCAGCGGATCGCCGGCCAAGGGGGCGGGGTCGTGCATGTTCGTCGTGCCTCTTGCCGGCGCGCGGC
Organism: Burkholderiaceae bacterium; assembly: GCA_044359175.1. GTDB lineage: Bacteria > Pseudomonadota > Gammaproteobacteria > Burkholderiales > Burkholderiaceae_E > UBA4615. The sequence continues at coordinate 164 of JBIKMO010000404.1, read as the reverse complement.
AGAACCGGGAACGCGGACCGTCGCGCGGTCGCACGCCGCGCGGACGTCGCGCATCGGTTCGGCGCGCCCGGACCCGGATGATGACGCAGCGCGCCGTGCCGTGCATCCTGCCGCCTGGGCGCGGTCCAGCCGGCGGCCACTCGGCCGGACACGCTGCGCCGCGG
>JBIKMO010000403.1:0-3378 GCA_044359175.1 Burkholderiaceae bacterium | reverse complement strand
CCGAGCAGGTCGAGGAACGGGAACGGGCACAGGCCGTCGCGATGCAGGCTGTCCGCGCTGAGCAGGTGACCGTAGAAGGTGTCCATCCCCACCAGGCGCGCGCCGACGGCCTCGGCGAACCGGATGCCATCCCCGGTGGCGCCGGGCAGGCCTCGCAGCTTCAGCCGCTCGGGATGCGGACTGACGAATCGCCGCAGCATCTCCAGGTCGTCCTGGAAGCCGCCGTCGGCGAGCACCACCGCGGTCGCCGGGATGCGACCGGTTCCGTCCGGGCCCTCGGCGACGACGCCCACGCATCGCCCCCGGTCCATCATCAGGCCGGTGGCACGCGTGCCGCGACGCAGCTCGCCGCCCTGGGCCAGCAGCCGCGACTCGAGCCGCTCCATCGCCCGATCGCCGCCGAGCCCGCGCCACACGAACGAGGTGCTGTCGTGGAACCCCACCGGCGCGAGGACCTTGTCCTTCCAGCCCTCGTCGGGATCCATCCGGGTGAACTCGACGCCGGCCTGCACGAGCCATCTCGCCGATCGCCCGGCGTGCTGCGCCAGCGCACGGGCGAGCGGCTCGGCGACGAAGCCCTCCGTGGCCTGCAGGACGATGCGCTGCAGCTCGTCGGCGGGCGCGTCCACGCTGCGAAAGCCGAGGTGGAAGATGCCGCCGTTCACCCGCGACGCGCACAGGTGCCTGGGGTCGGCCGAGCGCTCGAGAACGATGGCCTCACCGCCCAGCTCGCGCATGCGGCCGGCGGCGACGAGGCCGGCGAGGCCACCGCCGACGGCAACCAGCGTGGGCGGCGGCTCAGGCACGGCGCCCCGCCTCGCGCAGCCGTTCGTCCAGCTCGTCGATGCCGAGCCTCGCCAGCGCGGCGGCCATCGCGTCGAGCTCGCCCTGCGGCGGCATCAGGTAGGGCCTGCGAAGCCCGCCCTGCCCTCCGGGCAGCTCGAGCACCTTCATACCCATCTTGACCCAGCGCGCCGTGGAGGGCGCCCAGCGATTGACCACCGCGGCGAGCCGGACCAGCCGAGCCAGTTCCTTCCCGGCCCGCGCGTTGTCGCGCACCAGCAGCGCGTCGACGATCGCCCGGGACAGGCGGGGCGCGAGGTTGGGCTCGGCCGCGAGGAAGCCGCGCGCGCCGAGCGCATGCCCTTCGATCGCGTTGATCAGCCGCACGTTGAGCGTGACCCGAGGATCGACCGCATCCCTCAGCTCGACGAAGTACTGCAGCGGCGTGCCGATCACGTTGATCGCGACCACCTGGGGATACTCGGCGCACAGCCTGCGCAGCAGGTCCACTGGCGCCATGTAGCCGGCGTACACGTGGACCGACAGCGCCACCGGGTGATCCACCCGGCCGAGGATGTCCCGGTAGTAGGCCTCCTGCTCGGCCGACGTGGGCCGCATCGCGTGACCGGCGTCCATCGGGTACACCTGCACCACGTCGACACCCGCCTGCACCGCCTGCCGGACCGGCTCGATCATCGCGGCCGCGGTCCGTGGCTCGGGCGGGTTGGCGTGCAGCGGCACCCGGCCCCGGCACTCCTCGACGCCGACGTCGTACAGCAGCCGAAGCTCGGCGAGGGACAGGGCGTGCCCTTCGCCCGCGCCGCCGCTTCCCAGGTAGACGCCGACGTTGGCCGCCACCATCCGGCGCAGCTGCAGGCGCAGCGCCTCCTCGTCGATCGTCCCGTCGGCCGCGAACGGCGTCGCGACCATGCAGTAGACCGTCGAGATGTCGTCGGGATCGTTCGTGACCGTCGTCATGTCGGACTCCATCGGGCAGCTCATCCGGCCGTGTAGCCGCCGTCGACGAAGATCGTCTGACCGGTGACGAACGCCGCGGCGGGCGAGGCCAGGAAGACCAGCGCACCGGCGATGTCCTCGGGCTGGCCCAGGCGCCCGGCGGGCGTGCGCGCGAGCAGCGCGTCGTACAGCGCCGGCTGACGCCGGATCAGGTCGCGATTCAGGTCCGTCACGATCACGGTCGGCCCCACTGCGTTCACCGTGATGCCCGACCCCCCGAGCTCGAGTGCGAGCGCGCGGGTCAGCTGCGCGACGGCCGCCTTGCTGGTGGCATAGGCGGTGCGGTTGGCCATCCCGCGGGCCGACAGGATCGAGCCCATGTTGATGATCCGTCCTTCGCCCCGCGCGCGCATCGCGGGGATCACCGCCTTGCTGCACAGGAACGTGCCCTTCACGTTGACCTCGACGATCCGGAACCACTCGTCCGGGTCGCTGTCCTCGAGCGCGCGCGGCGAGGTGATGCCCGCGTTGTTGAAGAGGACGTCGATCCGGCCGAACGCCTCGAGGCTGTCCCGGACCATCCGCTCGACCTCGGCGGGCTCGGTGACGTCGACCGACAGCGCGAGCGCACGCCGCCCGAGGCCGCGGACCCGCTCCGCGGTGGCCTCGCACTTCGACAGCGTGCGCGCCGCCACCACCACGTCGGCGCCGGCGTCGGCGAACGCGAGGGCCGCGAGCGTACCCAGCCCGCCGCCACCGCCGGTGACGATCGCCACCCGGCCATCGAGCCGCATCGAGGGGAACGCGCCGATCGCGGGCGCCGCCGGCGCGCCGTCGTCCGGCACCGGTTCGCCGATCGACGCGAGCAGCGCGGACAGCCGGCCGATCACGCCCTCGTACTGGCCGGCGAGCAGCGGATCGCCGTCCTCGCGCAGCGCCTTGGCCGCGCGGTGCAGCGCCTCGAGACGGGCCGCCTGCGGATGCCGTCCGGTCACGATCCGCTCCCGGTCTTCGAGGCCTGCGCCGCGTAGCCCGCACGCCGCTCGTCGGTCCAGCGCCGAGCCTTGTACTCGAAGGTGGGAAGCTCCTCGCGCGGCACCTCGCGAAGCCGCATCGACACGTTCGTGCGGTCCTTGATCGCCGCGGCGAGCGCCGCGCACAGCCGGTCGCGGTCGATCGCGGCGCGGGCATCGGCCTTCAGCGCGTAGCGCAGTTCCACCTCCGTGCGGCCGGCGTCGTCCACGTAGACCCGCGCCGCGTACTCGGCGACCGCCGGCTCGGCGAAGAGGATCGCGTCGACCGTGGCGGGCCAGAGGTTGTTGCCGCGGATCTTCAGCATGTCGTCGTAGCGCGCGATGGTGCCCGCCTCGAGGCATGTCCAGGCCAGGCCGCAGCCGCAGGCCTGCGCGGGCAGCCGTCGAGCCCGATCGCCCGTGGCGAAGCGGATCACGGGCGAGCCCTGGATCCCGAGGTTGGTCAGCACGATCTCGCCTTCTTCGCCCGGAGCCACGGCGAGGCCGGTCGCCGGGTCGACCACTTCGACGAGGTTCTCCCATTCGAAGCAGTGCAGGCAGGCGGCCGCCCCGTCGGACCGGATCACGCCGGCGGCGCAGGTCGATGCGACGAAGCCGGCACCCT
>JBIKMO010000008.1:0-35469 GCA_044359175.1 Burkholderiaceae bacterium | reverse complement strand
CGCTGCAGCAGCGGGTGCCCGCTGCGATCGACCCAGCTGGCACGCCGCTCGTCGACGCTCGCCGGCCCGGACGCGCGGTCGGCGCTGCGGATACCGAAGCGGTGTGCGGCGAAGAATCGTCGACGGATCTCGCCGCCGAAGTGCTCGGCGCCCTCGGGCGTGCACGCGGCCGGATGCACCGTGCACTCGAAGGCAAGCGCGCGCGCCGCCTGCTGCGTGGCCTGTTGCAGGTCGATCAGCTTAGCGACCCAAGCGATGCCGAACAGCAGCGGCACGATCGCGATCAACGCGATCATCGTCTCGACCAGCGCCTGGCCGGCGCTTCGGCGACGGTCAGTGCACATGGGCGAGCGCGGCGGCACGCTCCGCCTCGAGCGGTTCGACCAGGCGGACCTGCCAGTAAGGGCTGAACAGACTCGCGAACTCGATGCGCGCCGGCGCGTCGACCGGGCGCCGGAAGTACACCTGCGCGGCCGACAGCGCCCACAGTCGCGGCGGACTGCCGGCGAACCGGTCGTGCGCGAGCACGCGACCCGCGGCGAGCCCCCGGGCCGCGGCGGTGTCGACGGTCTCGGCCGACTGTCGCGCGAGCACCGCCACACGCACGGTCGGGAAGCGGGTCTGTGCCAGGCGATCGTAGTCGAGCTCGCGGATCCGAGTGATGCCGGCATACCCCGAGATCGACGTGATGTCGTCGCCCGCAAGCTCGAGCGCCATCGGGTTGAGACCGACGTCGCCACCGTTTTCGACCAGGTCACCGACCGTCCGCCCGGCTTCGGCCGCACCCCAGCCGAGCGGGACCGCCTCGCGGCTCCGACACCGAAGCCCCCGCAGCGACGGCAGGTGCAGGGAGATCGTGTCGGCGGCCTCCCAGCGGTCCAGCGTGTCGGACAGCACGGTGCCGCCGCGCTTGCGCAGCCGCGTCTGATCGATGCACGGCAGCGACGGCAGGTCGGGCAGGTCGGCCGACCGCGGGCCAGCGGTGAACGGGTCGAGCGATGCAATCACGAGATCGGCGAACCGGCGACGCTGCTCGACGGTCTCCTCGCGACGTGTGAAATCCCGCCATGCGTCGGCCACGTCCGGCAGCACCCAGGCGAAGGCATCGCGCCGATTCGCGCGGGCGACCTCGGCGGCCACCATGCTCAAGCCGAAGCCATGCGCCGACAGCTGGAGAATCTCCTGACTGAGCTGAAGGATCTCCTTGTAGCCGACCGCCTCGGCGCCGCGCGCGGGGATCTCGATCTCGGCGGCGAGTTCGGCGGCCTGCCGCGCGTACTCCGCGGCCTGCTCGACCGCCTCGAGAACCGCACGCGCCGGTGGGAACACCGAAGCGATGGTTGCGGCGTTCTCTGCCACGGTCTCGAAGTACTTGGCCCACGACAGCAGCGTGACCGCCTGCGCGATCGCCACCTCGTTGGCCAGGATCGCGCGGTTGGCATACGCGTGATAGTTCAGGACCCGGGCGCGCCACAGCCCCGCACTCCACGCGGCGGCGTCTGCGGTGTCCGTCAGACGCTGCTTGGCGAGCGTGACCTGACCTGCACCGAACAGCACGAACGCGGCGGCAGCGCCGACGAGCAGCAGGCCGAGGGCCGCGGGCAGGACCAGCCCGGACCGACGATGCCGGAATCCGGCGCGAAGCGGCATCCGCCGGGTCATCGCGGCCGGCTCAGTGGTTGTCGGCGTTGTAGTTGTCCAGCCCCTTGCGGGTGCCGGCCGCGGTCTGCGCCGCGGTCGCGTTGGTCTGCGCGCCGCTGATCGCCGTCCCGGCGTCCTGGCCGGAGATCTCCATCGCCAGACCGGCAGTCTGGTTACGCAGCGTCTGGCCGAGCAGCGTGTAGACGCCGATCGCGCCCACCGCGATCAGCGCGACCACGATCAGATACTCGGTCATGCCTTGGCCGCGGTGGGCGCGCGGGCGGAAGGTCGCGGGGAGGTCCATCGTCAGGCTCCGGTCCGGGGTGGTGGGAGCGCCCATCTTCGGCGCGCCTGGTCCGGCGTGCCATTGACCCGATGGCCGATCCGCACGGGGGTCCGGACTAGGCCTTGCGACGCAGGCCGCCGCGCGCGACGTTCGGTGGCCCGACCGCGGCCCGCGCGCGGCGCACGTTCGATAACCCCTACCGCCGCGCGTGCGCGGCACGTGCGGGTTTGCCGCTGGGACCAGATCCGGGCTCGGCCTCGCACGCCCGCGGTCCGCACCCGGTACCCTAGCGCCCGAGCGATCGGAACATCGAAAGGAGCGCCGTGGCCTCGCACCCGACCCGTCGACGGGTCACCCGTGTCGTCTGCAGGCGCCGGCCGCGCCGATCCACCCGCCCGCCTCGCGCGCCGGACCGCGCGCTCGCCTGAACGGACTGGACGATGGACCCTCGCATGCCGGGCGCGGCGGAGCTGTACCGCGCGCTGTGGGAGCACGCGCGCGGCGCCCACCGCACTGCGATCGCCGCGGTGCTGCTGCTGGTGGGATCGCAGGTGGTCACGCTCGGCGTGCCCTGGCTTGCCGGCCGGGCGATCAACGCGCTGCAGTCGGGCGGCGTCGATGCGCTCGGCGACGCGGGGCGCTGGATCGGCCTGATCTTCGTTGCAACCGTCGCCAGCTGGGCGCTGCACGGCCCCGGGCGCATCCTCGAGCGAAACGTGGCCATTCGCGTGCGCGAGCGCTTCGCCGACAGGCTGGTCGGCCGGCTGCTCGATGCGCCGCTCGAGTGGCACGAAGCGCGCCATTCCGGCGAAACGATCCATCGCGTCGAGCAAGGCACCCGCGCGCTCTACGACTTCGCGCAGAGCCAGTTCATCTACCTTCAGAACGGGGTCAGCCTGTTCGGTCCGATCATCGCGCTCGCGCTGCTCTCACCCGGGGTCGGCGCGGTCGCTCTGCTGGGCTATGGGCTGATCGTCTGGGGGGTGATCGGACTGGACGGCCGGATGATGCGGCTGGCCGCGCAGGAGAACGCGGCCGAGGGCCGCCTGCAGGCCGCATGGGTCGACGCACTCGGCAACGTGGTGTCGGTGTTCGCGCTGCGCATGCAGGCCGGCACGCGCGCCCGGCTGCGCGAGCGGCTGCAGGCGGTGTTCGGGCCGCTGCGTCGGATGATCGTGCTCAACGAGATCAAGTGGTGCAGCGTCGATCTGCTGAGCAACGCGCTCTGGTGCGTGCTGCTGGTGCTGTACGTCTGGACCGAGCACCGCGATGCGCAGGCGGCGGGCACGGCGCTGATGCTCGGCGGCGTCTTCATGGTCCACCAGTACGCGCAGCAGGCCGGCGGCGTGGTCACCGCGATCGCGAGCCAGTACCAGTCGTTCGCGAGGCACCGCGCCGACTATGCGAGCGCGGCGCCGATCCTGCAGACGCCGACCGCGGTCGGCCGGGCCGGGCCCGAGAGCTCGGCCGCTGCCGACGCCCCGCAGGACCGACCGGCGAGCGCCAACGCGGACTGGCGACGGATCGAGATCGCCGGCTTGGCGTTCTCGCATCCGGGCACCTCGGGGGGGCGTGCGTTCGCGCTGCACTCGCTGGACCTGACCCTGGATCGGGGCGCGCGCATCGCGCTGGTCGGCGAGAGCGGCTCCGGAAAGAGCTCGCTGCTGCGGGTGCTCGCCGGCCTGTACGGCACGGCCCGGGGCACGGTCACGGTCGACGCCGCAGCGGCGTCGCTTGCACGGATCGCGGAACTGGCCACGCTGATCCCCCAGGACGCCGAGGTGTTCGAGGGCACGTTGCGCGAGAACCTGCAGCTGGCCGGGGAGGCCGACGACGCGACGCTGCGCGAGGCACTGGCGGTCGCGTGCCTGACCGACTGGCTGGCCGCGCTGCCCGAGGGCCTCGCCTCGACGCTCGCCGAGCGCGGCGGCAATCTGTCGGGCGGACAGCGGCAGCGCATCGCATTCGCGCGCGGCTGGGTCGCGGCCAGGGCGAGCAGCCTGTTGCTGCTCGACGAGATCAGCAGCGCGCTCGACCCGGCCACCGAGGGCCTGCTGTTCGATGCGCTGCTGCGAGCCCGGCCGGACGCGACGGTGATCGCCTCCGTGCACCGCCCGCAGCTGCTGGCGCGCTTCGATACGGTGCTGTGGATGGAGGGCGGACGGCTGATCGACCGCGGCACCCCCGCTCAGCTCGCCGCGCGCCACCCCGCGTTCGGCCGGCGCCTCGCACAGCCGACGCAACCGCCCGGCTGACCGCGGCGACCGCCGCGCGGCGCGGGCGCGCGGTGATCACCGACGGCCCGTTCCGGCGGGCCGTCGGCGGGTCGCCGTCAGGCGGCCTTCTTGCGGCCGTCGAAGAACTGCTCGTCCTCGGTCGAGCCCCTCAGGGCAGCGGTCGAGGCCTCGCGCTCGATCGTGGTGGTCACCGCGTCGAAGTAGCCGGTGCCGACCTCGCGCTGATGCTTGACCGCGGTGAAGCCCCTCTCGGCGGCAGCGAACTCGGCCTCCTGGAGTTGCACGAACGCGGTCATGTTCTCGCGCGCATAGCCGTAGGCCAGGTTGAACATCGAGTAGTTCAAGCTGTGGAAACCGGCCAGCGTGATGAACTGGAACTTGTAGCCCATCGCACCCAGCTCGCGCTGGAACTTCGCGATCGTCGCCTCGTCGAGGTTGCGTTTCCAGTTGAACGACGGAGAGCAGTTGTAGGCGAGCATCTTGCCCGGGAACTGCTTCTGGATCGCCTCGGCGAACTTGCGGGCGAAGGCCAGGTCCGGGGTGCCGGTCTCGCACCAGATCAGGTCGGCGTACGGCGCGTAGGCCAGGCCGCGGGAGATCGCCTGGTCGATGCCGTTGCGCACCTTGAAGAAGCCCTCGACCGTACGCTCGCCGGTCAGGAAGGGCGTGTCGTTGTCGTCCACGTCCGAGGTGACCAGGTCGGCGGCTTCGGCGTCGGTGCGGGCGAGCAGCACTGTGGGCACGCCCATCACATCGGCGGCCAGGCGCGCGGCCACCAGCTTGGCGACCGCCTCGCGGGTCGGCACCAGCACCTTGCCGCCCATGTGACCGCACTTCTTCACCGACGCGAGCTGATCCTCGAAGTGCACCCCTGAGGCACCCGCGTCGATCATCGCCTTCATCAGCTCGAACGCGTTGAGCACGCCGCCGAATCCGGCCTCGGCGTCCGCGACGATCGGCGCGAAGTAGTCGATCCAACCCGGATCGTTGGGGTTGCGACCCTCCATCCACTGGATCTGGTCGCAACGGGTGAGCGCATTGTTGATCCGACGGACCACCGCGGGCACCGAGTTGACCGGATACAGCGACTGGTCCGGATACATCTCCCCGGCGATGTTCGCATCACCCGCGACCTGCCAGCCGGACAGGTAGATCGCCTTGAGCCCGGCCTTGACCTGCTGCATCGCCTGGTTACCGGTCAGCGCTCCGAGCGAATTGACGAACGGCTCCTCGTTGATCAGCCTCCAGAGCTTCTCGGCCCCGCGCTTGGCGAGCGTGTGCTCGACCGGCAGCGAGCCGCGCAGGCGAACGACGTCTTCGGCGCCATAGCCGCGCTTGATGCCGCGCCAGCGCGGGTTGTCGGCCCATTCCTTCTGGAGTTTCTGTGCTTCGAGTTCGCGGGAGGACATGCAGGAACGCTCCTGTGGTTCGAGGGGAGGCGGCGGAGCCGGTCGGAGTTCTGGTTAAGTTACCCGGCCGATGCTGCGTGGCAGCAGCACTTCGTCACGAATACGACACGACGAATTTCATCTTGAGATCAACGCGTTGGGATCTTTATTCCGCATAGAGAAATAACGTCTTTCTCCACGAAACATCACTATGGTGCAGTGCGTGAATGAATTCCCACGATGCGCAACGGGCTTCTCGGACACGAAACCGCAGCGCGTGTTTCAAGCGATCACGCCCTCGGCCGCGAGTCGCGCGATCTCCTCGGCTGGCAGCCCGAGCAGCGTCCCGAACACGTACTCGTTGTGCTCGCCCAGCCTGGGGGCGCTGTGCGCGACGCGGGGCGGGTGGCGCTCCATCCGCCAGGGCGTCCGGTACAGCCGCTCCGGCCCCGAGATCGGGTGAACCACCGGCTCGCGCAGTCCGCGCGCAGCGAAGTGCGGGTCTCGCCACTGCGCATGAACGTCGGCGACCGGTGAACAGGCGATCCCGGCAGCCCGCAGACCTGCAACGAGCGCAGCACCGTCCTGCCCCGCTGTCCAACGGGACAGCGCGTCGTCGATCGCATCGACCCGGCCCAGCCGCGCGCAGGCGCGCTCGAGCGTGGGGTCGCTCGCCCACTCGGGCGCGCCCATCACCGCGACCAGCGATGCCCACTGTGCGTCGTCTGCGACCGCGATCGACACCCAGCGGTCGTCGCCGACGACCGGATAGATGCCATGGGGCGCCATCGACCGGTGCCGGTTGCCCATCGGAGCCGCGTCGCGCCCGTTGAGCAGCGCGTCGATCGCCGGTTCGGCCGTCACTGCCATCATCGCCTCGATCTGCGAGAAGTCGACGTGCGTGCCGCGCCCGGTCGCCTCGCGCTCGTGAAGCGCGGCGAGCAGCGGCAGCAGCGCGTGGACCGCTGCGTTCGGATCGCCGTAGCCGAAATTCATCATCCCGATCGGCGCCTCGCCTGGATAGCCGACCAGACCCTCGAAGCCACAGAAGCTCGACATGATCGGCGCGTACGCGCGCATGCCGCGCGACGGCCCGGACTGGCCGACCGCCGACATCGACAGGTAGACCAGTCGCGGGTTGATGGCCGACAGCCGCGCGTAGTCCATGCCGACGCGCTCGAGCGCCCCCGGGCTGAGGTTCTCGACCACGACGTCGCTGATCGCGACCAGCTGCTCCATCAGCACTCGGGCCTGGGGCGACTTGAGGTCGACCGTGATACCGAGCTTGTCGTGGTTGGTCTGGTGGAAGTACGGCACCAGCTCGATGCTCGGTCCTTCCACCTGCGTGCCGTCATCCCGCCGTGGCCGGCCCCGCAGCCGCGAGTTGTCGAGGCGCTGGCCGTGCTCGACCTTGATGACCTGGGCGCCGAACTCGGCGAGCGTCGTCGCCACCAGGGGGCCGGACCAGACCCAGCTGAAATCCAGCACACGCAGCTGGGCGAGCGGCCGGGTCCCGGTCATTGCCCGGGCTCCAGCCCGAGCGCTCCCAGCAGCTCGCCCGTGTGTTCGCCCAGACGCGGCGGAGCGCCTCCGCTCCCCGGCGACGGCCATGGCACGCCGGGCACCGCCAGCGTCGAGCCATCGGGCATCGGCACCGACCGGAAGAAGCCGCGGTGGGCGAACTGCGGGGTGGCGAGCACCTCGCGTGCGGTGCGCAGCGGCCCGACCGGAAAGCCGTGACGCTCGCCGAGCGCGAGCAGTTCGGCCCGGGTGTGCCGCATCAGCCACGGGGTGATCAGCGCATCCACCTCCTGCGGGTAGTCGCGCCCCATGGCCAGAAGGTCCTGGTAGCGCGGCTGCGTGGTCCACGACGGCGAGCCCATCGCCTGCACCAGCCGGGTCCACTCCTGGCGAGCACGGCCGATCAGGCAGACCGCCCCGTCGCGGCACGGCAGGATCACGTACGGGTACGGGCCGCCCGAGGCGAACGCGCGGCGGCCGGCCCGAACCCAGCGTTGCAGCCCGTGCGCGAGATAGATGATCCCGTTGGTGCCGGCCGCCGCAGCGAGCACGTCGGCGCTCGCGACGTCGATCGACTCGCCCTGCATGGCCGACGTCGGATCCGGATCGCGACGGCGTGCGAGCAGCGCCATCAGCGTCGCGGCCGCACCGTGCGCGCCCGCCTGCCAGTCGGCCTGAAGCAGCGGGATCGCAAGTGGCGGCCGGCCAGGTTCGCCGATCACCCAAGCCGCGCCGGACACCGCGCTGGCGTCGATCGCCTGGGCCGGAACGTCCGCATTCGGTCCGTCGTCGCCGAACACCGTCATCGACACCACGATCAGCGCTGGATGCGCCGCGCGCAGCGCAGGCGCGTCCAGGCCGAGCGCACGCCGCAGGGCGAGCGGCGCGTCGGTGGCGAACACGTCGGCGTCGGCGATCAGTCGGTGCAGGTGTACTTGCGCCGCACCCGTGGCGAGGTCGAGCACGACGCTGCGCTTGCCCGCGTTCAGGTACGCGAACAGACCCGATCGCTCCGGATCGCGCACATCTCCCGGGAATGGCCCGTACGCACGCGACGCGTCACCCTGGGGCGGCTCGACCTTGACGACGCGCGCGCCGAATTCGGCGAGCAGCTTCGTGCAGTAGGCCGCCGCGATCGGCCCAGCGCCCCACTCCAGCACCCGCAGGTTTGCGAGGGTGCGGTTCACGCCGCGCCGGTCCGGTCGATCACGCCGTCGCGGCGCAGCGCCTCCAGCGTCGACTCGTCCAGCCCGAGCCGCTCCCGGAGAACCTGCACGGTGTGCTCGCCGAGCATCGGGGGCGGTGCGAGCGGCGCCTGCGGGCTACCCGGGAACTTGACCGGCCGTCCGACCATCCGGATCGGTCCCAATCGCGGATGCTGCGCCTCAACGACCATCTCCCGGGCGCGCGACTGCGGATGCTCGAGCGCGGCACCCACGCCGAGTACCGGCGCGTTCGGCACGTCGTGACGGGTCAGGCGCTCGACCCAGTCGGCCACGGTGCGTCCCCGCATCGCCTCGGCGATCAGCGCGTCGACCTCGGCGCGGCGCTCGACGCGCGCCGCGTTGGTGGCGAAGCGCGCATCATCGATCAGCTCGGGGCGCTCCAGCGCCGTGCACAGCCGGCTCCAGAACACCTGAGTCAGGCAGGCGACGATCACCTGACCGTCGCTCGCCGGAAACGCGCCGTACGGCACGATGCTCGGATGGCCAGTGCCGACCGGCCGCGGATCCTCACCGGTGAAGAAGTACCGCTGCGCGAGGTAGCCGAGCATGCCGAGCGTGCCGTCGTGCAACCCGATGTCGACCAGGCGGCCTCGCCCTGTGGTCTGCCTCTCGTGGATCGCGGCGAGCACGCCGACCGACCCGAAGATGCCGCCCACCATGTCGCCCAGCGGCACGCCGAGCTTCACGGGCGTGGCTCCGGCCTCGCCGTTGACGCTGAGCACCCCGGCCATCGCCTGCGTGACGATGTCGAACGACGGCTTGTCACGCAGCGGACCGGACAGGCCGAAACCGCTGACCGCGCAGTACACCAAGCGTGGATTGACCTGCGACATCGCCTCCCAGCCGAGCCCGAGGCGGTCCATCACCCCTGGCCTGAAGTTCTCGACCAGAACGTCCGACTGCGCGGCGAGACCGCGCAGCAGCTCGGCGCCCGCGGGCTGGGCGAGGTCGATCACCAGGCTCTTCTTCTGCCGGTTGAGCGCGAGGAAGTAGTGGCTCTCGCCGTCACGCTGCGGCGCGAACGTACGGGTCTCGTCACCCTGGCCCGGCGCCTCGACCTTCAGCACCTCCGCCCCGAGGTCCGCCAGCATCTGGGTGAGGAACGGTCCGGCCAGCACCCGCGTCAGGTCGAGTACGCGCAACCCGGCGAGCGGCCCGGGCCAGGTCGGAGAGCCGTTGCCGTTCATCGCTCGGGCAGCTCCACTTCGGCGTAGCCCTGAATCGAGAGCGCGCCGTCCTGGTTGACGCCGCGCAAGTCGACGTCGACCAGCCGGCGACCCGCCGCGATGCGCTTGCCGGTGACCACGCCCGTGCACCAGAGCGCGTCGCCGACCGGGTTGTGCCTGCGGATCTGGGTGTACAGACGACGCACGAAGCCGTCGTCGCCGCACCAGTCTGTCAGCATGTGCCCCATCCAGGCGATGCGCTCCGGCCCGAAGTCGTAGGCCCCGGGCGCGCCAACCGCCAGCGCGAAGTCGTTGTCCCAGTGCACGCGGACCGGCGGCTCGGGGACGTTCTGCGCGTTGCGCGGTGCGAGCTGACGATGCCGATCGTAGTAGCGGAAGGCGATCCGGTGGTTGCGCACCGCGTAGTTGCCCCAGGCCTGCATGAAGCACACCGCGGAGGTCACCGTGTACGGACCCTTGAGCACCGGATCGATCGGATCGCCCACCGCCACGCCGTCCCACAACCGCTTGGTGCCGCCGCGCGGACGCTCCTTCAGATACTGCTCGAAGAACGCCGCGATCTCGTCCTCGCGGTAAGTGCGCGCGGTCCGTGCCGCGTCGTCGTACTTTGTTCCCTTATCACGCGCGGTGTCGCGCTCGGTACGGAAGCACCACGAGTCGGCCTCGGCGAGGCGAGTACCGTGCTGGTCGAAGAACTCGACGTGATAGATCTGCTGGAACGAACGGCCGGCGAAGCGGGTCTTGTGCTCGACCATGTCCTTGAGTGTCGAGACGGTGCGCATCGTGGTTCCCACCCGCACCGGTTCGTACCAGCGCCAGTCGGTACCCGCGAACATCGCGTGCACTCCAGGCAGGCCCTCGACCGCGCCGCTCACCGTGTTCTCGGTCGAATACAGGATCGTCGGCGGGGCGAGCTGTCCGCCCCAGCGAGTCGAACGGCCGTAGTCCGGGTCGGTCCACAGCGGGTTGTCGTCGCCGATCGCGTACGCAAAGTTGCGCGCGGCGTCCTGGTTGATCTCGCGGTAGAACGGGGCGGTCACCCGCGTGATCGGCCGGCCGATCCGCGAGCGCAGCTCGGCGACCGCCTCGTCGGTGATGGTGGCGAACCCCATGATCTCCTCCCGGTTGCGGCGCGCGTCCAGCGGTTGCCGGTGACTCAAATGTTATTGCGACTATAGAATGATCATTCGCTGTATACAACTATTGGGCTGCGCCTGCGGCCCCGGAGGGCGGACATGGCGCAAGCGTTGCAGGGCATCCGTGTACTGGAGCTCGGCGACTTCCTGCCGACCGCGTTCTGCTGCATGCAGCTTGCCGACTTCGGCGCCGAGGTGATCCGCGTGCAGGCGCCGCCGCGCGCCGCGCGCGGTCGCCGCGCCGAGCAGGCCGCGAGCGTGCCGCCGGAGACGCGCTCACCGTTTCAGGCGGACGCGGCCTTCGACACGACCGGCCGCAACCGGCGCTCGGTGGTTCTCGACCTGAAGGATCCGCGCGGCCGGGACGCGGGCCGCCGGCTCGCCGCCGGCTGCGACGTGCTGGTCGAGGGTTTCCGGCCGGGCGTGATGGACCGGCTCGGGCTGGGCTGGGACGCGCTGCACGCGCTGGCCCCGCGGCTGGTCTACTGCTCGGTGTCGCTGTTCGGCCAGACCGGTCCCTACCGCGACTGGCCTGGCCACGACCCGTTGGGTCTGGGCGTCGCCGGGCTGCTCGCGCTGAACGCCGATACCGCGGACGACGCGCCCCGTCTGCTCGGCTCGCCCTTCGGCGATGTGGGCGCGGCGCTGCACGCGACGATCGGCATCCTGCTCGCGCTGCGCGCCCGCGACGCGACAGGCGCGGGCCAGCGCGTCGACATCGGCATGACCGATGCGAGCCTGGACTTCGCGGTGCTCGCCTCGGTGCAGGCGCTGCAGGGCACGACCGTGCCGCGGCTCAACCGGCCCAATCCGGTCTCGGGCGTATGGCGCTGCGCCGACGGGCTCTGGCTGTGCACCACCAACCTCGAGCCGCACCACTGGGCGAACTTCTGCCGCGCGATCGGCGAACCCGACCTCGTCCCGCTGCGGTTCGACCGGGGACGACGCGAGGAGCTCCACCGGCGCGTGCGCGACCTGCTCGCGACCAAGCCGCGCGACGCGTGGCTCGAGGTCTTCCACGGCGAGCACGAGAGCCAGGCCGCTCCGGTTCACCGGATCGAGGAGGTGTTCGACGACCCCCAGGTGCGCGCGCGCGACATGGTCATCGACACCCTGGACGCGGCCGGCCGGCCCGGTCGCCAGCTCGGATTCTCGGTGAAGCTCGACACGACGCCCGCGCGGCTGCGCAACGTCGCGCCCGATCCCGGCGCGGACACGCGCGACGTGCTCGCCGGCCTCGGCTACGCTGACGACGAGATCGATGCGATGGTCGAGGCCGGCGTCGCCGGCGTGCCGGCCCGCTGAGCCCGCACCGCGGCGGAGGATAGGGATGGCGAAGACTGCGCTGGTCGTCGGCGGCACCGGGCCGACCGGTCCGTTCGTCGTGGACGGACTGATCGACCGTGGCTGGGAGGTCACCGTGCTCCATGGCGGCTTCCACGAAGTGGACTTCAAGCAGGAGATCGAGCACATCCACGCGGACGTCCACTTCCGCGAGACCTTCGAGCCCGCGCTCGGCGTGCGCCGCTGGGACCTGGTCGTGCTCGGCTACGGCCGCCTGAAGCTCGCGGTGGAGGTGCTGCGCGGCCGCTGCGGCCGGCTGGTCGCGCTCGGTGGCGCCACCGGCACCGCCGCGGCGCCCGGCGATCCCCGCTGGGGCCCGATGGGCCCGCCGGTGAGCTTCGACGAGGCGGGGACGGTCGCCGAGGACGACGGCGCACGCAACCCCTTCGGATTCCGGATGGCGCAGGCCGAGCGGGCGCTGTTCGACGCGCACCGGGCCGGACACTTCGACGCGACCTATGTCGGGTTCCCCATCGTCTACGGGCCGCGCCAGCCCGGGCCGCACGACTGGTCGATCGTGCGTCGCGCGCTCGACGGGCGTCGGCGCTTCGTGATCGCCGACGGCGGGCTGAAGGTGGAGAGCCGCTGCTACGCCGAGAACGCGGCGCACGCCGTGCTGCTCGCGATCGACCGGCCCGACGAGGCGCGCGGCCGGAAGTTCACGGTGTCGGACGAGCACCTGTACACGATGCGCCAGCGCATCGAGGCGATCGCCCGCCACCTCGGACACGAGTTCGAGCTGGTCGACATGCCCTTCGACCTCGCCGCGCCCTGCCACGTGCTGTGGCGGCGCGAGCGGACCCACCGGGTGCGCGACACGCGGCTCATCCGCGACGTGCTCGGCTACCGCGACCCGGTGCCGGCCGACGAAGCGATCCGGCGCACGGTGCGGTGGCTGGTCGAGAACCGTCCCGATCCCGGCGGCGAGGCCGAGCACCAGCTCGGCGACCCGTTCGATTACGCGCGCGAGGACGCGCTCGTCGACCGATGGCTGGCGTGGCGCGCGCAACTGCCCGCGCCCGACTATCCGCTGCCGCCCCCGGCCCACATGTACCGGCATCCGAGCCGGCCGAACGAGCCGTGGACCCGCCCGGCGACGCACCCGCCGGCTGGCAGCCACCGGCCGTACTGAGCGCCCCGTGGCCACGCACCAGGCACCCGCCGTGACTCGTGCCATCGCGGTGCTCAGGCTGCTCGCCCACGAGCGCGAGGGGCTGGGCGTCAACGCGATCGCACGCGCGCTCGGCATGGTGCCGAGCTCCTGTCTGCACATCCTGCGCGCGCTCGCCGAGGACGGCATGGTGCAGGTCGACGCCGAGACGAAACGCTACTCGCTGGGCCTGGGGCTGCTGACGCTGGCGCGCGACATGCTCGGCCGCAACCACTTCGCGCTGCAGGTGCAGCCCGAGCTCGAGCGGATCGCCCGCGACTACGCCGCGACCGCGACCGCGGTCGAGCTCGACGGCCGCGAGCGGATGGTGGTGGTGGCGGTCGCGCAGGCGCCCACGCTGCTGCGCATCCAGGTCGGCGTGGGCAGCCGCTTTCCGGCGTGGATCAGCGCGACCGGCCGCTGCGTCGCCGCCGCCTCCGGCCTGTCCCGCGCCGCGCTGCGCCAGCGCTTCGATGCGCTGAAGTGGCAGTCGCCGCCGCGCTTCGAGCAGTGGCTGCGCGAGATCGAGCAGGCACGGCGCGACGGCTTCGCAGTAGACGTCGGCAGCTACATCGCCGGCTTCACGATCGTCGCCGCCCCGGTGGGCGACGGCGGGCCCGTGCGGCGCGCGGTGTCGGTGGTCTGCGTGTCCGAGCAGCTCGCCGACGCGCGTCTCGCCGCGCTGGCCCGGGACGCGAAGGAGGCTGCCCGCCGCGTCGGCGGGCGCCTCGGCGGACACCTGCCCGCTCGCGTCACTGCGGCTTGATGTTCGCCGCCTTGACCAGCGTTGCCCATTTCGCGGTCTCGGCCGCCTGGAACGCTGCGAGCTGCTCTGGCGAGCCGCCGCCGGCAACCCCGGCCTGCGATTCGATCCACGACTTCACGTCGGGCATCGCGAGCACCCGCGCGATGTCGGCGTTCAGCCGCGCGACGATCGGCTGCGGCGTGCCCGCCGGCACGTACATCGCGTACCACGACGTGACCTCGTAGCCCGGCACGCCGGCCTCGGACAGCGTCGGCAGGTCCGGCGCGGCGGCGTTGCGCTGGGCGCTGGTGATCGCGAGCCCGCGCAGCGCGCCGGTCTTGACGTGGGGCAGGACCACCGGCGCGTTGTGGAACATCATGTCGATGTGCCCGCCCAGCAGGTCGGTGGTCATCTGGGAGCTGGCCCGGTACGGCACGGCCTGCGTGCGCACGCCTGCCATGAGGTTGAACTGCTCGGCCGACAGGTGGTTGGACGTGCCCGAGCCCGGGTGGCCGTAGCGCAGCTTGTCCGGGTTCGCCTTCGCGTACGCGATCAGTTCGCGCAGGTCTTTCGCCGGCACGCTCGGATGCACGGCGAGCACGTTGGCGAGGGTGATCAGCAGCGTGACCGGCGCGAGGTCCTTCACCGGGTCGTAGCTCATCTTCTCGCCGAAGTTCACCGTGACCGACATCGGGCCGATCAGGCCCATCAGCATCGTGTGCCCGTCGGGCGCGGCGCGCGCACCGCGCTCGTGCCCGATCGCGCCGCCGGCGCCCACCACGTTCTCGACCACCACCGGCTGGCCCCATGCCTCGGACAGCTTGGTGCCAAGCAGCCGACCGAGCGCGTCGGGCCCGCTGCCGGGCGGGGCCGGCACGATCATGCGCAAGGGCTTGTCGGGGAACCGCGCCTGCGCGAGCGCCGCGGGAGCGCCCGCGGCGAGCAGCACGGCGGCCAGCGCAGCCGTCAGGGCACGGCGTCGGAAGGTCCAGGCCATCGTCGTCTCCTCGGTGGTCGGCCCGGTGCTCCCGGTCCGCGTCGACGCATGGTAGGTACCCGCTACACCCGTTGTCAAAGCCGAATGATCATTCTATATATCGAATACTTGGCCCCCGGGACGCGGCGCGCCGCGACGCCTCGACCCGCGGCTTCATCGCACCGGTTCGACCGCATCGACGACGTAGGCCGAGCCGACCTGCTTCGCGCTGAAGCGCACCTTGTCGCCCGGCTTCAGCCCGGCGAGCAGCGCCGGGTCGCGGACCTCGAACACCATCGTCATCGGCGGCATCTGCAGAGTGCGGATCTCGCCGTGGCGCAGCGTGACCTTGCGGTTCTCCAGGTCGACCCGGCGGACCTCGCCGTCGGCCATCTCGGCCGCCGCAGGCGCAGCCGCGTTCGGCGCCGCAGGCGCGGCGGTCTGCGCGTGGACGGATGGGGCGGCGGCGAAGGCGGCCGCGAGCGTGGCGTGCATCAGGACGGATCGCATCGTGAACTCCAGGTTCGGCCCGTCGGACGGACCGGTGCCGCGCACGGCGCGGCGGACGGGCGCGACCGCCGGCCGGGACTCGGCACTGCGGCGCGGGGGAACGGTGTCGCGTCTCATCGGCGCGCAGGTGCTGGCTCGACGACCAGGCGGCCGACCATGCCCGCCTGGAAGTGGCCGGGGATCAGGCATGCGAACTCAAACTCGCCGAGCCGGTTGAAGTGCCAGACGATCTGGCCGCGACGGCCGGGGTCCACGTGGACCATGTGCGGCTCGTCGTGCTCCATGTCGGGGAACTTCAGCATCAGCGCGGCGTGCGATTCGAGCTCCTCGCGCGTGCCGATGACCAGCTCGTGCAGCAACCGCCCGGCGTTGCGCACCCGCAGCCGCACGGTCTCGCCCTCGCGAACGCGCAGCAGCGCCGGCACGAACCGCATCCTGTCGTCCATCGAGACGTCGATCGTCCGGGTCACGCGCTTCGGGTCGCCCGCGATGCCCCAGGGCTTCTGCTCGGGCGCGACCGCCGGCCGCGTCGTGCCGTGAGGCGCCGCACCGTGGGCCCAGCCCTCGGACGCCCACGCGCAGGCCGCGAGCGTGGCGGCAACCGCGACGACGCGCCTCGCCGCGGCGGCGAGCGCTCCCGGCGCGCGGCCGGACCGTGCCCGGGATTCAGCGGGCGCCATGGCCGTGCCCCCCGTGCCCGCCGCTGGACGGCTTGCGCACCGTGACCTCCACCTCCTGCGCCGACCTCGGCGAGGCCGGCATCGAGCCGGCGCCCTCGGCAGCGAAGCGCGCGGGCTCCGGCAGCGGCCCGGTGTACTCCCAGGCGACGGTGCCCGGCGGGTGCCGGTACCAGCCCGGATCGGCGTAGTCGCCGGGCTTCTGGTCCGAGCGCACCTTGACCACGCTGAACATGCCGCCCATCTCGACCGAGCCGAACGGCCCCTCCCCGGTCATCATCGGCACGGTGTTGTCGGGCAGCGGCATCGTCATCTCCGCCATGTCGGCCATCCCGCGCTCGCCCATCACCATGTAGTCGGGAATCAGCGCGCCGATCTTCCGCGCCACGCCGCTGTGGTCCAAGCCGATCATCGTCGGCACCCCGTGGCCCATCGCGTTCATCGTGTGGTGGCTCTTGTGGCAGTGAAACGCCCAGTCCCCCTCCTCGTCCGCGACGAAGTCCAGCTGGCGCATCTGGCCCACCGCAACGTCGGCGGTCACCTCGTACATCCGCGTCGACTTCGGCGTCGGGCCGCCGTCGGTGCCCGTGACGAGGAACTCGTGGCCGTGCAGGTGGATCGGGTGGTTCGTCATCGTCAGGTTGCCGATGCGCAGGCGTACGCGGTCGTTGAGGCGCACCACCAGCGGGTCGATGCCCGGGAACACGCGGCTGTTCCAGGTCCAGAGGTTGAAGTCCAGCATCGTCATGATCCGCGGCGTGTAGCTGCCCGGGTCGATGTCGTAGGCGGCGAGCAGGAAGCAGAAGTCGCGGTCGACCGGGTCGATCAGCGGATGGCGGCCCTTCGGGTGGGTGACCCAGAAGCCCATCATGCCCATCGCCATCTGCGTCATCTCGTCGGCGTGCGGGTGGTACATGAACGTGCCCGGGCGGCGCGCGACGAACTCGTAGACGAAGGTCTTCCCAGGCTGGATCGCCTTCTGGTTCAGTCCGGAGACGCCGTCCATGCCGTTGGGCAGGCGCTGGCCGTGCCAGTGGATGGACGTGTGCTCGGGCAGCCGGTTGGTCACGAAGATCCGCACGCGGTCGCCCTCGACGACCTCGATCGTCGGCCCGGGCGACTGGCCGTTGTAGCCCCACAGGTGCGCCTTGAAGCCCTTGGCCATCTCGCGCACGACCGGCTCGGCGACGAGGTGGAACTCCTTGACGCCGCCGTTCATCCGCCACGGCAACGTCCAGCCGTTGAGCGTGACCACCGGGTTGTAGGGCGGGCCGTTCGGCGGCGCAAGCGGCGGCATCGTGTCGGGGCGCGTCTGGATGACCGGCTCGGGCAGCGCAGCGAGCGCGATGCGCCCCACCGACGCGGCGGCAACCGCGGTCGTCACCGCAGCCGCGCCGGAGGTCAGGAAGGTCCTTCGGTTGTTCATCGCATCCTCTCGTCTCAGTGTCCAGGACCGCCGGCGTCGGGTGCCGGCGCGGCCGTCACTGCCGCGGCGGTCGGCGTCGGCCGCCCGATCAGCGCCATCTGCAGGTCGGCCTCGGCGAGCCAGAAGTCGCGCAGCGCGTCGATCGACGACGAGACCGCGGCGATCTGCGAGCGTGCGTCGGCGAGCAGGTCGAACACGCCGATCAGCATGCCGTTGTAGCGCAGCAGGTTCTCATCCGAGATCCGCTTGCGCAGCGGCACGATCTCGTCCCGGTAGTGGCGCGCGACGTCGTAGGCGCTGCGGTACGCGTCGTACGCGTCCCGCACCTCGGAGCGCGCGTCGATCGCCGCCTGGGCGACGCGCTCCACCTGGCGCCGGTACAGCGCCTCGGCCTGAGCGACCCGCGAGGTTCCCCAGTCGAACAGCGGGATCTCGAACGCGATCTCGTAGCCGGTCTTGTAGCCGTCGCCGCGTTCGCCCTCGAGCACGCGCGCGGGCCCGAACTCGAGGACGTTCACGAAGCGCGTCGTCCGCGACAACCTGAGGTTGCGCGCGAGCGCGTCGGTCTCGATCCGCGCGGCGGCGAGGTCGAGCCGCTGGGCGAGCGCCGTACGCTCGACGTCCGGCAGGTCCTGCGCCGCGGCAGGCAGATCGGGCAGCCTGTGCTGCAGCTGGAATGCGGTCTGCATCCCCCACAGGCCGAGCAGCCGGGTCAGCCGCTCGCGGGCGGCGTTCGCGGTCCGTTCGGCGCGCGCGAGCCCGAGCGCTGCGTCCGCATAGAAGCCCTGCTCGCGCGCCTGCTGCAGCCGGTTGAAGTTGCCGGCCTGGGCCATCCGCCGCGCGAGCTCGGCGCTCGCCTCGGCCGCCTGCCGCACCTGGCGCATGTAGGCCACCGCCTGCTGCGTCGCGACCGCCTGCACCCAGGCCTTGCGCGTCTCGGAGGCGACGCGCAGCACCTCGAGCGCGACGGAGCGCTGCGTCTGCTCGAAGCGGCGCCGCTCGATCGCGAGCGCCTGCGGCATCGTCACCAGCGCGAACAGGTTGATCGTGAGCGCCTGCTCGATCTTGTACTCGCGCACGCCGTCGTGGCTTCGGCTCGCCCGCATCATCGAGACATGGGGATTCGGCAGCCGGCCGGCGGAGACCTGCTGCGCCTCGCTCACGCCGAGCTCGGCGTACGCCGCCTGCAGCCCGCGGTTGTTGAGCAGCGCGACCTGCACCGCATCCTCCACCCCGAGGGGCCGGGTCAGCAGGTCGGCGACGCGGGTCGCGACCGCGCCCTGCTCGTCGTCGGTGCGAGGCCAGGCGATGTCCTTGCCGGAGCGCTCGCGCACCGTGTCGCGCACCGCGCCGAAGCCGCCGTCTTCGCTGAAGCTCGCGCAGCCGCCGAGCAGCAGCGCGACGCAGGCCGCTGCCGCAGGCCTGCCCGCGCTTCGCCGGCCACCGGCACGCGGCGCGCTCATCGCGTCCCCCGCGGCTCGTGCGCGTGACCGGCCGAGGCCGGTGCGGGCGTCGCCGAATCCGACGCCGCCGCGCCGCGCGCGCCCT
Source organism: Burkholderiaceae bacterium (assembly GCA_044359175.1). Lineage (GTDB taxonomy): Bacteria > Pseudomonadota > Gammaproteobacteria > Burkholderiales > Burkholderiaceae_E > UBA4615. The sequence continues at coordinate 16,471 of JBIKMO010000008.1, read as the reverse complement.
CGTCGACCTCGCGCGCGTAGATGCGCCAGCCGCCGACGTCTCGCACCCGGTCGTTCGACGCCCGCCAGGGCTCGATGCGCGGCTCCGCGTCGCGCCGGTAGCCGTCGAAGGACGAGCGGTGATGCACGGGCGGCGTCGCGGCCGCCGGATCGGCGGGGTCGGGTCGCACACCGCCCGGCTGGGCATGCGCGATCGCGGCGGCGGATGCGTACGCGGCGATCGCGATCCATGGTCCGATGGACATGGGCAATCCTCATTCTCGGGTTGGGCACAGCGGATGCGTCGGCTGGCCGGAGGCGGCGGTCGTCCGACGCGCTTCGAGCGGCCAGGGGGCCGCGTACCGGGGCGATCAGCCGCGCGTCTCGCGCGGTGGAGGATGGGGTGGCGCGGGATTGACGCTCACGTAGGCCGCGGGCGGTACCGGGCGGACGCCGACCGTGTCCGATGGCGCGGGCACTGCCGGCGAGGCAGGGACCACTGCCGCGGAAACGCAGCAGGCCCCGCAGACCGTGCAGGGCTCGCCCGGCGCGTCGGTGCCGTCGACGGACGACGCGATGCCGGCGTCGGCCGCCGTGCGGTCGGCGCGGGCGTCGGGGAGGACGGTGCGGGCCTGGACTACGTGCGCGTGGGCCGAGCGGCCGTGGGCCGCGTGGCCGTGGACATGGGGCGAGACTGGCGCGCGGGCGCCGTGCGGAACGCAACGGGCAGCCGTCAGCGCCGCCTGGACCTGCAGGGGCAGCACCAGGATCAGCAGCCAGACCAGGACTCGACTCACCGGGAAGGGGCTCCGTGGGGCAGGGTCGGCCGCTCGTACCATCCTGGGGCGCACCCGTCCCCAGGCTCGCACCGGGCTGATCACGATCATGAACCTTTCCCGCACGGCAAGGTCAAGCGTCGCCCGCACCACGGCGGCCACCGATCGTCCGCCCGGAGCCGGGCGCACCCACTCCGTACCGTCCCGAATCGGCGGTGCGGCCGGCGCGTCGTACCCTCGCCACCGATCGCGTGCCGCGCGCGGGCGGGCCCGTCAGGGCGGCGGCGGCGGCGCCTGGTCCGACAGCACCGCGGCGGCCTCGGGCTCGGGAAGCGCCTCGACCTGGCGCAGGCGGCGCTCGATCGCCCGGCTGCGCGTTTCGGCTGCACCGAGGCTGTTGCCCACGGTCTCGAGCTGCGCACGCGTCCGGGCCAGCATCTCGCCGAAACGCCCGAACTCGGTCTTCACCGCGCCGAGCACCGCCCAGACCTCGCTGGTGCGCCGCTCGACCGCGAACGTGCGAAAGCCCATCTGCAGGCTGTTGAGCAGCGCCGCGAGCGTCGTCGGACCGGCGACGACCACACGATGCTCGCGCTGCAGCGCGTCCACGAGCCCCGCGCGCCGCACCACCTCGGCATACAGGCCTTCGGTCGGTAGGAACATCAGGCCGAAGTCCGTGGTGTGGGGCGGCGCGACGTACTTCTGCCGGATCCGCCGCGCTTCCGCGCGGATGCGCGCCTCGAGCGCCCGACCGGCCTCGTCGGCAGCCGCGGCGTCGGCGCGGTCGTGCGCGGCCTGCAGACGCTCCCAGTCCTCACGTGGGAACTTGGCGTCCACCGGTAGCCAGACCGTTTCCTCACGCCCGGGCAGGCGGATCGCGAATTCGACGCGCTCGGACGACCCCGGCACGGTGGCGACGCCGGCCGCGTACTGGTCCGCGACCAGCATCTGCGCCAGCAGCGCGCCCAGCTGGACCTCGCCCCAGACGCCGCGCGTCTTCACGTTCGTCAGCACCCGCTTGAGGTCGCCCACGTCGGACGCCAGCGCGTGCATCTCGCCAAGCCCGCGATGCACCTGCTCGAGCTGGTCGGCCACCAGGCGGAAGCGTTCGCCGAGGCGCTGCTCGAGCGTGGCGTGCAGTCGATCGTCGACCGTCCGGCGCATCTCGTCGAGCCGCGCCGCATTGTCGGTCTGCAGCTCGCGCAGCTTCGTCTCGAGCGTGGCGCGGACCTCGGACAGCCGACGTTCGTTCGACTCGGCCAGTCGCGCGAGCTGCTGCGCGAACCCGTCGATCTGGGCGTTCTGGATCCGGGCGACCGCCGACGCCTGTCCGGTGAGCTGCCTCGCGAACCGGCCGACCGAGTCGGCGAGCTCGGCTCGGTTGCCGCGCGCCTGCTCGAGCACCTCCGCGCGCACCTCGCGCAGCACGCGCTCCGCGGATTCCTTCATGGCGTGTTCGAGCGCCGCGAGCGCGGGCCCGAGCTCGCGCTCACGCGAGGTGCCGCGCACCAGCATCACGGCGAGCACGGCGACCCCCGCCGCGAGCAGCACCGCGATGACGGCGACGAGCCCCTCGAGCAGGTTCATGGGGCACGCCGGCAGGTCACCCCGCGCTCAGCCGTCACGGTTGCGCATCCAGTCGGCGGTGTTCGCGAACGCCTGCAGCAGGCGGTCGGACAGCGGCTCGGCGACACACTCGTCGTGCATCGCCTGCGCCATGCACAGCAGCCACTGGTCACGCTCACGACTCGCGATCGGATACGGCAGGTGTCGCGCACGCAGCCGCGGATGCCCGAACCGCTGCACGTACAGGTCGGGGCCGCCCAGCCAGCCGCACAGGAACCAGAACAGCTTGTCGCGCGAGCCGTCGAGCTGCGGTGGATGCAGCGCCCGCAGTTCGGTGAACCGCTCATCGAGCGCCATCAGGTCGTAGAACCGGTCGACCAGCGCACGCACCCGGGTCTCGCCACCGAGCGCGTCGAACGCACTCGCGGCGCTCGGCCCGGGGGCAGCCGCGGACGAAGCGCCAGTCATGCCTTCGGTTTCCGATGCGCACACCAGGCCGCCCGCCTGCCGCAGGGCGCGCACGGCCTCGGCACGGCCCGACCCACCCGCGAGGAACCGGTCATGGTCAGGTCTCGCGCAACGTCGCGAGCGGCGGGCTGTCGACCACCGTGCGCAGACTGAACCATCCGGCCATCATCGACAGGCCGGCACCCGCCAGCACTGCGACCGGTACCGAGCCCCAGCGGGGCGAGAAGTCGAACTGGAAGACCCGTTCGGCGAGCACGCCGCCGACCGCGAGCGCGCCGAGCGCGGCGAGCAAACCGGCGAGCGCGCCGGTGACCGCCAGCTCGAGCAGCTGGGCGCGTGCGAGCTGCCGGCGTGACGCGCCGAGCGCACGCATCAGACCGGCCTCCCGCACGCGTTCGTCGCGCGAGCTCGCCAGCGCCGCATAGAGCACGACCACGCCGGCGGCGAGCGTGAAGCCGAACAGGAACTGAACCGCACGCACCACGTGCTCCAGGATGCCCTGGACCTGGCGGACGATCGCGCTGGTGTCGAACACGGTGAGGTTCGGGAACCGCGCGAGCAGCTCGTTGGTGAATGCCGATCGCGTCGCGGGCAGATGGAACGAGGTGATCCAGGTCTGCGGCCGCTGGGCCGCGGCCTGCGGGCTCAGGATCATGAAGAAGTTCGGCTGCATCGAGTCCCACGCAACCTTGCGCGCACCGACCGCCCGCACCGTCACGGGCTCGCCGGCGATCTCGAACGTGAGCCGGTCGTCGATCGACAGACCGAGGGTCTTCATGATTCCCTGCTCCATCGATACCTCGGCGGCCCCCGGGTCGAGCCATCGGCCCTCGAGCTGCTCGTTGTGAGGCTGCATCGTCGCCATCGCCGACAGGTTGAATTCGCGCTCGACCAGCCGACGTGCGCGCTCGTCGTCGTAGGTCGAGGGATCGACCGCCCGCCCGTTCACCTCGATCAGCCGACCCCGGATCATCGGGTACATCGGCGCCCGGTCGATCCCGGCGGCCTCGAGCATCCGCGCGACCTCGGCGCGCTGGTCGGGCTGCACGTTGATGACGAACCGATTCGGCGCATCCGGCGGCGTCGCGCGGCGCCAGCTGTCGAGCAGGTCGCCGCGCGTGACCGTCAGCAGCATCAGCGCCATCAGGCCGACCGACAGCGCGGCGGTCTGCGCGATCGACGCTCCCCGGCGGCGCGCCCAGGACGCGAGCGCGACCCGAAGCGCTGCGCTGCCGCCCGTGCGCCCGACCAACCGGCGCAGCGGCTCGAGCAGCCGAATCGCGAGCCAGGCCACGCCGACGAAGACCACGCCCCCGGCAGCGAAGCCGCCGATCGCGATCGTGGCGAGCCGGCGATCGCCCGAGAACCACAGCAGCAGCAGCGCGAACGCGATCAGCCCCGCCGCAGCCGCGAGCCACGCGGAGGCCGGCGGCGGACCGAGCTCGCGCCGGAGCACGCGCAGCGGCGGAACCCCGGCCAGACGCGCGAGCGGCACTGCGGCGAAGCCGAGCACCAGCAGCAGTCCAGCGGCCAGCGCCTGAAGCGCCGGCAGCAGCGACGGCGCGGGCAGCGGCAGCGCGATCATCGGCGCGGCCAGTCCGACCAGCACCAGATGAGCCGCCCAGCCCGCCGCCGCACCGGCTGCCCCCGCGGCCAGCCCGAGCCACAGCATCTCGAGCAGTAGGGCCCCGAGGAGCCGGCCCTGCGTCAGACCCATCGCACGCATCACCGCGCAGCCGTCCAGGTGCCGCTGCGCGAACCGCCGGGCCGCGACCGCGATCGCCACCGCCGCGATCAGCGCTGAAAGCAGCGCGACCAGAGCAAGGAACTGCTGGGCACGATCGAGGGTCGCGCGCAGCTCGGGCCGGCCGTTCTCCAGGGTCTCGATCCGCTGAGCACGCCCGAGCGCCGGACGGATCGCCTGCTCGTAGGCGGCGACCTGCGCGGGGCCACCCGCCACCAGCAGACGCCAGGTCACCCGGCTGGCCGGCTGCACCAACCGTGTGGCCTCCAGGTCGTCGAGGGCGATCATCGCGCGCGGCGCAAAGTTCACGAAGTTGGCGCCGCGATCCGGCTCGATCGTGATCACCCGATCGATCCGGAAGCGGACATCGCCGAGCTGCAGCGCATCGCCGACCGCAAGCCCCAGGCCCTGCAGCAGCGCCGGATCGACCCAGACCGTCCCACGAGCCGGAATGCGGCCGGCGTCCTCGTCCGGTCCGGCGACCGAGGCCGCCACGCGTACCACGCCGCGCAGCGGATAGCCGTCGGCCACCGCTTTGACCGAGGCGAGCAGCGCGGGCGGCGCCGCGCCTGCGGGCGCGTGTTCGGCCAGCGCCATGCTGGGGAAGTTGACGGTTTCCGAAGTGTTCAGGCCCGTCGAGCGCGCCGCCTCGACGATCGTCGCGGGCAAGCGATGGTCGGACGCGATCACCAGGTCGGCACCCAGCAGCTGGCGGGCCTGAAGCGACAGCGCCGACTTCATCCGATCCACGAAGAAGCCGACGCTCGAAACCGCCGCCACCGCGACCACCAGCGCGGCCGCCAGCAGCCGCAATTCACCCGCGCGCCAGTCGCGCCGGGTCAGTATCCAGGACAGTCGGATCGGATTCATCGAGCGGGTATCGGAGTGGTGCGGGACTGAGCGTCGGCGGGTGGGGCGGCGGCCGCGAGCACGCGGGCGACGCCCTCACGGATCTCGGCGGAGTCGGGCTGCTGGCCGACGCCGCCAAAGCTGGCGCACGGCCCGTCCCCGCTCACCGCACACTGCGTCGCATCGAAGTCGCAGAACACGGCCACCGTCGGACGACCGAGCGCGCCCGCCAAGTGCGTGAAGCCCGTGTCGAGCCCGACCACGACCGCGGCGCCGTCCAGCAGCGACGCCGCATCCGCGACGCTCAGGAACGGCGGAACCACCGACCGCGGCGCCGCGCCGTCCCAGGAACCGTCGTGCGTCGCCCCGGGCGCTCCGTTCCTGACGCCCGCATCCTCCCAGGGGGCGCCCGCGCTCGCCGCAAGCGCGCACGCGCGTTCATGCTCGGCGGCGTCGCCCCACAACCACACGAGATCCAGACTGCGGTCCAGCAGGTCGCCGGCCACGCTCAGCCAGCCGGCCGCCGTCCACAACTTGCCCGGCCGGCTCGCACCGGTGATCAGCACCGCGTATGCGCCGCGCGGCGGCACCCAGTGCGCCAGCAGTGCCGGCGCCCGCAGGCCGAACCGCGCCGGGCCCTCGACCGCGTAGCCCAGCGCCGCGGCCGCGACCGCGCGGTTGCGCTCGACCACGTGAAGCGACCAGGGCACCTGCGCGCGCCGGTCGTAGCCGAGCGAGGCCAGCGGCTCGCGCGCGGACGACCAGGCGAAGCCGGCACGCCGCGCGCCGCGCGCGAGCCGGGTCAGCACGGCGCTCTTGATGAGGCCCTGGCAGTCGATCACCCAGTCGTACCGTTGCGAGCGCAACCGATTCACGAACTCCCCGATCGCCTGTCGGGTCTGCGGGTCGGTCAGCCGTCGCCGCCACGAACGCCAGCGCATCGGGATCACCTGGGCGACCCCGGCGTTGAGCGCGGGTATCGGCGCGAACGGTGCCTCGCAGACCCAGTCGACGCGAACCTCCGGGTGGTGCCGGCGCATGTCGGCGACGATCGGTTGCGCGTGGACCAGGTCGCCCATCGACGAGGTCTTGACCACCAGCACCTTCAACCGGGGCGCCTCGAAGCGGTCAGCCGCCGGTCGCGGCGCGGCGCTCCGCCACCAGCACCGGGTTGAAGGACGGATCGTTGTACATCTTGAACTGGCGGTAGATCTTGAAGAAGCCCGTGCCTGCGGCGCATTCGTCGAGCAGCCGGTCCAGGCAGCTGGCGAGATCGACGCGCTGCAGCCGCAGTTGCGTGAGGCGATCGGTCGCGGTTCGCCGGTGCGCCTCGTCGACGTCGCCGCGCCGGGTCTGCAGGCCCATGTGGTGGACCTTGAGCGCGAGGATCGACAGCCGGTCGATCATCGCACCGGCGGTCTCGCTCGACAGGCGGGCGTCCGGCGCGCGCCCAACCGCGGCGAAACGGTGCAGCAGCGCATCGTCGATACGCTCCATCGCATCGTTGCGGGCCTGATTGAATCGGTCGATCGCGCGCTTGTTCGCGGCGATCTCCGCATCGGCCGCACGGGTGCGGCGAGCCAGGTCCTCCTCGTCCCACAGCGAGCAGTTCCAGCGGTGGTTCGCAAGCACCGCTCGCCAGCATGCGTCGTCTGGCCGCTGCAGCACCTCCAGCCCGACGGCCTCGTCGGACGGCCAGCCGGTGCGGCCCAGACAAGCGTCGTGGAACGCGAGGACGTGCGCGGATCGTAAGGTCTCGGCCATCCAACAAGGATACCCGCGTTCGAGGGGGACCCTGGTCAGTAGCCCGGGCGGCCGAGGAACAGGTACAGCAGCCGATTGTCGCGTGCCACGCCGTAGCCCAGGTACATCGGGCCGATCACCGTGGCGGCGCCTACGTAGCCGGTGATCGACGTGTACGTTTCGTCGGTCGCGAGCGCCCCCGGCTGGCGGCGCATCCTCGCGGCCTCGAGGGCGACGCCCGCGTACAGCCCCCGACCGAGTGGGCTGGGCAACGTCATCAGCTGGTTCTGGTAGGCGAAGCTCGCATAGCGGACCGATCGCCCCAGCACTTGGTTCAATTGAAGCGCCGAGACGTTCATGAAGCCGCCCAGGCTGAAGAGCTGGCCGATGTCGACCCGATCGCTCGCCTCGCCCAGCCTGAGGGAGCCGGCCAGCGTATGCGGGCCGACGCTGCCAACCAGCTTGCCGTTCAGTTCGGTACGCCAGGTCTCGAACTCCGCGCCCTCTTCGGGTCGGACCCACTCGCGACGGCCCAGTATCCCGAGGTAGTACCCTTCGCGAGCGAAGTCGGTGGCATCCAGCTGGTCGACCAGAACGACCAGCCGGCCGCCCCAATGTTCGCTGCGCTCGCGCGCGAAGATCGGCAGGCCCGTTCGCAGCTTCGACTCGCGCTGTCCGACCAGCCCGCCGATGCGCACGTCGCCGTAGCGCCCCTGCAGGCCGAAATCGAGCGCACCCTCCATGGTCTCGATCCCGTACTCGGCGATCCGGTTGTCGCGGAAGAACAGCCACAGAGGCGTCTCCTCGTACAGCAACGACGGGTTGACGAACAGGCGCGCCGCACCCTGCGTGAACGGCTGGAACAGCTCGGCGGTGGCACGCGTCAGGCTGCCGAACTGCAGCTGCGCCTTGAACTCGCCGCCCGCAGGAGTCACGTGCGGACGGCGGTAACCGAACAGCACGTTGAAGACACCGTTGTTCTGCGAGTCGCTCGATGCGCCTAGGCCGAAGCGCAGGAAGTTCGGCCCCCAGCCATGCTCGATCGCATCGATCACCAGATTCGCGCCGGATCCCTCGGGCACCAGCGAGTACCCGATGCGCTCGAAGTCACCGCTCGAGTTCCAGCTGCTGATCGCCCGCTCGAGGCGCGGCCGGTCCAGCTCACCGGACGCCGGCAGATTCGCTTGCGACAGGAGCGCACGGCCGGTGGTCGGGTCCGCGCCGATGACCCGCACCGCCGCGTAGCGCTCCGGGCCGACGCGTTGCGACACGCGCCCGGCCTGCCAGCGCGCATAGGTGGCCTCGTCGACAGACAGTCGGGCGAGCTCCGAGCGCGCCTCGTTGGCCGCCCGCTCACCGGCCGGGATGCCCTCGACGCCGCGCGAGAAGCTGGAGGCGCCGATGTCGCCCAGCTCTGGGCGGATCATCACGTCCAGCCCTGGCCGGATCTCGCCGCGCGAGTCGCGCATGTTGCGCTCCATCAGCACGCCGATCATCTGGGAAGCGATGCCGAACACGTTGCCCAGCTCCTCGCGCTTGAGCAGCGGGCTGCCGATGTCCACGGCGATCACCACGTCGGCGCACATCTGCCGCACCACGTCGACCGGCATGTTGCGCGTGAGCCCGCCGTCCACCAGCAGCCGTCCGCCGGCGGCCACCGGCGCGAACACCGACGGCACCGCCATGCTCGCGCGTACCGCGGTCACCAGGCTGCCGCGGTCCTGCGCGAGCGCCTCCCCGGTCTCCAGGTCGGTCGCCATCGCACGGAACGGGATCGGCAGACGGTCGAACGAATCCAGCACGAGGCTGGAGCCGAGCATCCGGTGCAGGAACAGCTCGATCTTCTGGCCTGCGATCAACCCCGACGGCAGCCTCACCGAACCGTCTCGAAGACCGAAGGTGAAGTCGAGCAGGTAGGCCTTCTCCTCGTTCTTGCGGCGGGTCTGCTGGTCGCGGCGCGGCGGCATGTCGTCGAAGATGTCGCGATCCCAGTCGGCCGAGCGCAGCGCGGCCTCGATCTCGTCGGGCGACAATCCGCTCGCGTAGGCCGCGCCCACCGCCGACCCGGCGCTGGTACCGGCGATGCAATCGACCGGGATCCGCATCGCCTCGAGAGCCCGCAGCACGCCGACGTGTGCGAAACCGCGTGCGCCGCCACCGGACAGCGCCACGCCGATTCGCGGCCGCTCGGCAGCACCCCGCGGCGATGCCGCCGGGGTCACCGCCGGAGCATCGGGCGATCGGCCGGCTGACGCACCCGCGGACTGGGCACGGGCTGCGTCCGGCATCGGAAACGCGAGGGCGAACGCAGCGACCAGGCCGGCGAAGCGCAACGGTGCCCGACAGAAGCGGCGTGGTGTCATGGCGTATCAACAGACGCGGAGGATGCCGCGGACGGTAGCATGCCAACTCGGCCAGGACCCGACCCTGCGCCCGGTTCGCGTACGGCAAGTGCGCGACCCTGCCCCCGGCCCCCAGCCGGTCGCGGCCACGTGGCCCGCCGGTTCACACCCGGTTCAGGGGCGCGGCGGCGACGGCAGACCGGGCATCGGCGACGATGGCGCCGTGGCTGGATTCGGCGCCGGCACCGGCGCCGTCCCGGTGGGGGGCAGGCCCGGTGCAGGCACCACGATTCCCGGTGCGAGCGGCACCTCCTCGACCGGCGTCACCCGAGTGACGAAGTAACGGGTCTCGCCGAAACAGCGGGTCGGCAGCCCGACCTTCTCCTCGTAGTGGAGCGCCACCCTCCGCCCCATGTATCGGTTGACCTCGGCGGCGACCGCGTCGTCCCACACCGTGAACTGGAACTTCTCGGGAATCGCCCCGGGCATCGAGACCAGCGCGATCTCTCCTTCCCAGGTCTTGCACAGCCAACCCTTCCTGGAGAACTTCTGGACCCAGCCGGCGCGCTCGCCGACCGAGTAGCTCCAGTTCAGCACGACCGAGAAGTAAAGCGCCCCGATCGCGAACAGCACCAGCAGCGTCAGCAGGGCGAGCCGCGCGAACGGCGGGCGGGACGGGGTCGGTACGGGGCTCATGGGCAGGCCGCGGCAGGCGTCGATCGTAACACCGCGACCGGGCCTGGCTCGCCGGCTGACCGGACGCCCGCCACGACGCGCAGCGCGCCCGACCGACCCGCCCCGCCCGACCCTGCGGCGACCTGGGTGACCCGCGGCCGGCCCCCTGCCGCTGGTATCGTCCCCCACCACGGGAGCACGCGGATGACACCGACTTCGCTCGACAGCGTCGCCGTTCTGGGCAACGGCATCATCGGTCACGGTGTCGCGCAGGTCTTCGCCGCCGCGGGGCGGTCGGTCGTGATGATCGGGCGCGATCCCGGGTCGCTCGAGCGGGGGATCGGCCGCATTGCTTCGAGCCTGCGCGACTTCGCGCGGCACGGCCTGATCGAAGCGGCTCGGATCCCGGAGGTGCTCGGTCGGGTCCGCCCATCGGTGCGCCTCGAGGACGCCGCAAGCGCCGAGCTGGTGATCGAGGCGGTCACCGAGGACCTCGAGCTCAAGCGGGAACTGTTCGGCCGGCTGGACACGATCTGCCCACCCCCGACCGTGCTGGCCTCCTCGAGCGGCCAGCCGGCGAGTGCGCTGACCGAGCGGGTCGTGCACGTCGAGCGCATGATCGCCACGCACTTCTGGTACCCGCCGCAGCTGATCCCGCTGGTCGAGGTCTGCGGCGGTCCCCGCACCGATCCCGACGTCGTGCGGTGGACCGTCGAGGCGCTGCGCGCCGTCGGCAAGGAGCCCGCGGTGATCGAGAAGGAGATCCCGGGCTTCATCGGCAACCGGCTGCAGTTCGCGATGCTGCGCGAGGCGTGGGCACTGTGGGCGTCGGGTGCGGCGAGCGCCGAGGCGATCGACACGGTCGTGCGCAACAGCTTCGGCCGGCGGGTGGGCATCACCGGACCGCTCGAGTCCGCAGACGTCGGCGGCCTGCAGACCATGTACCACTTCGGACGGTCGCTGCTGCCTCACCTGGACATCGGTGCGGACCCCGCTGGGGCGGTCGCCGACCTGGTCGAGCAAGGCTGCGACGGGCTGGCCAGCGGTCGCGGCGTGTACGACTGGAGCCGTCGCGATGGCGCTGCGCTGGTCGCCGCCCGCATGGACGAGCTGTTCCGCTGGCTGAAGGCGGACCGCGAGCGACGGGGCTGAACTCGTGGGCATGGCCGGCGGGGTCGGCGAGCCGCCAACGTTCTCCGATCCCTGGTGGTGGCACGCGGCTGCGCCGTGCCGAAACGCCACGCCGCCCCCGCCGCGTCGCGCGGACGTTGCGGTCGTCGGAGCGGGCATCACCGGGCTGATCGCCGCGATCGAACTGGCGCTCGGCGGCCGCCAGGTCGTGGTGCTCGACCGGGACGCGCCTGGCTTCGGTGCGGCGACCCGCAACGCGGGCTACGTCGGCCGGTCGCTGAAGCACGGCATCGCAGAGATCGCCGCACGCGACGGCCTCGAGCGCGCGGTGCGCGTCTACCGCGAGCTGCGGGAGGCATCCGAGGCGGTCGCTCACACGGTCCAACGGCACGCGATCACCTGCCACTACCGCAGGCAGGGGCGGTTGCTGCTCGCAACCTCGCCCGAGATGTTCGACGCGATGCGCAAGGAGTACGCACTGCGCGAGCGGCACGCCGGCGAGTCGCACGCGGTCGTGACCCGCGCGGAGCAGCGAACCGAGGTAGCGACCGACCACTACTTCGGCGGCATCCGGATCGACGACCATGCTGGGCTACACCCCGGGCTGTACCACCGGGGCCTGCTCGATGCGGCCCGCCGTGCCGGGGCGACGGTGTGCGGGTTCGCCGAGGTGACCGGAATCCGGCGCGACGGCGACGGGTTCACGCTACGGTTCGACGCATCGACGCTGATCGCGACGGAGGTGATCGTCGTGACCAACGGCTATGCCGGACGCGCCTGGCCGTGGCTACAGCGCCGGCTGATTCCGTTCGATGCGTATCAGGCGGTCTCCGAGCCCCTCGGCGCGGACCGGCTCGCGGCGCTGTTGCCGGGCGACCGGACCTACATCGACTGGAACTTCGACGTCGACTGGTTCCGTCGCGTGCCGGATGACCCGTCGCGGCTGCAGTTCGGTGGCCTCACCGGGCGGCGCAGGCAGGACCTCCGCTCGATCGCCCGGCGGCTGCGCGCCCGAATGCTGAGGGTCTTCCCGGACCTGGATCCGCTGGCGGTGAGCCACGCATGGACCGGCAAGTGCGCCGGCACCTTCGACTTCGAACCCCGAATCGGCGTGCACGAGGGGATCCACTACGCCGGCGGGTACAATTTCGTCGGGGTGCCGATGGGGACGCTGTTCGGTATGAAGCTCGCTCGGCGCCTGCTCGGGCAACCCGGCAGCGGCAGCGCGTTCGATCGCCCCTTCCGCACGATGCCGCTGCACCGCGGCGGCTCCTGGTTCGTGCCGCTGGCGATCCGCTGGCTGAGTCGGCACGACCGATGATGCCCGCCCGCCGGCCCGGAGGCCGCCGCATGCGGGATCACACGAGCGCCTGAACGTACGCCCTACAGGAGTGTCCATGCAGCTGCACATCGGAAACAAGAACTACTCGTCCTGGTCGATGCGCCCCTGGGTGCTGATGCGCGAGTCCGGCATCGCCTTCGAGGAGGTGATGGTCCGTTTCGACAGCTTCACGCCGGACTCCCGGTTCAAGCGGAGCATCTCCGCGCTGAATCCTGCAGGACGGGTCCCGGTGCTCGTGGACGAGGGCCTCGTCGTGTGGGACTCGCTCGCGATCGTCGAATATCTCGCCGAGCGGTTCCCCGGACATGCGCTGTGGCCGCGCGATCGCGCGGCACGCGCGCGGGCGCGAAGCCTCTGCGCGGAGATGCACAGCGGTTTCTCTGCGCTGCGCAGCGCGTGTCCGATGAACGTCGAGGCGCAGCTGCCCGAGGTCGGCGCGATCGTGCTCCGCGACGGGCCGGCGGTCCGCGACGACCTCGACCGGATCACTCGGATGTGGTCGACGCTTCTGCACGAGCACGGGGGCCCCATGCTCTTCGGCGAGTTCTGCGCTGCCGACGCCTACTACGCACCGGTCGTGATGCGGCTGCGAACCTACGGGCTGCCGGTGCCCGATGACGTCGCCGCCTACCTGCAGCGGGTGGTCGAGCTGGCCGGCGTGCGGGACTGGATCGAGGGCGCGCTGCTCGAGCGGGACTTCCTGCCCTTCGAGGAGCCGTACCGGATTCACCGGTGACGGCACTCGTGCCCCGTTCGGGCGCGGGTGACGGGCTTCCAACGCCCCGCGCGCCCCGCCTTCGGTCGGATCTGCGAGGCTGCGGCGTTCCCGTTGATCCGAGCAAGACGTCGCGTACTCGGAATCGGAAGCACAGCGGTTCCCTGGTGCCGCAGCCAGGTCCACGCCAGCTGCGCCGACGTCATGCCGAACACCTGGGCGAGCTTCATCCGCGGCGTGAAGCGATCGCTGGCCGTCACCAGGTTGCGAGGGGAGATCCGAGGACTGCTGCAGCGGAAGTCGCGCGAACCCCGTGCCGGCACCTCCCCGGTCGGGACGCCGGTACCGAGCCGTGGCCATGCCACCCGCTCAACACCCGGTGCACGTCGAGCGAGGTGTTCACGGCGTGGTCGCGACCCGCAGCATCCGCGCTCGACCTCGCGCAGCCGAAGCCAACCGAACGAGCCGATCCGCGCAGACGCCGGTCGCGCGGCGCCCGGGTGGCCGAACGGCAGCGCGCCTGCGCCGCTCGTACCGGTGATCGCGCTAGTCGAGCTTCGCGCCGCTGACGGCCACGGCCTGTGACCACTTCGCCAGGTCAGCCGCGATGAAGGCCCGGAACTCGGCCGCGCCCTTCAGGTCAAGGCTGAGTCCGAGCGCAGGAAGCTGATCGACGAACGCCTTCGACGCGATGACCTTGAGAACGTCGGCATGAACCTTCGCGATGATGTCGTCGGGCGTTCCCGCCGGGGCCATCATGCCGTTCCAAGTCGAGACCTCGTAGCCGGCCAGGCCGGACTCGGCCATGGTGGGCACGTCGGGCAGTGCCGGGCTGCGCTTCAGGCTGGTGACCGCGAGCGCCTTGAGCTTGCCCGCCTTGACCTGCGGAACCGCACTCGCGACCGCGGTCGTGCCCAAGCTGACCTGGTTACCGGCAATGTCGGTCATCATCTGCGCGATGCCCTTATAGGGCACGTGCGTCATGTCGATGCCCGCCTGCGACTTCAGGATCTCGATCGCGAGGTGCGACACGCTGCCGTTGCCACTCGATCCGAAATTGATCTCCCTCGGCCTGGCCTTGGCCAGCGCGATCAGCTGCTGGATCGTGTTCGGGGCAAAGGCCGGGCTGGCGACGACGACCAGCGGGCCGCTGACCAGGTGCGCGATCGGCCGGAAGTCGCGCAGCAGGTCGAAGGAGAGGTTCTTGTAGAGCGCGGGGTTGATCGTGTGATTGACCGCGAGCATCAGCAGCGTGTGCCCGTCCGGCGCAGCCCGGGCGGCCGCAGCCGCACCGACGCTGCCCCCGGCGCCCAGCGGGTTCTCGACGGTGACGCTCTGTCCCCAGATCTCGGACAGGCCGGTGGCGAGGTGGCGCGCGACCAGGTCGACCGCAGTCCCCTGCGAGAACGGCACGACGAGCCTCACGGGTCGGGCGGGGAAGCTCTGTGCCCGGGCCGCCGGAGCCGCCGCGAAGCTGGCGGCGGCCGCAAGCAGCAGCGCTCGCTTCGACCTCGACATACCGACGCTCGACGGCTGACGCCGATCGAGGTCGAGCCGCCCCAATTCCCAGAATCTCATCCGGATCTCCTCTTCCGTTGAACGAATACGGCACCGCAGGGTCCTCGGACGCGGACCGTGCGAATCGCCGCGACGAAGTCAACAGGGTCGCCTCGGATCGTATGCCGCGTCGACCTCCAAACCGGGCTCCGGGCGTCACCCCGCGGTCGGCGTCATCGCTCAGAGGTCCTTTTCGTACCTTGCAACCATCTCCTGCTGGGTTTCCGCGGGCGCCGTCGATCCGGTCTGGTCCTTCAGCATCTCACCCAGGCTGGGCAGCACCGAGCGATCGATGCGGGCGTCATGGCTCCAGAGCTTCGAACGCATCATCGACTTGCCGCAATGCAGGAACGCTTCGAGGACCGAGACTTCGATCACCAGTCTGGGCGGCCGCGCATCCATCCCGAAGATCCGAAGGTACTCGTCCTCGTCGCGAAGCCGTGCCGTGCCGTTGATCCGCAGCGTTTCGTCCACACCCGGCACCAGGAACAGCAGACCGACGCTGCCGGTGGCGACGATGTTGTTCAAGGTGTCCAGCAGGTTGTTGCCGTGGGCATCCGGAATCAGCAGCGTGTGTTCGTCGCGCACCTTCACGAATCCAGGCTCGCCGCCGCGCGGCGAGGCGTCCAGGTGCTGCGCGCCATCGACGCTGGCGATCACGAGGAACGGCGAGAGTTCGACGAACCGCCGGCAGTGCGGATCGAGGAAGCGAAGCTGTTTTGAAAGGGCGCGTGCGGTCGGCGCGGGATAGCGGCGCCGCAGGACTTCGATGTCGGAGATCATGGATACGTGCCCGAGTGAGCCGGTTGCAGCCTGCAGCGCGCCGTTGCGACCGTCGACTTACTGGCGATAGTACGGCACCGATCGCCAGCCGCGCACTCAACCCCATGATCCGGCGGCCCGTGTCACCGTGGGCTGCAGCGACCGGTGCACGCGCGGCGCGGATCTCGGATTGGAACAGCGGGGCGGTGAGCCCGGGTCAGCCGAAAACCCAGCGCCATCGCCAGCGGTCAGTGGGCCCACCAGCCGCCGTCCGGGGGCCCGAAGGCCGCCCCTGGGGCACCGTTGCGGGTCAAGGGCAACGGATTCGCACCCTGCAGACGCACGGCAGCACGCGGACGACCTCCTGTAGGCGGTCCAGCGCGGCGTGCAGCCCGGCAACCGTACCCCGGCAAGCCAGCCACAGCCGATCCGCTGATCTCCACCCTAGAGCGTGTTCAAGCGACCGGGGCCACCTCTGTACGGTACCGGGTCAAAGACATTGAGGCCTACGAGGACGCCTGCCTGATCCGGAAGGTGAGCTGCCCATCGAATTTCGTCTTCCAGAGGGCCGCGCTCATTCGGCTCAGGTTGCTGATCGACATGCTGGCTGCGCCAGTGTTCGATCGCCTCGGCCACCGCCGTCGCCAGCAGCGTCTGCTTCGTGCGCCCGTCGACCGCCCCGGCCTGCATCCGCCGTGTCAAGGGTCTCCCAGTTTTCCCCAGCGGTGGTCGCTCAGATTTCCCCACCCGGTTGAGATGAGGTGTCGTCGTCGTGAGGCCGCACGAGGCCGGCCTTGAGCTTGTCCTTGAGGCGGTAGGAGTT
>JBIKMO010000132.1:0-11887 GCA_044359175.1 Burkholderiaceae bacterium | reverse complement strand
CAGGCGCACCCCGGCCTCGCGGGGGGTGCTGTTCTACCGGCTGCTGCAGCAAGCCGTGGCGACCGATCCGGTGACCTACCAGGACGTCGTCAGGCCCGTAGCCAAGCTGGCCGGGAGCAGGTAGATGACTGGACGAGTGTACAGTATTAGGCGCCATTGTGGAGCTAAGCCGATAGCCTTCATTCCTATACAGTTCTGATGCCATTGTCCCTACCTTCCGCTGCCCATCCGGGAACCCGTCCGTGATCCCGCCGTACGCCGAACTGCACTGCGTGTCGAACTTCTCGTTCCTGCGCGGTGCGTCGCATCCGGAGGAACTGGTGGATCGCGCGCACGCGCAGGGCTACGCCGCGCTCGCGATCACCGACGAATGCTCGCTCGCCGGCGTGGTGCGGGCGCACCTGCGCGCGAAGGGCGTCGGCCTGCCGCTGCTGATCGGCGCGGAGTTCGGATTGCACGGGCTCTTCGGCCACCCGGACGCGCCGGTACTGCCGCCACAGCGGGCCTCCGGCGGGCCGAAGGATCCGAAGGACGGCCGGACGCTGTCCACGCGTGCCGCAGCACGCGATGCCCGTACGCCGCCCGCGCGGCTGGTGCTGATCGCGCAGGACCGCGCCGGCTACGGCAACTTGTCCGCACTCGTCACGCGCGCACGGATGCGCGCGGCCAAGGGCGCGTACCGACTGCTCGAGCAGGACCTGGACGGCGGCGTGCCCGGCTGCGTGGCACTGCTGGTGCCCTGCCCCGCGGTGGCGGCGCAGCCCGACGGCGCACGCCCGGCAGCGGCCGACGATCCGGCAGCACGTCTGCATGCGCAGGCGCGCTTCGTACGCGAGCGGTTCGGTGCGCGCGCCTGGCTCGCCGCGGAACTGCTTGCGCGCGGGCACGACGCGTCGCTGCTCGCACGGCTGCGCGAGGTGTCGCAGGCCACGGGGCTGGCGCTGGTGGCCGCGGGCGACGTGCACTACCACCTGCGCTCGCGCCGCGGTCTGCACGACGTGCTGGCGGCCACCCGGCTGGGCCGGCCGGTGAAGGAGCTGGGCTTCGCGCTCGCGCCCAACGCCGAGCAGCACCTGCGCAGCCGGCTGCGGCTCGCGCAGCTGTACCCGCCGGCGCTGATGGAGGAGACGCTGGAGGTCGCCGCGCACTGCGCGTTCTCGCTCGACTCGCTGCGCTACGAGTATCCGGTCGAGATCGTGCCCGAGGGCCACACGCCGTCGAGCTGGCTGCGGCACCTGACTTACGAGGGCGCGCGCACGCGCTACCCGCAGGGGCTGCCGGAACCGGTGCGCGCGCAGCTCGAGCACGAGCTCGCGCTGATCGCGGAGCTGCACTACGAGGCCTACTTCCTCACGGTGGCCGACATCGTCGGCTTCGCGCGTTCGCAAGGCATCCTATGCCAGGGCCGAGGCTCGGCGGCCAACTCCGCGGTCTGCTACTGCATCGGCATCACCGAGGTGGACCCGGCCCGCATGAGCGTGCTCTTCGAGCGCTTCATCAGCCGGGAGCGCAACGAGCCGCCGGATATCGACGTGGACTTCGAACACCATCGTCGCGAGGAGGTGGTGCAGTACCTCTACGCGAAGTACGGTCGCGAGCGAACCGCGCTCACCGGGGCGCTCGCCACCTACCGGCCCCGATCGGCGCTGCGCGACGTGGGCCGCGCGCTCGGCGTCGAGCCGCAGCGGCTGGACCTCCTCACCCGGACCCAGCAGTGGTGGGACGGCCGCACGGTGCGCCCCGAGCGCTTCGTCGAGGCGGGCTTCGACGCGGACAGCCGCACGGTGCAGCACTGGATGGCGCTCACGCAGGCGCTGATCGGCTTTCCTCGTCACCTGTCGCAGCACAGCGGCGGCTTCGTGATCGCACGCGACTCGCTCGCGCGGCTGGTGCCGATCGAGAACGCGGCGATGCCCGGGCGCAGCGTGATCCAGTGGGACAAGGACGACCTGGATGCGCTCGGACTGCTGAAGGTGGACGTGCTCGCGCTCGGCATGCTGAGCGCGATCCGTCGCGCGCTCGAGCTGATCACGCTGCGCCGTCACGGCCGGCCCGACCCGCCAGCCCCCTTCCGTCTGCAGGACATCCCGGCCGAGGACCCGGACACCTACGAGATGATCAGCGAGGCCGACACGGTGGGGGTGTTCCAGATCGAGTCGCGCGCGCAGATGAGCATGCTGCCGCGGCTGCGACCGCGCTGCTTCTACGACCTGGTGATCGAGGTGGCGATCGTACGGCCTGGTCCGATCCAGGGCGGCATGGTGCATCCGTACCTGCGCCGCCGCCAGGGCTTGGAGCCGATCCAGTACCCGCGCGACGAGATCCGACCGGCGCTCGAGCGCACGCTGGGCGTGCCGATCTTCCAGGAGCAGGTGATGCAGATCGCGATCCTGGCGGCCGGATTCACGCCAGGCGAGGCCGACCAGCTGCGGCGGGCGATGGCCGCGTGGCGCCGCAAGGGCGGGTTGCACGCGTTCGAGACCCGGTTGATCGAAGGCATGCGCGCACGTGGCTACGATCGCGAGTTCGCCGAGCGGATCTTCCTCCAGATCCAAGGATTCGGCGAATACGGGTTTCCGGAGAGCCACGCGGCGAGCTTCGCGCTGCTGGTCTACGTGAGCTGCTGGATCAAGCGACACGAACCCGCGGCCTTCCTCGCCGCGCTGCTCGACTCCCAGCCGATGGGTTTCTACGCCCCGGCGCAGCTGGTGCGAGACGCGCGCGAACACGGCGTGCAGGTGCGAGGCCCCTGCGTGATCGAGAGCGACTGGACCTGCCGGCTCCAGGAGCTGACCGATGCCGCCCCGCACGTGCACGCCGGCGTGGACTTCCGCCCCCAGCCGGCGGTGCGGCTGGGTCTGAACCGCGTGGCCGGACTGTCGGACGCGGCTGCGCGGCGCATCGTCGAGTCGCGCGAACGGCGGCGGTCGGC
Organism: Burkholderiaceae bacterium; assembly: GCA_044359175.1. Classification (GTDB taxonomy): domain Bacteria; phylum Pseudomonadota; class Gammaproteobacteria; order Burkholderiales; family Burkholderiaceae_E; genus UBA4615. Next base: position 8,955 of record JBIKMO010000132.1, on the reverse strand, counting down.
GCTCGGCCCCGCCGCGGCCCCGTTCGCCGACGTCGAGGACCTGGCCCGAACCGCACGCCTGGCTCGCCACGACCTGCAGGCGCTCGCGCGTGCCGATGCGCTGGCCGCACTTGCCGGACACCGGGTGCAGGCAGCCTGGCAGGCCGCGGCGATCGAGCCCCTGCCGGCGCTGCTCGCTGACAGCCGCTTCGAGGAGGCGGCGATCGAGCTGCCGCCGATGTCCGAGGCCGAGTCGATCGCAGCGGACTACGCATCGCTCGGCGTGCCGATGGGGCGGCACCCGCTGGCGCTGCTGCGCGATCGTCTGGCGAGTCTGCGGGTGCAGCCGGCCGCGGTCCTGCGCACCTATCCGGATCGGCGCCTGGCCCGCGCGAGCGGCCTGGTCACGCACCGCCAGCGGCCGGAGACCGCGCGCGGCGTGGTCTTCGTGACGCTGGAGGACGAGACCGGCACGGTCAACGTGATCGTCTGGCCGGACCTGCTGGAGCGCTATCGGCGCGAAATCCTCGGCGCCCGGCTGATGACGGTCTTTGGCGTCTGGCAGGCCGACACCGCCACCGGCGGCCAGGTGATGCACCTGGTCGCACGCCGCGTGGTGGATCACACGCCCTGGCTCGGCGAACTGGTCGCCCGCAGCCGGGACTTCCGCTGAACCCCTACCCGCCCGCACGGCCAGCACCGCAGGGGCTTGCGGCACAGCACCGCCACGCGCGGTTACGCTCCCTGCTCGCCCCGAACGGAGCCCGACGATGCCCCCTGCCGTCCGAGCGTTCGCCCTGCTGCTGCCGTTCTGCCTCGCCGCATGCAGTCCGCTGGGCGGCAGCGGGGCCCCGGACGGAGGCATGAGCTTTTTCGTCACCAGCGTGTCGCCCGGCCGCGGCGGCGATCTGGGCGGGCTTGCAGGCGCGGATGCACACTGCCAACGGCTGGCCCGCGCTGCCGGCGCTGGCGGACGCACCTGGCGCGCCTACCTGAGCACGCCGGCCACACCGCTGCAGCCTGCGGTGAACGCGCGCGACCGGATCGGCCCCGGGCCATGGCTGAACGCGGTGGGCGACGTGATCGCGCGCGACCCGGACGAACTGCACGCGGCGAACGCGCTGAACCGGCGCACCGCGCTCACCGAGCGTGGCCACGAGGTGCCCGGCGTGATGGAGCGCACCAACCGTCACGGGATCCTCACCGGCTCGCGCGCGGACGGCCGGGCGCTCACCGGCGGCGAGGACGGCAGCTGCCGCGGCTGGACCAGCAGCGGCACGGGTACGGCCATCCTGGGCCATCACGATCGCGAGGGGCCGGGCCCGGACGCGCGGTCCTGGAACTCGGCCCGAGTCGTGCAGGGCTGCAGCCCGGAGGCGCTCGGCCAGGCGCAGAGCGCCGGCCTCGTCTACTGCTTCGCCACCCGCTGAACCGCGCCCGAGTCTCCTCGAGCCTCTCGTCGTCCGCTGACCCGCACCCGACTCAGCGCGCCCCCGCCGTGAGCGCGCCCTCCAGGTCCGCCACCAGGTCTTCGACGTTCTCGGCTCCGACCGCGATCCGGATCAGCCCTTCGGCGACCCCGGCGGCGCGCCGCGCCTCGGGGCCGACCCGATGGTGCGTGGTGCTCGCCGGGTGGGTGATCGTGGTCTTCACGTCGCCCAGGTTCGCGGTGATCGACATCAGCCGAACCGAATCGACCACCTTCCAGGCGCACCGGCGCAACGCCTCCGAGTAGCGATCCTCGTGCGGGCCGTGCAGCTCGAACGACACGACCGCCCCGCCGGTGCGCTGCTGTGCCATCGCGAGCCGGTGCTGCGGGTGCGAGGGCAGTCCCGGGTACAGCACACGCGCAACCTCGGGCCTCGACTCGAGCCAGCGCGCGAGCGCGAGCGCATTGGCCGACTGGCGCTCCATCCGCATCGACAGCGTCTCCAGCCCCTTCAGCAGCACCCAGGCATTGAACGGCGACAGCGTCGGCCCGGTCGTGCGCACGAAGGGCGCGAGCGTCTCGCCGATGTACTTCGCGTCGCCCAGCACCGCACCGCCGAGCACCCGGCCCTGCCCGTCGATGTACTTGGTGGCCGAATGGACGACGACGTCCGCGCCCAGTTCCAACGGGCGCTGCAGCGCGGGCGAGCAGAAGCAGTTGTCGACCGCCAGCCGGATGCCGTGCTCGCGCGCGATCGCCGCGATCGCGCGGACGTCGGCCACCTGGGTCAGCGGGTTCGACGGGGTCTCGAGGTAGAACAGCCGCGTGTCCGAGCGCACCGCCCGCCGCCACGCCTGGGGGTCGTCGAGACGCACGAAGCTCACCTCGATGCCGAACCGCTGCAGGATCGTGAACATCTGGACGGTCGCGCCGAACAGCTCGAACGCGGCGACCACGTGATCGCCCGCGCGAGTGACGCTCATCACCGTAGCCATGATCGCGGACATGCCCGAGGCGGTTGCCACGCAGGCCTCGGCGCCTTCCATCGCGGCCAGGCGGTTCTCGAACGCGGTCACGGTCGGATTGCCGGCGCGAGAGTAGATGTAGCCCGCCTCCTCGCCGCCGAACCGAGCGCAGGCCTGGGCGGCCGAGTCGAACACGAAGCTCGACGTCAGGAACAGCGGCTCGTTGTGCTCGAGGTACTCGGTGCGCGGAATGCCGGTGCGGATCGCGAGCGTGTCGATGCCGTAGGGCGGCGCAGGCGTGCTCATCGCAGTGTCGGTCGCTCGTTGGATGGGACTCGCCGCATCGGCGGGCCACACCGCCGTACCCGCCGGCGGCGGGCCTCGCCCGCTCGGTTTAGCTGCATTTGTGAGGCGCCCGCAAGCGAGTCAAATCGGCGCAAATCAAGGGTAACACACCGGCGACCCGGCGCCGATCCGGAGCGCCGCGCGACCCGCCGCTCAATCGCTCGCCACCGAGAACTGCAGATTCATCTGCGCCTTGGGTGGCGCGTCCTCGGCGCTCGCCTGCGGCAGACTGCGCACCGCCTCGACGCGGTCGAGGTAGTCGGGCGTGACATCGCCGGTGATGTAGACGCCGTCGAAGCAGGAGGACTCGAAACCGTCCAGGTGAGGCCCGAGCTCGAGCACCGAGCGCTTCATCTGAGCGATATCCTGGTAGACCAACGCATCGGCCCCGATCGCCTCGCGGATCCCCTCGTCGCTGCGGCCGTGGGCGATGAGCTCGTCACGCGTCGGCATGTCGATGCCGTACACGTTCGGGAAGCGTACCGGCGGCGCCGCGGAGGCGAAATACACCTTGTTCGCGCCCGCTTCGCGCGCCATCTGCACGATCTCGTGCGAGGTCGTGCCGCGGACGATCGAGTCGTCGACCAGCAGCACGTTACGGCCGCGGAACTCGATGCTCATCGCGTTGAGCTTCTGTCGAACGCTCTTACGGCGCACCGACTGGCCCGGCATGATGAACGTGCGCCCGACGTAACGGTTCTTGATGAACCCCTCGCGGTACGGCAGGCCGAGCCGGTTCGCGAGCTGCAGCGCCGAAGGCCGCGACGTGTCAGGGATCGGCATCACCACGTCGATGTCCCCCGCGTGCAGTTCGCGGCGCACCTTGTCGGCCAGATGCTCGCCCATCTTCAGCCGCGCGTCGTACACCGATACGCCGTCGATCACCGAGTCGGGCCGCGCGAAGTACACGTACTCGAAGATGCAGGGATTCAGCGAGGCGACCGGAGCGCACACGCGCGCGTGCAGGTTACCGTCCAGATCGACGAAGACCGCCTCGCCGGGGGCGACGTCCCGCACGAAGCGAAAGCCCAGGCCTTCGAGCGCGACCGACTCCGAGGAGATCATGACCTCGATGCCGCGATCGGACTCGGCCACGCCGTAGCACAGCGGCCGAATGCCCCACGGATCCCGGAACCCCAGCACCCCGTAGCCGGCGATCTCGGCCACGCATGCGTACGCGCCGCGCACCCGCGCGTGCACGCCTGCGACCGCCCGGAAGATCGTGTCCGGATCGAGCGACACCCCGACCGCCGCCGCCTGCAGCTCGTTGGCCAGCACGTTGAGCAGGACCTCGGAGTCGGACTGCGTGTTGATGTGGCGCCGATCGCGCCGGAACATGTCCTCGGTGAGCGCCGCCGAGTTGGTGAGGTTCCCGTTGTGCGCGAGCGTGATCCCGAACGGCGCATTGACGTAGAACGGCTGCGCCTCCTCGTCGTTGCTCGCCGACCCGGCGGTCGGGTAGCGCACGTGCGCGATGCCGCTGCGCCCGGGCAGTGCGCGCATGTTGCGCGTGCGGAAGACATCGCGCACGAGCCCGCTCGCCTTGTGCATTGCGAACGCCCGCCCGGTGGACGTGGCGATGCCGGCTGCATCCTGGCCGCGGTGCTGCAGCAGCAGCAGGCCGTCGTAGAGGAGCTGATTGACGGGCTGGCGGGAGACCGCGCCGAGGATGCCGCACATGAGGGTTCTCCGGTCAGTCGATCGGTGCGGCGCGCGCCGGCGTCAGGTGCGCCGCACGCCGCTCAGGCGCTCGGGCAGAAACGGTTCGGACCACGCCACCAGCGCATCGAGCAGCGGCCTCACCTGCGCCTGCTGCCAGGCGGGCTGGCGCGAGTGGCCTGCCAAATGCGCGACCACCGCCACGACCAGCACGACGAGCAGGGCGCGCGCCGCTCCGAGCATCGCCCCGAGCAGCCGATCGGCTCCGCCCAGACCGACGCCGTGCAGCGCCCGCACCGCGAGCGTACCGAGCACGCGCACCGTCACGAACAGCAGCACGAAGACCACGACCGCACTGACCGCCTGCGGCACCGCCTCGGGCAGGGCCTGGATCAGCGTCGGACTGAACAGCGGCACGCCGAGCAGCGCCACGGCCCATGCAGCCAGAGCGAAGACCGTCCGCACCAGCCCTCGCAGCAGGCCGATGCCCACCGACAGCACGGCGACGATCAGCACGAACCAGTCCCATCCGGTGATGGCCTCGAGCATCAGGCCCCCCAGTCCGCGTCCGCGCCCTGCGGACGGCGCCACCGTTTCGCGCGGATCACGGTGCGATCATCGCGGCGTCGATCCCCGCGGCCTTGAGCGTGTCCCGCGCGCGTTCGGCGGCCTCGCGCGAGGCGAACGGACCGACGCGGACCCGGATGCGCTCGCCGCGTTCGGTCTTCACCCGCTCGGTGAACGCACGCTGACCCGCCGCCTGGACGCGCCCCACCGCCGCGTTCGCACTGCCCTCGGTGGCGAACGCGCCCACCTGGAGCAGGTAACGGCCCACGGTCTCGCCCCGCAGCCTGGCCTCGGCGAGCTGCTGGATCTCGTCCTTCGCGGCCTCGGCCCGGGGCGGCGGCGTGCGCGCCTCGACGCGCTTCGACGCCTCGGCGCTCGCACCGTCCGCGGCCGGGACCGGCTCGATCGTGCCCCGCGCGACCGCACCCGCCTTCCCACGCTCCGACTCGGCCTTCGGTGCGGCCCCCGCCACGGTCGCCGCGCTGCCGCCGCTCGAAGCCGAGGACGCCGGCGCGGAAGGGGGGGTCGCACCGGAAGTGGCCGGGAGCAGCGGAGCCACCGGTGCCGCCGCAGTCGTCGCCGGTGCGCTCGCGTTCGCCGCGGGAGAAGCCGCGGGCGAGGTGGGCGTCGCCGCCGATGCAGCCGCAGCGCGGGGCGGCAGCGGCGTGTCCTTGGACGGAATGGCGATCGGCAGGTCGTTCACCGGGCGGGCCGGCTCGGACTCGAGCAGCAGCGGCACCACCACCGCGGCCAGTGCGCACAGCACCAGCGCCCCGATCAGCCGGTGCCGCGCGCGCTGCTTCTGGGGCAGCGCCGGGTCGACCGCCGCCGCGTCGGAGCCCGACGCGCCGGTGCGCGACCGGGCGGTTTGCCGTGTCGCCATCGATGTGGAGGTCAGGAGCCGGGACGGATGCGCGCAGCCAGGACGTCGGCCACGGTGAGGAAGGACCCGAACACCACGATTCTATCATCGTCGCTCGCGCGTTCCCGGGCGCTGGAGAGCGCAGCCCGGGGCGTCGGATGGCATTCGATCGTACGTTCGGCATCATCGCCGCGGCCCGGATCGATGCCAGCGGCGCGCAGCGCGGCGGCCAACTCCGAGGCCTTCGCGGCACGCGAGCCGGGCAGGTCGGTGCACAGCCAGTGGTCGATGCGGCTGCGAAGGGCCGCGATGGTGGCCGCAACGTCCTTGTCGCGCATCATCCCGAAGACCGCGTAGGTGAACGGGAAGAACCCCATGCTGTCCAGGTTGGCCGCCAGATGCGCCGCCGCGTGCGGGTTGTGGGCCACGTCGAGGACCACCGACGGCCGTCCTGCGAGGACCTGGAATCGGCCGGGCAATTCCACGGTCGCGAACCCCTGGCGGATCGCCTGCGCACTCACGGGCAGCCGCTCTCGAAGCGCCTCCAGCGCCGCGAGCACGCCGGAGGCGTTGAGCAGCTGGTTGGCACCGCGCAGCGCCGGATACGCGAGCGCACTGCGCCGCTGCGTACGCCCGCCCCAGCTCCACTGCTGACGGTCACCCGCATAGTTGAAATCGCGACCGAAGCGACGCAGGTCCGCGCCGATCGCACCGGCGTGGTCGATCACCGACTGCGGCGGCATCGGGTCGACCAGGATCGCCGGACGCCCGGCCCGGAACACGTGCGCCTTCTCCCACCCGATCTTCTCGCGGCTGTCCCCGAGGAACTCCGCGTGGTCGATGTCGATGCAGGTGAGGATCGCGCAGTCCGCGTCGACGATGTTGACCGCATCCAGCCGACCGCCCAAACCGATCTCGAGGACGAGCGCATCTGGGGACGCACGCTGGAACAGTCGCAGGATCGCGAGCGTGGTGAACTCGAAGTAGGTGAGCGGCACATCCCCACGCACCGCGTCGACCGCCCGGAACTGCTCGATCAGCGCCGCGTCGGTGGCGGCCTCGCCGTCGAGCCGGGCGCGTTCGTTGAACCGCACCAGGTGCGGCGAGGTGTAGCAGCCCACGCGGTAGCCGGCCGCAAGCAGGATCGACTCCAGCATCGCGCAGGTCGAGCCCTTGCCGTTGGTCCCGGCGACGACGACCGACACGCCGGGAACCTGAAGATCCAGTCGGGCCGCGACCTCGCGGACGCGATCGAGACCGAGCTCGATCGGCCGCGCATGCAGCCGTTCGACGTACGCGAGCCAATCGGCGAGCGCAGCGCCGTCGGCCGGGGGTGCGGCGCTCAGGCGAGCGCCTCCGACGGTTGCCGGAGCATCAGCGCGAGCAGCTGCGCGATCTCGTCGCGCAGCTGCCGACGGTGCACGATCATGTCGATCGCACCTTTCTCCAGCAGGAACTCGGCCCTCTGGAAGCCCTCGGGCAGCTTCTCGCGAACGGTCTGCTCGATCACGCGCGGGCCTGCGAATCCGATCAGTGCCCGCGGCTCGGCGATCACGACGTCGCCGAGGAAGCAGAAGCTCGCGGACACGCCGCCCATCGTCGGATCGGTCAGCACCGACACGTAGGGCAGCCGGGCGTCGGCGAGCCGGGTCAGCAGCGCCGTCGTCTTGGCCATCTGCAGCAGCGACAGCAGGCCTTCCTGCATCCGCGCGCCGCCCGAGGCGGCCACCGACACGAACGGCACCTTCTGGTCGACCGCAGTCTGCACGCCTCGGGTGAAGCGTTCACCGACCACCGACCCCATCGAGCCCCCCATGAACTCGAACTCGAAGGCTGCGACGACGACGGGCAGCGCACGGATCGCACCACCCACCACCACCAGCGCGTCGGTCTCGCCGGTCGCGTCCATCGCCTCCTGGATCCGGTCCGGGTACTTGCGGCTGTCCTTGAACTTCAGCGCGTCGACCGGCACGACCTCCTGGCCGATCTCATAGCGGCCTTCGGGATCGAGCAGCGCATCGACCCGGGCGCGCGCACTGCAGCGCAAGTGATGGTCGCACTTCGGGCAGACGTGCAGGTTGCCCTCCAGGTCGGCCCGGTAGAGCACCGCGTCGCACGCGGGGCACTTGACCCAGACGCCCTCGGGTACCGTGCGCTTGCCGCCGCCGGGCGTGCCGGCGCGCTTGATCCGCGGCGGCAGCAGCTTGTCGAGCCAGCTCATCGACGTTCCTCCGTGCTCGGCGGCGCGACCGAATCCATCGCGCTGCGGATCGCCGCGACGAACGCTCCGGCGCGCTCGGCCGCCCGTTGCGGACCGGCGGCGTCGATCTCCTGGATCAGCCGCGTTCCGATCACCACCGCATCGGCGTGGGCCGCGATCGCCTGCGCGGTCTGCGCGTCGCGAATGCCGAACCCCACGCCCACCGGCAACCCGGTTGCCCGACGGATCGCGGGCAACGCCGCGAGCACGTGCTCGACGTTCAGCGTCGCGGCCCCGGTCACGCCCTTGAGCGACACGTAGTACACGTAGCCGCTCGCCTGCCGTGCGACCTGGGCGATCCGCTGTGCATCCGAGGTCGGCGCGAGCAGGAAGATCGGATCGATCCCGCATGCGCGCAGTGCGGCCGCGGTCGACTCGGACTCCTCGGGCGGCTGATCGACGATCAGCACGCCGTCGACCCCCGCCTCGGCCGCCCGCGCGGCGAAGCGCGTCACGCCCATGCGTTCGATCGGATTGAGGTAACCCATCAGCACGACCGGCGTGGCCGGATCGTCGCGGCGGAACTCGGCGACCCATGCCAGCACGTCGGCGAGCGTCACGCCCAGCGCGAGCGCCTGCTCGCTCGCGCGCTGGATGACCGGCCCATCGGCCATCGGATCGGAAAAGGGCACGCCCAGTTCGATCACGTCCGCCCCGTTGCGAGCGAGCGCATGCATCAGGGGCACCGCCCGCTCACGATCCGGATGGCCGGCGGTGAAGTACGGAATCAGCGCCTTGCGGCCCTGCGCGCGCAGTCGTTCGAAGGTGGCGGCGATGCGACCCACGGCAACCTCAGAGCGACAGACCGCCGCGTTGCGCCACGGTGTGCATGTCCTTGTCGCCGCGTCCGGACAGGTTCACGAGGATCGTGCGGTCGGGCGGCAGCGAG
>JBIKMO010000401.1:0-3433 GCA_044359175.1 Burkholderiaceae bacterium | reverse complement strand
CGCACCGCCTCGCGGCTGCCCATCTCCACCGCGACGCGGACCGTGACACCGGCCGCGCGTAACCCCTCCTCGAAGACGCGGCGCGTGGTCGAACCCACCTCGCGCACCACGAAGGCCTGGCCCTGCAGGTCGGCGAGCCGCACCGAGGCGCGCGCCGCGAGAGGATGGCCGCGCGGCGCGAACACCATCAGCCGCTGCCGCCGCAGCGGCACACAGTGGATCCGCGGATCGTCGACCGGATGCACCAGCACGCCGAGGTCGCCGCGGTAGTCGAGCACGCGTTCGACGATCTCGCGCGAGTCGCCGACGCTCACCGCGATCGCCACGCCCGGCCACCGCTCGAGGTAGCGCCGGATCATCGGCGTGACGTTGTACGGCCCGACCGCGCACAGCACCAGCCGACCGGTGTAGCGGTTGCGCGCGCTGGCGAGCAGCGCGGCTGCGTCTTCCTCGCCGCGGAAGATGCGGTGGGTCACGTCGCGAAGCGTCGACCCGAAGTCGGTCAGCTCCACGCGTCGGCCGCGCCGGTGGAACAGTTCCACGCCGAACTCGGTCTCCAGCCGGGCGACATGCATCGACACCGTCGGCTGCGTGATGCCGAGCGCGCGCGCGGCCGCCGACATGCTTCCCCAGCGTGCGGTCGCATCGAACGCCTTGAGTTCGGCCAGCAGTGACGACTCACGCATAGATTGGATCGATAGGTTAGTCGAGGATCACGACGATTTCGTTAACCCCGCTGACACGGCGCCTCCCTAGGCTGCGGGTTCCTCGTCCGACGCATGGAGCCGCTGATGTCCCGACGTCCCTTCTCCGCCGCGCCGGCACTCGCGGCCTGATCCGCATGGCCGGACTGCGCATTCGCAGCCTGCGCAAGTCGTTCGGCACGACCTGCGTGCTCGACGGCGTGGACCTGGACGTCCGCGACGGCGAATTCCTGACGCTGGTGGGTCCGTCCGGCTGCGGCAAGACGACGCTGCTGCGCATCATCGCCGGGCTCGACCACGCGGACGCGGGCAGCGTGTCGATCGGCGGGCTGAACGTCGATGCGATGCCGCCCAAGCGGCGCGACGTCGCGATGGTGTTCCAGAGCTATGCGCTCTACCCGTACATGACGGTCGCGCAGAACATCGCGCTGCCCCTTGCGATGCGCCGGCTGAGCGCGTGGCAGCGGCTGCCGCTGGTGGGGCCGCTGTGGCCGGGTGCGGCCGCCGTCCGTGCCGCGATCGACGCCGAGGTGCGGTCGGTGGCCGAGTCGCTCGGGCTGGGGGCGCTGCTCGCTCGCCGGCCCGCGCAGCTGTCCGGCGGGCAACGGCAGCGGGTCGCGCTCGGGCGTGCGATGGTGCGCCGTCCGCAGGTGTTCCTGATGGACGAGCCGCTGTCCAACCTGGACGCGAAGCTGCGTACGGCCACGCGCGCCGAGATCGCCGAGCTGCACCGACGGCTCGGGACGACCTTCGTCTACGTGACCCACGACCAGGTCGAGGCGATGACGATGTCCGACCGCGTCGCGTTGATGATCGACGGACGCGTGCTGCAGCTCGCGCCGCCTCAGGAGATCTACGACGATCCGCATGACCTGCGCGTGGCCGAGTTCATCGGCACGCCGAAGATCGATACGCTGCCGGCGCACGTGGACGCCGCCGGCGTGCGCGTGCGCGGCGAGCACTGGCCGGTGCCGGTGGACCTGCCTCAGCCGGGGCCGCTGACGGTCGCGGTGCGGCCGGAGTGGTGGCGGCCCGACGACGGCGGCGACGCGCGCGCGTGCCGGTTTCGCGGCGTCGTGCGCCACCTCGAGCCGCTCGGCGGCGAGACGCTGGTGCACGTTCGCGGTGACGACGGCCGCGACACGGTCGTCGCGAGGATGGCGCCGGCGCGCGCGCGCGCGATTCGGGTCGGCGATCCGCTGGTGCTCGTTGCGCCCGCCGAGCGCGTGCTGGCGTTCGACGCAGCCGGGCGACGGCTGCGAAACCCACTGACCGCCACACCCCTGGCGCCCCTGCCCCCGGCGCCGCAGGTCGTCGCGGTGGCGGCAGCCGCCCTGGCGGCAGCGCCGTCGCTCGCATTCGCCGCGGCCGTGCGCGAGGCGAGCCGTGGCTGACGTGGCCCTTGCCCGAGGCCGGCCGCGGCCCGCGCGCACCGCTCCCGCCGCGCTGCAGCGGGCGGAATCGCTGGCCGGCTGGGTGCTCGCCGGTCCGGCGGTCGTGCTGATGTGGGTGATGCTGCTGGGCCCGGCGGTCGCGGTGATCGCGCTGTCGCTGACCGACTGGACCTTCGGCGCGCCGACGATCGCCTACGTCGGCCTGGACAACTACCGCGAACTCGCAGGCGACCGGGTCTTCTGGACGAGCCTTCGCAACACGCTCGCCTACGTCGCGTTCACCGTGCCGGCGTCGGTGTTCGCAGGGCTCGCGGTGGCCCTGCTGATCGAGGCCGGCGGGTCGCTGCGCGGACTGTACCGCACGCTCTACTTCCTGCCGGTGGCCTCGACGCTGCTCGCGATGGCACTGGTGTTCCAGTTCGCCTTCCACCCGAGCGCGGGGCTGGTCAACCAGGCCCTCGAGCTCGTCGGCCTGAAGGGCACCGATTGGCTGAAGAACCCGGACACCGCGCTGTACGCGCTCGGCACGATCGGCATCTGGCAGGCGGTCGGCCTGAACATGGTGCTGTTCATGGCGGGCCTGAAGGCGATTCCGCGCGACCTCTACGAGGCCGCGGCGATCGACGGCGCCGACGGGCCCTGGGAGCGGTTCCGTCGGGTGACCTGGCCGATGCTCGGCCCGGCGACCGTGTTCGTCGTCACGATCACGGCGATCCGGTCGTTCCAGGTGTTCGACACGGTCGCAGTGCTGACGGAGGGCGGCCCGAACAAGGCCACGTCGGTGCTGCTCTACCAGATGGTGCAGGAGGGGTTCTCGTTCCTGCGCTCCGCGTACGCGGCGGCGCTCACCTGCGTGTTCCTGGCGTTCGTGCTGATGCTCACCTGGATGCAGACGCGGCTGCTCGATCGCCGCGCGCACTACGGATGACCGCGCCCGCCCGCCGCCGCCCGATCGCCTTCCGCGTCTTTCGCCACGCGGTGCTTGCCGCGGGCGCCGCGCTGATGGTCGCGCCGTTCGTGCTGATGCTGTCGATCAGCGTGAAGCCGCCCGCCGAGATCTGGTCGCCCGAGTTCCGGCTGCTGCCCTCGCAGTGGCACGCGTGGCAGAACTACGCGCTCGCGTTCGAGAAGCAGCCACTGCTGCGCTACCTCGCCAACGGCGCGATCGTCACGCTGTCGATCTTCGCCGCCCAGACGCTGGTCGCGATGCCCTGCGCGTACGCGCTCGCGAAGCTGCGCTGGCGCGGCCGCGAGACCACGTTCCTGTTCGTGCTGCTCGCGCTGCTGGTGCCGCCGCAGGTGCCGGCGATCCCGCTGTACATCGGGTTGTGGAAG
>JBIKMO010000131.1:0-12038 GCA_044359175.1 Burkholderiaceae bacterium | reverse complement strand
CCACCGTGGCGATCGCGCTCGCCTCGGGCCGGTACGATGGTCGCGGCGGCACCCCTTACGGCGCGATCGCGTTCCCGATCGGCATCTTCCTCGGTCTGTGGCTGATCGCCGCGAGCGCGGTCGCGGTGCGCGACCGCGCGTCCCAGATCAAGGCCGCAGGCTGGGGCGCACGAGTGCGTGCGCTGCCCGCGGGGTTCTGGGGTATGGTGCTCGCCCACTCGGGGGTGGGGGTGTTCTGCATCGGGGTGGCCAGCGTGAAGACGCTGGATGTCGAGGTGGACGCTGCACTCGCCACCGGGCAGTCGGTGACGGTGCGCGAGTACACCCTCACGCTGACCGGCCTGCGCGATGCGCCCGGGCCGAACTACGCGGCCACGCAAGGCGTGGTCGAGGTGTGGCGCGACGGCCGGTTCCTCTATGAGCTGAGGCCGGAGAAGCGCTTCTACGCCACCAGCCAGATGGTCATGACCGAAGCGGCGATCGACTCCGGGCTGACCCGCGACCTGTACGTGCAGCTCGGCGACGCGCTCCCCGACGGCCGCTGGACGGTCAAGGCGTGGGTCAAGCCGTACATCGACTGGATCTGGGCGGGCTGCTTCCTGATGGCGATCGGCGGGTTCGTCGCGATCAGCGACCGGCGCTACCGCCGCGCGCGCGAGACCGCCGCCGCGACGCCGCGGGCGAACGTTCCCGCCTGAGCCGACGCCGTATGCGGGTGCTGAAGTTCGCGATCCCGGCGCTGCTGTTCGCGGTGTTGGTCGTGTTCCTGCTGCGCGGGCTGACGCGCGACCCGAGGATCATCCCGTCGCCGCTGATCGGGCAGCCCGCACCCGCGTTCACGCTGCCGCTGCTCGCCCAGCCGGCGCAGAGCTGGTCGCCGTCCTCGATGCGGGGGCAGGTGTGGGTGCTCAACGTCTGGGCGTCCTGGTGCGTGCCGTGTCTGGTCGAGCATCCGCTGCTGGTCGAGCTGGCCCGCGGCAAGGTCGTACCGATCGTCGGGTTCAACTACAAGGACGACCCGGCCGCGGCCACCGCGTGGCTCGCCAAGCACGGCGATCCGTTCGTGCGTGTCGTGGCGGACCGCGGCGGGTCGGTCGCGTTCGACTACGGCGTCTACGGCGTGCCGGAGACCTTCCTGATCGATCGCACCGGCACGATCCGATTCAAGCATGTCGGGCCGCTCACCCAGGAGGTGGTCCAGCGCCGGTTGCTGCCGCTGATCCGCGAGGTGTCGCGGTGAGCCGCGCGGCGCTCGCCATGCTGCTGTTGGGCGCCGGGCTTGCCCTCGCGCAGCCGGCCCCCTCGCCGATCCTGCCGCCCGACCTGCCCGCGGCTCAGGCCGAGCAGCTGCTGCACAGCGACCGGTTCCGCGCGCTCGCCGCTGAACTGCGCTGCCTGGTCTGCCAGAACCAGACCCTCGCCGACTCCGGCGCGGACCTGGCGGTGGACCTGCGCAACGAAGTGCTGCGCCAGATGGCGGCGGGCCGCGACGATCGGCAGATCAAGGACCACCTGGTCGCACGCTACGGGGAGTTCGTGCTCTATCGGCCGACCTTCTCGGCGCGCAATCTGGCGCTGTGGATCGGACCCGGGGTGCTGCTGGCGATCGGCGCGATCGTGCTCTGGCGGGTCGGGCGGCGCCGTCCGGCGATCGCCGCGCCCGCACCGGACGACGATCGGGTCGCACGCATCGAGCGGCTGCTCGCCGATCCGACGTCGGCCGAGCGCGGACCCCGCGGCTGACCGCGGGCGGCCCCGCACCCTCGGCGCACCGGCTGCCGACCCGCGGCGGTTGCGCAGCCCACCTCTGGTGGACCTCCGCCCGGCCTCGGGTGCGTCAGCGGCCGGTCACGATCCGATGCAGCCCGCGAGCGGCGCACTCGGCGTCGGCGCGCACGAAGCGCGCAGGCACCGCCGCACGCAGTTGCGGCGACATCGCAGCGCGCACCCCGGGCAGCGCCCGTTCGTAGAGCGCAGCGAGCGCGGGCTCGCCCACCAGCACCAGCCCGTCGTCCGGCAGCGGCGCAGCCGTGAGCGAGGACAGCGCCTGGCGCAGCTCGGTGCCGAGCAGCCAGCCCGAGAGCCGCGCGCGCTCTGCCGCGCCCGAGGCGCCCGCGCCCACCACCCGCGCACGGAATCCGAACAGCGCGGCGAGCCAGTCCGCATCGGCTGCCTCGCGCTGCGCATCCGCGACCCCCGCGTCGAATGCAGTCTCGTCGAAGGGCGCGGGTGCGCCGAAGGCCTTCGCGAGGCTGCCGTGCGCGCAGAGCACCGCGTACAGCTCGCCGGTGAGCCAGGTGCGGAACCCGTCGATGACGCCTGCCCGCAGCCGCAGCCACTTCGAGTGCGTGCCCGGCAGGCACAGCAGCGCGTCGGTCCGGCCGCAGCCCAGCGCCTGGGTCTCTTCGCCGCGCAGCACGTCCGGAGCCGCGGTGCGCAGTCCAGCGACGATCGCCAGCGATCGCCCGAGCGAGGTGGGCGCGTGGACCACGCGGGTGCGGATCGCATCCAAGCTGGCCGGCAGGTCCACGTACGGTGCCTCGAGCATCGCGCCCCGGGCGCCGACCATGCCGCAGGCGATCATCGGCGCGTCGGGCCACGCGCGCGCCCAGTCGCCGACGACCTCGGCGAGCACGCCGTCGAACCGATCGGGCGGCAGGCCGATCGCGCCACGGGGCGCATCCCGCCGGTCGAGCACCGCGCCGTCGGCGTCCAGCAGCCATGCGCGCAGTCGTGTCGAACCCCAGTCGATCGCGATCGCCCGGCCCGGCGCATCGGATCGTGCCGGTGCGGCCGCTGTCGTGTCCATGCGCCCGATGGTAACCGCGGCGGCACGGGCGCACCGCGGGCGTCCCGCGCCGCCACGGCCACCCGGGTTGACGCGCGGCCGCCCGCATGCTGGGATGCACCGATGCCGCACCGCGATCCGTGAGCTGGGAAGTCACCGTCGCCGTCCTCTTCGCCGCCGCGATCCACGCCGGATGGAACGCGATGGTCAAGCGGGGCCGCGACCCGCTGCTCGAGACGACGCTGGTGTACGCGTGGGCCGCGCTGCCCGCGCTGGCCGCGGTGATGGTGCTGCCGTGGCCGGGCACGACCGCCCTGCTGCACGTGGCCGCCTCCAGCGGCGTGCACGTGCTGTACTACCATGCGCTCGCGGCTGCGTACCGCGACGGCGACCTGAGCTTCGCCTACCCGCTGATGCGCGGCACCGCGCCGATGGCCACCGCGATCCTCGCGGTGCCTCTGCTGGGCGAGTGGCCCTCGGTCGCAGGCGCCTTCGGCATCGCCGCGGTCTGCGCCGGCGTGCTCACGATCGGGCTCGCGCAGCCCCCGGCGGGCGGACGCGCGGCACGCGACCGGGCATTCGG
Source organism: Burkholderiaceae bacterium (assembly GCA_044359175.1). GTDB lineage: Bacteria > Pseudomonadota > Gammaproteobacteria > Burkholderiales > Burkholderiaceae_E > UBA4615. The sequence goes on along the minus strand of JBIKMO010000131.1, from coordinate 8,667 downwards.
CTGGGCGATGGTGACCGCGGCGACGATCGTCGCGTACACGCTGATCGACTCGAGCGGCGCGCGCGCCGCGAGCTCGCCGTGGGCGTACGTCGCGTGGCTCGCGCTCGTGCAGGGGCCGCTGATGGCGATGGTGGTGGGCTGGCGCCGGGGCGTCGCACTGATCGACCATGCGCGGGCGCGCGGTCCGGGCCCGCTCGCGATCGGCATCGCGTCGATGGGCGCCTACGGGGTTGCGCTGTGGGCGATGACCCGCGCGCCGGTCGCGATGGTGGCCGCGCTGCGCGAGACCTCGGTGTTGTTCGCGCTGCTGATCGCGAGCGCGATGCTCGGCGAGCGCATCGGTCCGAGGCGGTGGTTCGGCGCGATCGCGGTGGTCGGCGGCGTCGTGGCGCTGCGGCTGGCCTGAGAGCGCGGCCCCGCTCCAGCGGCCCGCACCGCCATCGGCGGAAACGACGACGCCCCACTGGGGGGCGTCGTTCGTTACGCCACGGGCCGGAGCACCGACCGGGCGGCGGGCTACTTCGCCTTCTTCTTGTTGACCGTCGCCTTGAACGCCGCGCCGGCGGAGAACTTGGGCACGGTCGCGGACGCGATCTTGATCTTCTCGCCGGTACGCGGATTCTTGCCGATCCGCGCGGCGCGCTTGCTCGAGTAGAAGGTACCGAAACCGACCAGGGTGACCCGATCGCCCTTGGTCACCGCCTTGGTGACCGCCTCGACCATCGAGTTCAGCGCACGCTCTGCCGCTGCCTGACTGATGTCCGCTTCTTCGGAAATGGTCTTGATCAGCTCACTCTTATTCATGTACGTCGACCTCCGTCGGTGTCCTGGACTACATGTGTCGCGAATGCATCCCGCAGGATGCACGGTCGGGGTGGTCGAGCCGCGACGAAGGTCTTCATCCCATCCCCTCGGCGCCCGGTCGAGCGGCGATCATACCGCCGCTGCTTGTCCCGTCCTACGGCCCGTCGACATTTTGGCATAAAGACACGTTCGTGACGCCGATTGCCGCGTACCCGAGTCGGCACGCCGATCGCATGCGCGACCGGGCCGCCGACGTTACGATCACGCCTCCGAAGCCCCGACCCGCGCGACCCGCCGGCGGGTATGCCCTCCCGCGATGAACGCCAGCTCCCCGCCGCCCCGCCCGCCGCACCCCGAGACGCTGCTGCTGCACGGCGACGACCCGCTGCACGAAGGCGCATCGCTCACCCCGCCGATCCCCTGGTCGGCGACCTTCGTCGCCGACGACGCGGACGCGTTCGCCCGGATGGCGTCGCAGCCGATGCATCCGCGCTACTACACCCGCTACGGCAACCCGCTGCACCAGCGCGTCGCACGGCTGGTGTGCGGCCTGGAGGGCGCCGAGGCCGGCCTCGCGACCGCCAGCGGCATGGGGGCGATCGCCTGCGTCGCGATGGCGCTGCTGTCGGCCGGCGACCGCGTGGTTGCGCAGCGCAACCACTACATGGGCACCACGCGGCTGCTGTCGGACGTGCTCGCACGATTCGGCGTACAGACCGCGTTCGTCGACCAGACCGACACCGACGCGTTCGCGCGCGAACTCGAGCGGCCGGCTGCGATGGTGCTGCTGGAGTCGCCCACCAACCCGGACTGCAGCCTCACCGACCTCGCCGCGGTCGCCGCGCTCGCGCACGCCGCGGGCGCCACCGTGGTGGTGGACAACACGTTCGCGACGCCCCTGAACCAGCAGCCGATCCCGCTCGGTGCAGATCTGGTGGTGCACAGCGCAACCAAGTACCTCGGCGGCCACCACGACCTCACCGCCGGTGTCGTGGTGGGCGACCAGGCGCGGATCCGCGCGGTCTGGGATGCGCAGATCGTGCTCGGCGCGACGCTGTCGCCGATGGACGCATGGCTGCTGCTGCGCGGACTGCGTACCCTCGCGGTACGGGTCGAGCGGGTCAACGCGACCGCGCTGACCGTGGCCCGCGCGCTCGCCGCGCACCCGCGCATCGAGCAGGTGTCCTATCCCGGACTCGTTTCGCACCCGCAGCACGCGCTCGCCCGTCGGCAGATGCGCGGCTTCGGCGGCGTGATGGGGTTGCGGCTGCGCGCCGGCTACGCGGCGACCGCGCGATTCGTCGCCGGACTGAGCCTGGCGCGGCACGCGGTGAGCCTGGGCGGGGTGGACACGCTGGTGGTGCACGCCGCGGCGATGTGGTCGGGCACGCTCGACGACGAGGGGATGCGCCGGGCGGGCATCGAGCCGAACCTGGTGCGGCTGAGCATCGGCCTGGAGCATGCGGACGACCTGGTCGCCGATCTGCTGCGGGGGCTGGACGCGCTCGACTGACGCGCGGTCGCGCGCGGCCCGCTCGCGGGCTAGGCGAGTTCGACCAGCAGGTCGCGCGCCGACACCACGTCGCCCGGCTTCACGTGCACCGCCCTGACGGTCGCGTCGCGATCGGCGCGGATCTGCGACTCCATCTTCATCGCCTCGATCGACAGCAGCGGATCGCCGGCCTTCACCCGCTGACCGGCCTTGGCGGCGACCGTCACCACCATCCCGGGCATCGGCGAGGGCACGTGCGCGGCGTTGCCGTCCTCGGCGCGTGGGCGCTGCGCTGCGCGCGGCGCACCCGCCTTCTCGATGCGCAACGTGCGCGGCTGACCGTTGAGCTCGAAGAAGAACTTGACCAGCCCCTCCTCCTCGGCCGGCGCCGTGCCCTGCAGCCGCAGCACGAGCGTCTTGCCGGCGTCGATCGAGAACGCGATCTCCTCGCCCGCCTTCATCCCGTACAGGCAGGTCGCGGTCGGCAGCACGCTCACGTCGCCGTACTGACGTTGGTGATCGGCGAACTCGCGGAACACCTTCGGGTACATCAGATAGGCAGCGAGGTCGTTGTCGTCGACCTGGCGGCCGATCGCACGCTCGCACTCGGCGCGCGCCTGCTCGAGATCCACCGCCGGCAGGTCGTCGCCCGGCCGATGCGGGGCCGGCGGCTCGGCCTTGAGCACCTTACGCGACAGCGCCTGCGGAAAGCCATCGGGGGGAAATCCGAGCTCACCGCGGAACAGCGACACGACCGACTCCGGGAACGCGATCTCGCGCTCCGGGTCCTCGACGTCGGACGGGGTCAGATCGTTGGCGACCATCATCAGCGCCATGTCCCCGACCACCTTCGAGGTGGGCGTCACCTTGACGATGTCACCGAACAGCCGGTTGACGTCGGCGTACGCCCGGGACACCTCGGGCCAGCGGTGTTCGAGCCCCATCGACCTCGCCTGCTCGCGCAGGTTCGTGTACTGGCCACCCGGCATCTCGTGCTGGTAGACGTCCGCGGTGCCGGCGCGGATGTCCGACTCGAACGGCGCGTACAGCCGCCTCGCCCCCTCCCAGTAGTGGGCGACCGCCTGCATCGCCGCGCGGTCGACCCCGGTGTCGCGAGGGCCGCCTTCGAGCGCGGCGACGATCGCGTTCAGGTTCGGCTGCGAGGTGAGGCCGCTCATCGCGTCCAGCGCGCCGTCGACCGCCGCGGCCCCGGCTTCGATCGCGGCGAGCACCGACGCGGCGCCCGCACCGCTGGTGTCGTGCGTGTGGAAGTGCACCGGCAGGCCGGTCTCCTCGCGCAGCACGCGGACCAGCTCACGCGCCGCGCGCGGACGGCACACGCCCGCCATGTCCTTCACGCCCAGCACGTGCACGCCGGCACGCTGCAGCTCGCGCGCGATGCCGACGTAGTACTTGAGGTCGTACTTCGGCCGCGACGCGTCGAACAGGTCGCCGGTGTAGCAGATGGCGCCCTCGCACAGCGCTCCGGTCTGGCGGACCGCGTCGATCGACACACGCATGTTCTCGACCCAGTTCAACGAGTCGAAGACGCGAAAGACGTCGATCCCCTCGCGGGCCGCGCGTTCGATGAAGAACCGCACCACGTTGTCGGCATAGCTGGTGTAGCCGACCGCATTGGCACCGCGCAGCAGCATCTGGAACAGCACGTTCGGGATCGCCTCGCGCAGCTGGGCGAGGCGCTGCCACGGGTCCTCCTTCAGGAACCGCAGCGCAACGTCGAAGGTCGCCCCGCCCCAGCACTCGATCGAGAACAGCTGCGGCAGCAGGCGCGCGTAGTGGGGGGCGATCCGCAGCATGTCGGCGGTTCGCATGCGCGTCGCGAGCAGCGACTGGTGCGCATCGCGCATCGTCGTATCGGTGAGCAGCACCCGCGGCTGCTCGGTCATCCAGCGCGAGAACGCGTCCGCGCCCATCGTCCGCAGCCGATCGCGCGAACCCGGCGGCGGCGGCGACGACAGGTCGGCCCGCGGCAGCGCGACATGCACGTGGGCGAGATCCGGGGAGCGGCGGCCCTTCATGTCCGGGTGGCCGTTGACGGTCACGTGACCGATGTAGCGCAGCAGCCGGGTCGCGCGGTCGCGCCGCTTCGTGAACCGGAACAGCTCCGGCGTGGTGTCGATGAAGCGCGTCGTGACCGTACCCTCGACGAAGGACGGATGGTTGATCACGTTCTCGACGAACTGCAGATTGGTCGCGACCCCGCGCACGCGGAACTCGCGCAGCGCGCGGTCCATCCGGCGGATCGCCTCCTCGGGGGTGCCGGCCCACGCAGTCACCTTCACCAGCAGCGAGTCGTAGTACGGGGTGATCACCGCCCCGGAGTACGCGGTGCCGCCGTCCAGGCGGATGCCGAAGCCGGACGCGCTGCGGTACGCGGTGAGTCGCCCGTAGTCCGGAGTGAACCCGTTCTCCGGATCTTCGGTGGTCACGCGGCACTGCAGCGCGTGCCCGTTGAGCCGGATGTCCGCCTGCGCGGGCACCCCGGATCCGTGCTCCAGCACCTGGCGCTGCGGGCCGCGCCGATCGTCGGCCTGGCCGATCCGGGCGCCCTCGGTGATCCGGATCTGCGCCTTGACGATGTCGATGCCGGTGACCATCTCGGTGACCGTGTGCTCGACCTGGATGCGGGGATTGACCTCGATGAAGTAGAAGCGCGAGGTGTCCGCGTCCATCAGGAACTCGACCGTGCCGGCATGCGTGTAGCCGACCGCTCGCCCCAGCCGCAGCGCCGCCTCGCACAGCTCGGTGCGCTGCGACCCGGACAGATACGGCGCCGGCGCGCGCTCCACCACCTTCTGATTGCGCCGCTGCACCGAGCAGTCGCGCTCGAACAGGTGTACCAGCGTGCCGTGCTGGTCGCCGAGCAGCTGCACCTCGACGTGCCGTGCACGGCGCACCAGCTTCTCCAGGTAGACCTCGTCGTTGCCGAAGGCGGCGGCAGCCTCGCGCCGGGCGACCGGCAGCTGGGTCCGCAGGTCGGCCTCCGACTCGATCACGCGCATGCCGCGACCACCGCCCCCCCAGCTCGCCTTCAGCATCAGCGGGTAGCCGACCTCATCGGCGAGCGCCACCGCCGCCTCCGGGTCGGCCGGCAGCGGTCCGGTGGCCGGCATCACCGGCACGCCCGCGGCCACCGCCGCTTCGCGCGCCGCGACCTTGTTGCCCAGCGTGGTCATCACCTCAGGGGACGGACCGATGAAGCGGATGCCCGCGCGGGCGCACGCGCGGGCGAACTCCGGGTTCTCGGACAGGAATCCGTAGCCCGGGTGTACCGCGTCCACGCGCGCTTCGCGCGCGACGCGCACGATGTCGTCGATGTCCAGGTATGCAGCGAGCGGCTTGCGCCCGGCGCCGACCAGATAGCTTTCGTCGGCCTTGAAGCGGTGCAGCGCGAAGCGGTCCTCGTGCGAATAGATCGCGACCGTGCGGATGCCGAGCTCTGCGGCCGCGCGCATCACCCGGATCGCGATTTCTGAACGGTTGGCGACCAGCAACGAATGGATTCGGGCGGGCATGACGGCACTCGGGGCGGAGGAGGGAGGAGCTCGGCGTGCGCCGATCGTTGTTGCGAACCCGTCATCGCCGAAGGCGCTGCGGGTCCGGCCCCGGTCGGTCGGCGCTGCAAACCGGGTAGACTCCGCGAGTTTACGACAACCCACCGGTGTGGAGTCCGTCTTGCCGCGCGAGTGTGCCGCCCCGTCGCCGAGCCGTCCCGCGGTCGTGGTCCTGGTGGCGACGTGCGTCGTGCTCAATGCCTGCGGCGGCAGTGGTGGCGGCGGCAGCGAGGGCTCGGGGGTGATCACTGCAGGTCCGGGCTGCGAACTGGCTTACACGCTCACCGACTCGCCGCTGCTCGACGGCGCCGACCCGCTGCTCGCGCAGCAGTGGCACCTTCGGAACACCGGCCAGAACGGCGGCACGCCCGGCGAGGACCTGCGCGCGACCGACGCCTGGTCCGCCACCCGGGGCGCGGGCGTGCGCGTGGCGGTGATCGATGACGCGGTCGAGGTCACCCATCCCGACCTGTGGCCGAACCTGGTCCCCGGCGCGAGCCGCAGCTACCGGGCGGGCAACCGCGGCAGCGTCTGGCCGGTGCCGTGCAATGCCAGCGTCGACGATCACGGCACCGCGGTCGCCGGGCTGCTGCTCGCCCGCGACGGCAACGCCATCGGCGGCGCGGGCGTGGCGCCGCGCGCGTCGCTGGTCGCGTTCGACGCGCTGTCGAGCGCCTTGGACGGCGACATCGCCGATGCGCTCACCCGCGACGGGCAGCGCAATGCGATCTACAACAACAGCTGGGGTTCGCCGGACGACGGCCGCCTGCACCCGGTCGAGGCCTCGTTCCTTGCGGCGGTGGAGGACGGCATCGCGCAGGGGCGCGGCGGGCTCGGTTCGATCTACGTGTTCCCGGGCGGCAACGGCGGCTGCTTCGTGCGCAGCGCCGCCGACGGGTCGTGTCAGATCGACAACGCCAACTTCGACGGCTACGTGAACCGGCGGGGCGTGATCGCGGTCTGCGCGGTCGACGACACCGGCGTGCGGCCGTGGTACGGCGAACCCGGAGCGAACCTGCTGGTGTGCGCACCCTCTTCGGGCGACCGCCCGGTGGGGGTGACCACCACCGCACTGCGCGGCGCGTACCGCTCGGACTTCAGCGGCACGTCGGCGAGCACGCCGATGGTGTCCGGCGTGGTCGCGCTGATGCTCGCGGCCAACCCCGCGCTCAGCTGGCGCGACGTGCGACTCATCCTCGCGCAGACCGCCCGACGCAACGATCCGTCCGATCCGGGCTGGAGCACGACCGAGGGCGGCCTCGCGTTCAACCACAAGTACGGCTTCGGCACGGTCGACGCGCCGGCCGCGATTGCGCGGGCCGCCGGCTGGCGCTCCGTGGGCGGCAGCGCGTCGCTGGTCACCTGCACGACCTCCCCACGCGCGCCGGCGCTGCCGATCCCGGACGCCCCCGGCAGCGGTCCGCCCACGCCGGTGTCCGACAGTCTGGTGGTCAGCGGCTGCCCGATCACCCGCATCGAGTTCGTCGAGGTCACCTTCACCGCCGTCCACAGCTACAGCGGCGACCTGCGGGTGCGCCTGACCAGCCCGTCGGGCCGGGTGAGCGAACTCGCCGAGTCGCGCATCTGCGGGGGCGCCGGCAGCAACCCGTGCGGCGCGTACACCGACTGGTCGTTCGGCTCGGTACGCCATCTGGACGAGCGCTCCGAAGGCACGTGGACCCTGTCGGTGACCGACATGGCACCGCTGGACGTCGGGCGCTTCGAGCGCTGGAGCCTGCGTATCCATGGCCGTTGACCCGCGCGCGACCGCAGCCGCCGTCGCGCTCTCGGCCGCGTTGGCGGCCGTGGCGGGCCCGTCGCGCGCGGCGGGCCCGCCGCCCGGGCCGCCGGACAAGACATCGATCGGCACCGCGGCCAAGCCGGCGCGGATGGCCACGAAGGCGTCGCCGACCCACGGCTGGTACGACGGCGCAGTACGCCGCGAACTCACGCTTGAGCCCGGCTGGACCGCTGACTTCACGCCGTCCGCGCTGACGCCGTCCGCGCTGGCGCCGGCCCCGGTGCTGCGGCGCACCGGCGGTCGCGAAGCGACGACTGCCGCATTCGCCTCGCCGGTGCTGCGAGACGACGCCGGACGGTTGCGCGCGCTGCCCGGTGGCGTGCTGCTGGTGAGCCGCGAGCCGTTGGACGACGTGCGCGCCGAGATGCTGCTGCGACGCGCCGGCGCGGTCGGCGCGCGGCGCCTCGGCGGGTCGCTGTGGCTGCTCGAGGGACCGCCCGGTCTGGCGTCGCTCGAGCTCGCGAACCGCCTGCACGACGGTGGCCTGTTCGCATCGGCCCAGCCCAACTGGTGGGTGCAGCGCACGACGAAGTGACCGGGCGGGGGCGCGGCCGCGGCTGCGCCAGCGCCTACAATCGGCCCTCCGCGTCGTCTCCGGGCCGCCCGCCATGCGCACCGACCAGCCGGTCACCATCCGTCGCCTCGACTACACGCCGCCCGACCACTGGATCGACACGGTCGCGCTGCGCTTCGAACTCGACCCGGACCGCACGCTGGTGACCGCGACCCTCGGGGTGCGGCGCCGCGATGGCGCGCCGGCGGATGCGCCGCTGCGACTGGATGGCGAGGCGCTCGAACTGCTCTCGGCCGAGATCGACGGTACGCCGGTGCCCGCGGACCGCCTGGCCGCCACGCCGGACGGTCTGCAGATCGAGCGCGTGCCCGCCGCGTTCACGCTGACCACCCGGGTCGCGATCTCGCCCGCCTCGAATACCGAGCTGATGGGGCTGTACCTGTCCAACGGCAACTACTTCACGCAGTGCGAGGCGCAGGGC
>JBIKMO010000400.1:0-3434 GCA_044359175.1 Burkholderiaceae bacterium | reverse complement strand
GCTCGCCCGCGACCTGATGACCCGCGAAGGCAAGGAGGCGCTCGCCTCCGAGATCGCGATGGCGGCGGCCCGCCCGCTCGGCTGGCCGCCCGCACCCGCGTCGCCTGCATCGCCTGCGGCGACGAAGGCCCGTGAGACCCAGCCGGGAACCGCCAAGGCTCAGGAGACGAACCCGAAGGCGCCCGACCCGGTGGCGAAGGCGCAGGACAAGGACGCGAAGGCGCAGGACAAGGACGCGAAGGCGCAGGACAAGGACGCGAAGGCGAAGGCGAAGACGACCGCGCGCCCCGAGCCGCCGCCGCCGAATCCGGTCGCCCGCGTCCACTTCGCGTCGTTCATCGTCCAGTAGGCGCCGCGGATGGCCGACCAGTTCCTGTCCCAGGAGGAGGTCGACGCCCTGCTTGAGGGCGTCGACGAGGCGCCCGGCGCCACCCAGGACAGCCCTCGCGGTCCGATCCCCTACGACCTGGCCAAGCAGGAACGCATCGTCCGGGGGCGGATGCCGACCCTGGAGATCATCAACGAACGCTTCGCGCGCAACCTGCGGATCGGCCTGTTCAACTTCATGCGGCGCAACCCCGAGATCTCGGTCGGGCCGATCAAGGTCCAGAAGTACAGCGCGTTCCTGCGCGGCATCGCAGTGCCGGCGAACATCAACATCGTCGCGGTCAAGCCGCTGCGCGGCAATGGCCTGGTGATCTGTGATCCCAAGCTGGTGTTCACGGTCATCGACAACCTGTTCGGCGGCAACGGCCGCATGCACTACCGGATCGAGGGCCGCGACTTCTCAGCGACCGAGCAGCGGATCATCCAGCGGATGCTCGACGTGACGCTCGAGGAGTACCGCAAGGCGTGGGCGGGCGTGTATCCGCTGAGCCTCGAGTACATGCGCTCGGAGATGAACCCGCAGTTCGCGACCGTGGCCACCCCCGGCGAGATCGTGGTCACCACCAGCTTCGCGCTCGAGATCGGCGAGCTCGGCGGCGAACTGCACGTGTGCATCCCGTACTCCACGCTCGAACCGATCCGCGACACGCTCTACTCGACGCTGCAGGGCGACGCGATGGAGACCGACAAGCGCTGGGTCAACCTGCTGTCGCAGCAGATCAAGGCCGCGGAGATCGAGCTGACCGCCGAGCTCTCCCAGGCCCGGGCGACCGTCGGCGAGCTGATGGCGCTCAAGCCGGGCGACTTCATCGAGCTCGAGCTGGACGACACCGTCGTGGTCAAGTCCGACGGGGTGCCGGTGTTCGAGTGCCGCTACGGCGTGTCCAACGGCCGGTACGCGGTGCGGATCCAGGACTTCCTCAGCGAGCCGCAGGCGCAGTAGCGCGCGGCGCATCACGGACGCGACCACGATGAGCAACGACCCGGGCTCGACCGACCAGGACGCCCTCGCCGACGAGTGGGCGGCGGCGCTCGCCGAGCAGACCCCCGCCGGAGGCCGCTCGGGCGACGTGCTGTCGGCCCCCGAGCTCGACCAGGACGCGAGTCACCTGTTCCCCAAGCTCGGTGCGGGCACCCCGGCGAGCGATTCGGCGCGCCAGGACATCGAGATGATCCTGGACATCCCGGTGCAGCTCACCGTGGAGCTCGGGCGCACGCGGATCCCGATCAAGCACATCCTGCAGCTCGCCCAGGGCTCGGTGGTCGAGCTCGACGCGCTCGCCGGCGAGCCGATGGACGTGCTGGTCAACGGGTGCCTGATCGCCCAGGGCGAGGTGGTCGTGGTCAACGACAAGTTCGGCATCCGCCTCACCGACATCGTGACGCCCTCCGAGCGCGTGCGTCGCCTGAACCGGACCTGAGCATGAGCGACGCCCCCTCGGTGCTTCCCGCGCTGCTCGCGTTCGTCGGCGTGATCGCGCTGATCCCGGCCGCGCTGTGGGTGCTCAAGCGGATGCAGAGCGGCGCGGTCGGCCCACAGCGGGCGGTGACGCTCGTCGGCGGGCTGACCCTCGGCCCGCGCGAGCGGATCGCGATCGTCGAGGCGCAGGGCCGGCGCTGGCTGGTCGGCGTCACCGCCCAGTCGATCTCGGTGCTGGCCGAGCTCGACCGAGGCGAGCCCGGCGCGGCCGCGCGCGTCGAGGCCGCGCCCGCGCCGCTGCCCGTACCGAACCCGTTCGCCCAGCTGCTCGATCGGATGAAGCGCCGTGGCTGACTCACGAACCGCCGTGCGCGCGGCGCTGCTCGCCGCGCTCGCCTGCCCGGCGTTGCCGGCGCTCGCCCAGGGGGTGCTGACGCTGGACGCGCGGCCGGGCGCAGGCGGCTCGACCACCTACTCGGTGCCGGTGCAGACCCTGCTCGCGTTCGCCGCGCTGTCCTTCCTGCCGGCGGTGCTGCTGCTGATGACCAGCTTCACCCGGATCGTCATCGTCCTGTCCCTGATGCGCCAGGCGCTCGGGCTGCAGACCACCCCGCCGAACCAGGTGATCGTCGGGCTGTCGCTGTTCCTCACGCTGTTCGTGATGGGCCCGACGCTGGACCGGGTCTACCAGGACGCCTGGCGCCCGTACTCGGAGCAGAAGCTGTCGTTCGAGGCGGCGCTCGAGCGTGGCTCCGAGCCGATGCGCACGTTCATGCTGCGTCAGACCCGCGCCTCCGACCTCGGACTGTTCGCCCGGATCGCCCGCATCGACTCGGCGACGGCGCCCGAGCGCATGCCGATGCGGGTGCTGATCCCAGCGTTCGTCACCAGCGAGCTCAAGACCGCCTTCTTGATCGGGTTCCTGGTGTTCGTCCCGTTTCTGATCGTCGATCTGATCGTCGCGTCGGTGCTGATGTCGATGGGCATGATGATGCTCTCGCCGGTGCTGGTCGCGCTGCCGTTCAAGCTGATGCTGTTCGTGCTGGCCGACGGCTGGACCCTGCTGGTCGGGTCGCTGGTCGCGAGCTTCGGATGAGCGCGGGGGTCCGACCGTGAGCCCGGAGAGCGTGATCACCGTGGGGCGACAGGCCCTGGAACTGATGCTGGTGGTGTCGGCCCCGCTGCTGCTCGTCGCACTGCTGGTCGGGCTGGTGGTGGGATTCTTCCAGGCGATCACCCAGCTCAACGAGCAGACGCTGTCGTTCCTGCCCAAGCTCGTGGCGGTCGCGCTGACGCTGATCGTCGCCGGCCCGTGGATGGTCACGATGCTGGTCGACTACCTGCAGCGGACGCTGAACGGCATTCCGGCGCTCGTGATCGGCGGCTGACGGGACGCGACCGGGGTGATCGCCTTCACCGACGCGCAGCTGCAGTCCTGGGTGGCGGCGTTCCTGCTGCCCTGCATCCGGATCCTGGCGCTGTTCAGCGCGGCGCCGGTGCTGTCGCTGCGCGCGGTGCCGGCGCGTGCGCGCATCGGCCTGTCGCTGCTGCTGGCGGCCACGATCGCGCCATCGGTGACGCCGCCGGCCGCGGTCGACCTGATCTCCTGGACCGGACTGGGGTTCGT
>JBIKMO010000399.1:0-3456 GCA_044359175.1 Burkholderiaceae bacterium | reverse complement strand
CTAGGAGTCCGGGCGGCAGACGCCGCGGAGTCGATTGCTGGGGCTGGTTGCGCCGTTCGCGCCGAGCGTCATCGTGGTACGCGTTGAATGGTGCGGCTCGCCACGGATGCCTATGGTCTTGAAGAGGGCCCTGTAGGAGCTGCGCGGGGCGATTCTCGGCCTTATTGCCCGTTACCCGCCTTGCATCGTGGCCATCCGCCGCAGATTCAGCGCCATGCACACGAGCTTCCACTCGGCCTTGACCTTCGAGAGGCCTCGCACGCTGAACTGCCTGAATCCCAGCACGTGCTTGATCCAGCCGTTGGGCGGTTCGGCGAGCCATTTGCGCCGCGCATAGTCCCGTCGAGCCGCCGCGCTCTGCAGCTTCGCGGCCATCGCCGCGGTGTGCGGCATCCGCTCGGGGTCGAGCGCCAGCTGCGCCTTGCCCTCGCGGCCCAGCGCCACCACCACCTCGCAGCCGCACTCGGCGAGCGCAGCGAACACCGCCTCGGATTTGTACCCCGTGTCGGCCAGCACCTGCTCGGGCAGCGCTTGCAGGGTCGCCTTCACCGCCTCGAGCATCGTCGGCAACTCGCCCGCGTCGCTGGCACAGTTGGTCAGTTCGGCCGCAACGATGATGTGCGCGGTGTCGTCGACCGCTGTCTGCGCGTTGTAGCCCGCATCGAACCCGCCACCGGCGCGCTTCATGATCCGGCTGTCCGGGTCGGTGAAGTTCTCCTGCGCCCTATCCTTGGGGATGCCGAAGTCGCGCTTGTAGCGCCCGCCCTTGAGCTTGCCGTTCTTGCCGCGCGGCTTGTTCTCGTCGTCCGGCGTGCGGCCCCGTTCGAGGTCCGCCTCGCGCTGGCGCTGCTCGAGCCGCTCGCGGGCCGCAGCGATCGCCGCCAGCCTCGCCTCGCGCCGCTCGATCTCGGCCGGGATGTCCACCTCGGGCTCGTCCCTCTCGGCCTCGTCGGCGGCCCGTGCCCGCACCAGCAGCGCCTCGATCTGCCCACGCAATTCGCGCTCGGCCTGCACCATCCGCTCGTAGCTCATCGCCTTGTGGCGGCTCGCGTTGGCCTTCATCTTCGTGCCGTCCACCGCGAGCGTGCCCAACCTCACCAGCCCCATCTCGCGCGCCAGCCGCACCACCTGCACGAACAGCTCAGCGAGCTCCTTCAGGTGCAGCGCACGGAAGTCCCGGATCGTTCGGTGCGCCGGAAAGTTCCCCGCCGCCAGCACCCGAAACGCCACGTCCTCATGCAGCTTGCGCGCCATCTTGCGCGAGCTGAACACCCCGGTCGCATACCCGTACAGCAGCACCTTCACCATCATCGCCGGGTGAAATGGCTGATTACGCGGCCCGCCACCGGCATACCTCGCGTGGAACGCGCTCAGGTCCAGCGTGTCCACCGTGTCGCCTATGAAGTGCGCCAGATGTCCTTCGGGCAACCACTCCTGCAGCGCAGGCGGCAGCAGGAACATCTGCTGCGGATCGTACGGAAGGTAGCTCGCAGTCATGACCCGCAACCTACCAAATCGCCCTTACCCTGTCAGGCATCCAACGCTCTGCCGCCCAGACTCCTAGCGCCGCGGCGGCGCGCCCGGGGCCTCGCGCCGCAGGCCGTATGATGGCGACGGACACGCGACGGCGGGCGGCCCCGACCCGACCGTCCTCCAGGAGACGCCCCATGTCGACGATCGAGATCCTCGAGCCCGCCGGCGCGACGCGCCCGGTCCCCCCGCTGTCGCTCAGCCCGGTCCGCGCGCTGCACGGAGCGCGCATCGCGGTGCTCGACAACGCGAAGCCCAACTTCAGGATGCTGGCGACGATCGCCGCCGAGCGGCTCGCGGCCGAGCACGGCGCGGTCGGCGTCCGGCACTTCGACAAGCCGAACCCGGCCGTTCCCGCGCGCCCGGAGACGCTCGACGAGATCGCGCGCAGCGCCGACCTGGTGCTCACCGGATCGGCCGACTGAGGGTCGTGCACGTCGTGGAGTCTCCACGACCTGGTCGAGCTCGAGCGGCGCGGCGTCCTCACCGTCGTGCTGGCGTCCTCGGCGTTCTATTCGAAGGCGCTGCACGACGGCCGCATGCTCGGGCTGCCCGACGCGCGCATCGCGCAGTTCCGCCATCCGCTCGGCGGTCTGTCGCCGTCGCAGGTCGCCGAGCGCGCCGACGCGATGGCCGCGAGCCTCGCGCAGGCGCTCGCGAAGGCGCCGTCCGCGCCCGCCCCCGCCGCCGCCGACCTCGCCCGCCGCGTGCAGGCGCCCGCCGACGCGGCCGAGCTCCAGGCCTGGTGCTTCGAGCGCGGCTGGAGCGACGGGCTGCCCGTGATCCCGCCCACGCCCGAGGCGGTCGCCCGGATGGTCGCCGGGGCCGGCCGCGACCCGGACGAGGTGATCGGCGCCGTGCCGCCGCGCGGCGGCATCGCGACCGTGGAGCGCATCGCGGTCAACGCGGTGATGGCCGGCTGCCGTCCGCCGTTCATGCCCGTGCTGGTGGCCGCCGTGCGCGCGATGCTCGAGCCGCGCTTCAACCTCGCCGCGATCCAGGCGACCACGCACCCGGTGGCGCCGCTGCTGGTGGTACACGGGCCGATCGCGCGCGCGATCGGCATGAACGACGGCGCGGGCACCTTCGGTCCCGGCTCGGTCGCGAACGCGGCGATCGGCCGCGCGGTGCGGCTCTTGCTGTGGAACGTCGGCGGCGCGCTGCCCGGCAAGGCCGACCGCTCGACGCAGGGATCGCCCAGCAAGTACTCGTTCTGCATCGCCGAGAACGCCGCCTCCTCGCCGTGGGGCTCGTTCGTCACCGACCGCGGCCTGCCCGACGGTACCGACGCGGTGACCGTGTTCGGCGGCGAGCCGCCGCACAACGTGAACGACCACGAGCACGGCGACGCCGAGGGCATCCTCGTCGTGGCCGCGGACGTGCTGCGCGCGCTCGGCGGGAACCACTGGTTCCTGTCGTGGTACGGCGAGCGCGAGGTGATGCTGGTGCTCGGCCCCGAGCACGCGGCGAGCATCGCCGGCTCGGGCTGGTCGCGGCAGCGCGTGCAGGCCTTCCTGCACGACGCGACGAGCCGGCGGCGCGACGAGCTCGCGCTCGGCGGCATGTACGGCATGCGCGACTGGCCGCCCGCGCTGCAGGCGCTGCCGATGGACGCGCGCGTGCCCGCGGTGCCGCGGCCGGAGGACATCCTGGTGCTGGTCGCGGGCGGGCCGGGCAAGCACTCGGCGGCGCTGCCGAGCTTCGGGGCGACGGTGTCGGTGACGCGGGCGATCGGGGCGGATTGAGGACCGCACCCGCGCGGCGCCGCGTCGGGACGCCTGCGGCGGCCGCCTGAGCGCGGCGGGCGCGGGGATCGCGTCCCAGGCCATCAGCTCGCGCTCGACCGCGGGGCCGTTCGCGCGCAGCCACTCCGACAGCGGCGGGCCCGCCTGCTCGCCGTAGACGCGGTACGAGCGGACCACCACG
>JBIKMO010000398.1:0-3462 GCA_044359175.1 Burkholderiaceae bacterium | reverse complement strand
TCGGTCGAGAAGATGCAGGTGTTCTGGCCCTGGTCCTCCTTGAGGATGTCGGCCTGCACGGTGCCGCGCACGTTGGCGAGCGTCCACGCGCGGATCTTGGCGATCTCGTCGTCGGTGGGCTGGCGGCCGTTCTGCGCGACGAAGGTGTCGACCTGCTGGTCGATCGCGGTGTTCATGAACATCGCGAGGATCGTCGGCGCCGGCCCGTTGATGGTCATGCTGACGCTGGTGGCGGGGTCGCACAGGTCGAAACCGCCGTACAGCACCTTCATGTCGTCGAGCGTGGCGATGCTCACGCCCGAGTTGCCGACCTTGCCGTAGATGTCGGGCCGCTCGGCGGGGTCGTTGCCGTACAGCGTGACGCTGTCGAACGCGGTGGACAGCCGCTTGGCGGGCATGCCCTCGGAGAGCAGCTTGAAGCGCCGGTTGGTGCGGAACGGATCGCCCTCGCCGGCGAACATCCGCGTGGGGTCCTCGTTCTCGCGCTTGAACGCGAACACGCCCGCGGTGAACGGGAACGAGCCGGGCACGTTCTCGAGCAGCAGCCACTTCAGCAGCTCGCCGTGGTCCTCGTAGCCCGGCAGCACCACCTTGCGGATCTTCGTGCCCGACAGCGAGGTGCGGGTGAGCTGCGTACGGATCTCGCGGTCGCGGATGCGCACCACGTACTCGTCGCCCGCGTACGCGCGCTGCATGTCGGGCCACATCACGAGCAGCTTGCGCGCGGCGGGGTCCAGGTCGGCCTCGCGCCGCTCGGCCAGCGCGCGCACGGTGTCGCGCGCGCCGCCCTTCGTCGGGTCGTCCTCGTGCAGCATCCGCGCGGTCTCTCGCAGCTGCTGCAGCTCGCGCGCCTGGCGTGCGAGCGCGCGCGCGCGCCGCTTGTACGCGCGCACGGTGTCCGAGATGTCGGCCAGGTAGCGCACGCGCGCCGCCGGCACGATCACCGACTGGCGGCTCGAGTGCCGCGCGGCCACCCGCGGCAGCCGGCCACCGGTGCGCACCGCCGGCGGCTTCTCGCCGCCGTACTCGGGGCCGCCCGCGCGCGCTGCGTCCGCCAGCGGCAGCGCGAGACCCAGCTCGACCAGCTTGGGCAGCAGGCCCTGGTACAGCGCGGTCACGCCGTCGTCGTTGAAGCGCGAGGCCTGGGTGCCGAATACCGGCATCCGGTCGGGCGGCGTGGTCCACAGCTCGCGGTTGCGCTGCACCTGCTTGGCGACGTCGCGCAGCGCGTCCATCGCGCCCTTGCGGTCGAACTTGTTGATCGCGACGAAGTCGGCGAAGTCCAGCATGTCGATCTTCTCGAGCTGGCTCGCCGCGCCGAACTCGGGCGTCATCACGTACAGCGTCGCGTCCACCAGCGGCACGATCGCGGCGTCGCCCTGGCCGATGCCCGAGGTCTCGACGACGATGAGGTCGAAGCCCGCGACCTTGCACGCGGCGATCGCGTCCGGCAGCGCCTGGCTGATCTCGCTGCCCGCGTCGCGCGTGGCGAGCGAGCGCATGAACACCTGGGGCGTGTCGATCGCGTTCATCCGGATACGGTCGCCGAGCAGCGCGCCGCCGGACTTGCGGCGCGTGGGGTCGACCGACAGGATCGCGATGCGCAGCGCGTCGTCCTGGTCCAGCCGGAAGCGGCGCACCAGCTCGTCGGTGAGGCTGGACTTGCCCGCGCCGCCGGTACCGGTGATGCCGAGCACCGGCGTGCGCACCGTGTCCGCGCGCGCGTGCAGCTCGGTGCGCAGCGCGGCCAGGCCCGCGGCGTCCAGCCTGCCGGGCGGCGTGCCGTTCTCCAGCGCGGTGATCAGCTGCGCGAGCGCGCGCCGTGAGCGCGCGAGCGCGGCGGCGCCGGCGCCCGCCGGCGGCGCGACGATCGCCGAAAGCTGCGCGGGCGCGTGCACCGCGAGATCGGTGTCGCAGCGCGCGATCATGTCGCCGATCATGCCGGCCAGACCCATCCGCTGGCCGTCCTCGGGCGAGTAGATCCGCTCGACCCCGTAGGCCTGCAGCTCGGCGATCTCCGCCGGCACGATCACGCCGCCGCCGCCGCCGAACACCTTGACGTGCGCGGCGCCGGCCTCGCGCAGCAGGTCGATCATGTACCTGAAGTACTCGACATGCCCGCCCTGGTACGAGGACACCGCGATGCCCTGCACGTCCTCCTGCAGCGCGCAGTCGACCACCTCGCGCACCGAGCGGTTGTGGCCGAGGTGGATCACCTCGCAGCCCATGCCCTGCAGGATGCGCCGCATGATGTTGATCGACGCGTCGTGCCCGTCGAACAGCGAGGCCGCGGTGACGAAGCGCACCTTGTGCGTCATCCGGTACTCGGCCAGCTTCTTCGCGTCGGACAGGTCGGTCATGGGGGTCTCCACCAAGCGTGCGCACGCCCCGTCATCTTCGACGAAGCGGCGGGCGAAGGCTAATTGACGTTGACGTCAACGTCAATCCAGCGCGGCCTGGCGCGGCCGATGGGTGCTCGGCGCGGTACGGGCGGCACGGGTGAGCCGTCGTGCCGCGGACGCTACTGCCCGAGCACGCGCCGCCGCACCAGCGGGCTGTTCGTGTCGATCGCGGTCACCCGCCCCTGGTCGTCCCAGATCACCTGGTACTCGTCGTTGGTGGCGATCCAGTACCGCCAGAAACGCGCGTCGAGCGACGGGTTCTCGCTGGTCACCGGATAGCCGACCGCCGTCAGCACCTGCTCCTTCGTCATGCCCACGAGCAGGCGCGCCTCGCGAACCGCCTTCTGGATCTCCGGCGGCCAGCTCGCGAGCTTCAGGGTCGGGTCTTCCGACACGATCAGCCGGGCGGCGAACTGCTCGTTGCCGAGCGTGCGGCTGTAGTCGTTTCCGAAGCGCAGCCGCTCGTTGCCAAGCTCCACCGTCATCCGGTAACGGCCCCAGCCGGTGACCCGGGCGGGTGTGCCCGCGGGCACCAGCCGGTTCTCGCCGTCGCGGTAGCCGATGTCGCTGACCCAGTCGCGCTCGGCGTACATGTTGCAGCACAGCCATCCCTGCGGCATCGGCTGCGCCTGGGCGGCGGCGCCGAGCGCGGCGGCCGCGAGCACGGCCAGCGACGTCAGGCCGCGCGCTGTAGATCGGAATCCGGACATGAGGTGGTTCCCTTCGCTGCGGGCAGCGTCGTCATGCGTGGCGGGCAGGCCCACCACGCGGCCTGCGCGCACCGGGGCCCGTTGCCCGGTGCGCAGGCCCGGGATCAGAGCCGCTCGAGGAGGGTGACGTTGGCCTGGCCACCGCCCTCGCACATCGTCTGCAGCCCGTAGCGCAGGCCGCGGGCGTGCAGCGCGTGCACGAGCGTGGTCATCAGCTTCGCGCCCGAGCCGCCGAGCGGGTGGCCGAGCGCGATCGCGCCGCCGTTCACGTTCATGCGGTCGCGATCGGCGCCGGTGGCCTTGAGCCACGCGAGCGGCACCGACGCGAACGCCTCGTTCACCTCGAACAG
>JBIKMO010000397.1:0-3466 GCA_044359175.1 Burkholderiaceae bacterium | reverse complement strand
GCACCGGCCGGCCGCGGCCGGTGGTACTCGAGGTGCCGCACGACCTGCTCGCCGCGGTCGCCGAGATCGATCCCATTCGGCGCGTGGCGCCGCCCGCTGCGCCGCAGGTGCCGGACGCGGTTGCGCTAGAGCGCGCGGTCGAGCTGCTCGAGGGGGCGCGCTTCCCGGTGATCTACGCCGGCGGCGGCGTGGTGGCCGCCGACGCGCAGGCCGAACTGGCCGAGCTGGCGCAGCGGCTGCAGGCGCCGGTGGTGATGGGCGAGATGGGGCGCGGCGCGCTGTCCGACCGCCACCCGATGGCAGCGAACCTGCTCGCCGCGCGACCGCTGATGCGCCGCGCCGACGTGCTGCTGGTGGTGGGCAGCCGGTTCATGCAGCGGATGGCGCCGGCCGCTGCATGGCCGCTGGACGCTCTGCGCACGGTATTCGTCAACGCCGATGCGGCCGACGTCTCGCCGCCGCGCCGCGCCGACGTGTTCGTGCACGGCGACGCGCGGCTCGCGCTGCGTGCGCTTGCCGACGGCGTGTCCGCGCGCGGCACCGGCCCGCGCGCCGCGCAGGTGGCTGCCGCGCGTGCATGGGCCGACGCGATCTGGGCGCGGCTGCAGCCGCAGCTGTCGTACGTGCACGCGCTGCGCCGTGCCATCCCGGAGGACGGCGTGCTGGTGGGCGAGCTCACGCAGGTCGGCTACCTGGCGGCCGTGGCGTATCCGGTGTGGGCGCCTCGTACGCTGCTCGCCCCAGGCTATCAGGGTACGCTCGGCTACGGTTATCCCACCGCCCTCGGCGTGGCCGCAGCGAACCCGGGGCGCACCGTGGTGTCGATCACCGGCGACGGCGGCTTCGGTTGGTCGCTGCAGGAGCTGGCCACCGCGCGGCGCTACGGCCTGGGCGTGATCGTCGTGGTGTTCGTCGACGGCCACTTCGGCAACGTGCGGCTGCTGCAGCAGATGACCTTCGGAGCGACCGTGGCCACCGAGCTCGCCAATCCGGACTTCGTCGCGCTGGCGGGTGCATTCGGCATATCCGCGGAAACGGCCGAGGGACCGCAGGCGCTCGAGGCGGCGATCGGGCGCGCGCGGGCGCGCGGCGGACCGGCACTGATTGCGGTGCCGGTCGGGCCGATGCCGAATCCGTGGCCGTGGCTTCGGATGACTGCGCCGATCGGGGCGGCGGGGGTGGAGCCGCCGGATCCGTTGGGTGACGGGTAGACGGGGGGCGCGACGCCCGCGAGGCGATCCGGGCGCGCCCGCGCCGCGGCCTTCACCACGGGATCTCCACCCCGAGATTGCGCGTCCGCGCGGTTGCGAGCGCGAGCTCCAGGGTAGCCAGGTCCTGCGCGGCCTGGCCGAGCGACTTGAACAGCGTGAACTCGCGGCTGGACGTGCGCCCCGGGTGCGTGCCTGCGAGCACCTCGCCAAGTTCGGCGCGCACGTGCGTGCGGTCGATCGCGCCCGCGGCGAGCGCCGCCACCACCTCGCCTGCCTCGGCCAGCGCGGCCTCGCGCTGGTCAACGAAGAGCGACGCGGCGGCGACGGTGGCGGCGTCGAGCTCGCGCGCCTGCGGCCGGCTCGAGCCGACCGCGTTCACATGGCAGCCGGGCGCGAGCCAGTCGCGCCTCAGGATGGGCTCGTGCGCGGCGGTCACGGTGTTCACCACCTGGGCGCCGTCGAGCGCCGCGCGCAGGTCCTCGCAGGGCACCGCGCCGGTCTCGGCCGCGATCCGTGCGGTGCGCGCCGCGTCGCGCCCCCAGAGTCGCACGCGCGCGTGCGGCAGCACGCAGCCCATCGCCTCGACGTGCGCACGGCCCTGCGCGCCGGTGCCCAGCACCGCGACCGTCGTCACGTCGGGTGGCGCAAGCACGCGCGTGGCGAGCGCGCTGGTCGCCGCGGTGCGCAGCGCGGTCAGCGCGGCAGCGTCCGCCACCGCGAGCACCCGGCCATCGTCGCCGTCGTGAAGCACGGTCAGGCCCTGCAGCGGGTCGAGCCCCGAGGCGCTGTTGCCGGGCACGACCACCATGTGCTTGAGCGCCCAGCGCGCGGGCGGCGCGTTCCGGCGCACCGGCATCAGCGTGATCCACTGCTCGACGCGCTCGGGCTGCCAGCGCGTGCGCAGCGGCAGCGCATAGCGGCCCGCGGCGCGGTCGACGAACAGACGGGCCATCGCGTCGATGCACTCGGGCAGCGACACCGCCGCACGCAGCGCCTGCGCGCTCAGCACGCGCACCGCGTCATCCGCGCCGCGGCGCGTCGCCGCAGCAGGCCACCACCGGTCTGAGCCGCGAGGGCGGCGTCTGGCGGCTGCGGCCCTCGACGACGAAGCGGCCGTCGATCAGCACGTGGCTGATGCCGGGCAGGTCGCCATGGCGGACCGCGTCGTGCAGCGTGGTCCCGGTCGAGCCCTCGACCGGGCCGCAGATCGCGAGGTCGGCGGGCCGTCCGGGCGCGAGCACCCCCTCGTCGAGCCCGTGCGCGCGCCCCGTGTTGCCGGTGGCGATCGCGATCGCGTCCGCGGGCTCGACGCCGCAGACCGATGCGAGGAAGAGCACGTTGCGCCACATGCCGCGCGGGATGATCCCGGTGCCGCCGGGCGTGTCGCTGCCGAGCGTCAGCCGGTCGAGCCGGCCCGCGCGCGCGAGCCGCGTCACTGCCCGCAGCGTGGCGCCGTAGTTGCCCGACGAGCAGAGCTCGAGCGGGAACGCGGTCTCGTCGATCACGCGGTCCAGGTCCTCGTCCGGCATCGGGATCGGACCGCCGGACACGTGCGCGGCGATGTCCGGCTGCAGCCAGGACAGCACGTCGAAGCCGCACATCTGGCTGACCCCGGAGCGCGACACGCCGCCGGTGTGCACCTTGCTGCGCAGACCGCGTTCGCGCGCCCAGCGCACGTAGCGGCAGGCCTCGTCGGGGTCGGCCGCGAACGGGTAGAAGAGGAACTTGACCATCCTCGCCCCAGCGCGCGCCACCGCGTCGAAGTGGTGCTCCCGCAGGCCGGGCACCAGCAGCAGCGTGCCGGCGTGCACCTTCACGCCGCTCCAGCGCTGGCTGCCGTACGTGGTCGCGTTCGTCACCGCGAGCGACGTGACCCCGTCCGGGGTCAGCCGACCGTAGTCGAGCCCCGGCGTGTGCAGCTCACCGGCCGACAGCATCGAGGTCGTGCCGCCGTGCAGGTAGTTGCCGATCCAGCCGATCGCGTCCTGGGTCGGCGTCCACTCGCCGGCGACCGGGTGCACGTGGCCGTCGATCAAGCCGGGTACGACCGCGCTGCCGGCCGCGTCGACGATCACGTCCCAGTCCCCGCCGGGCGGTGGATCGAGTGCGTCGATCCGGCCGTCGCGGATCGACAGCGCCCGCGCCGGCGAGCGGGGCGCCGTGAGATCGCCGGTGTACAGCTCGCCGATGTCGTGGATCAGCACGCGCATCATGCCCTCCGTCGGTCGCCGCATCCGGGCCGGCGTGCCCGTGCG
>JBIKMO010000396.1:0-3468 GCA_044359175.1 Burkholderiaceae bacterium | reverse complement strand
ATGCTGTTCGTGGCGCGGGGGACGCCCGCACCGATCGTCGAGCGGCTCAACGCGGTCGCCAACGAGGTCTCGCAGCTGCCGTCGATCGTGGCGGCGCGCGTGCGCACGGGCTCGGTCCTCGCCCGGCCGCTGTCCGTCGCCGAGTCGGCGGCCTTCTTCAGGGCCGAGCGCGAGACGTACCTGCCGATTGCCTCGCGGATCAAGCCGGAGTGAATGCCATGTCGCCGAGCCGTCCGCGCGTGGGTCTGTGCGGGTTCTTCCTCGAGTGCAACCGATGGGCGCCGGTGAGCGAGGCGCTCGCCTTCGAGCACGGTGTCGATCTGGCCGGCGAGGCGTTCGAGGCGCAGCTGCGC
This sequence comes from Burkholderiaceae bacterium, assembly GCA_044359175.1. Classification (GTDB taxonomy): domain Bacteria; phylum Pseudomonadota; class Gammaproteobacteria; order Burkholderiales; family Burkholderiaceae_E; genus UBA4615. Next base: position 3,115 of record JBIKMO010000396.1, on the reverse strand, counting down.
GCCCGTCCGTCCAGGCTGCTGCCGGATGCCACCGGGTTCGTCTCGGCGATGGACGCGTCCGGCCCGTGGGCGCCGGTGGCGTTGCGCATCGCCGGCGCTCAGCCGGGCGGGCCCGCCGATTCCGCGTACTTCGAGGCGCTGGTGGCCGAGGTGCAGGCCCGCATCGCCCGGGCGGGTCCGCTCGATGCCGTCTACGCGTCGATGCACGGCGCGGCCCTCACCGCGCACGCCGACGATCCCGACGGCGCGTTCCTGGCGGCAGTGCGGCGGGCGGTCGGGCCGCAGGTGCCGATCGTCGCGGTCTTCGACCTGCATGCCAACGTGTCGCGTCGCATGACCGACTCGGTGTCGGCGTTCGTCGCGTACCGCACCAATCCGCATGTCGACCTCCACGAGCGGGGCGTCGAGGCGGCCTCGCTGCTGCGCCGACTGCTGGCCGGCGGCGAGGGCGTGGTGGCGCTGCAGAAGCTGCCGTTCGCGCCGTCGTCCGTGTCGCAGCGGATCGCGCCCGGCACGCCGTTCGACGATCTGCTGGAGGCGGCCGGCCGCGAGGTCGGCGGACCGGTCGCGAACGTGTCGCTGTGCGGCGGGTTCGCGTTCTCGGACTGCGACAAGTGCGGCTTCTCGGTGATCGTCACCCGCACCGACGGCGACCGGGACGCCGCGCAGGTGCTCGCGCGCCGCCTGGCGGGCCGGGTCTGGGCCGAGCGCCGGCGGTTCGACACCCGTCTCGTGCCGATCGAGGCGGCGGTCGCCGCCGCGCTCGAGACGGGCGAGGACCCGGGCGCGCCCCCGCTGATCCTGGCGGACGTCGCCGACAACCCGGGCGGGGGCGGCGGCGGCAACACCACGTTCCTGCTCGCGGCGCTGAAGGCGGCCGGCGTGCGCGGCGCGGTGCTGGGCGTGCACACCGATCCCGCCCTCGCGCTGGACGCGCATCGCGCCGGCGTGGGCGCATCGATCCTCGCGCGCTTCAATCGCGACCGGGTCGGCGATCCGTACGCGGGCGCCTTCGATGCACCGGCCACGGTGCTCGCGCTGTCGGACGGGCGCTTCGTGGGGAGGCGCGGCATGGTCGCGGGCTCGGCGCGCGAGATGGGTCCGAGCGCGCTGCTCGCGATCGACGGTCTGCGCGTGGCGGTGATCTCGCGACGCCAGCAGCTGCTCGATCCGATGCAGCTCGAGGTGCTCGGCGTCGATCCCGCGACGGTCCGCACGCTGGTGGTCAAGAGCCGCGGCCACTTCCGCGCGGCGTTCGACGACCTCGTCCCGGACGGCCGCATCCTCGAAGTAGACTGCCCGGGGCTGACCACGCCCAACCTCAAGCGTCTCGCGTGGACACGGATGCCCCGTCCGATCTACCCGATCGATGACGACGCCGCTTGGAGCGAATGAATGGACCTGTCCTGATTCCCCCGCCGGCGCTACACGCCCGGGCCCACGCCGCTGGAGCCGATGCCCCGATTCAGCCGCGCGCTCGGCGGGCCGGAGGTCTGGATCAAGCGCGACGACCTGCTCGGCCTGGAGCCCGGCGGTAACAAGACCCGCAAGCTTGAGTCCCTGATCGCCGATGCGCTCGCCCGGGGCGCCGAGACCGCGATCACCTGCGGCGCGCCGCAGTCCAACCACTGCCGCAGCACGCTCGCGGCGGCGGTCAACGAGGGGCTGCGCTGCCGGTTCGTGATCGAGGAGCGGGTGCCGGGCACGTACCGCGACGATGCCGGCGGCAACCACTTCCTGTTCCGGCGGATGGGTGTCGAGGACGCGACCGTCGTGCCGGCCAGCGGCCGCTGCAGGCGGCGGCGATCACGGTCCGCATCGCATTCGGCGCGCGCGCCGGACAGAAGCTGCTGACGTTGCGAGGCGCGATGCCGCGCGAGGTCGCCGCGCGCCAGGCGCTGTGTGCCGACGTCGACGGTTTCAGCCCGCACGCGGCGGTGCGCATCGAAGCCCACGAGCGCAGGCGGCTGGAGCGGCTGTGCCGCACCATCACCCGGCCCGCGTTGTCGGACGAGCGCATCCAGGCGAACGCGGCAGGGCAGGTGCAGCTGGAGCTGTAGACGCCGTGGCGAGATGGCACGACGCATCGGGTGATGAGTCCGCTGGAGCTCATGCAGCGGCTGGCGGCGCGGGTGCCGCGGCCGCGGCTGCACCTGATCCGGTACCACGGGGTGCTGGCGCCCCACGCGAAGCTGCGGGCGCGGGGGGTGCCGCAGGGGCCGCCGGCACAGGAGCCAGCGGCCACCGAAGCAGCGGTTGGCGCCGAGAGCGAAGTCGAGACGGTTCAGGCCCGGCCCCGCCGCATCAGCTGGGCGCGGCTGCTCGAGCGGGTCTTCGACATCGACGTGCGGCACTGCCCGAGGTGCGGCGCCGGGCAGGTGAAGATCATCGCGGCGATCCTGGAGCGTGCGGTGCTCGGCAAGATCCTGACGCAGCTGGGGCTGGATCCTCGGCCGCCGCCGCGCAGCCAGGCGCGCGAGGCCGGGCACGAGGATGCCGCCTCAGTCGCGGGAGCCCACGCGGGCCCCACCCCGTGGAGCACAGCGGCTGGCGCGCAGCCTGGGTGGCGCTGCGCGCGATCTGCGCGCAACGTGCCCGAGCGCGCGGCCGAGCCCCAGAGCGAGGCCGGAATCGCACGCCGTGGCCGCTCGCAGCCTTCTCGGGGCACTGCCCGGCGCGTCCGCGGGGCCGACCTCGTGTCGTGCCGCCGCCGTACCTCCGACCTGCAGCTTGCGCCGGGCCAGGGTGAGAGCGTTTGAAATTCCTGGCCCCCGTCCGGACCGACCGCCCCGACCGTGCCAACCGCCACGCCGCGCGGCTGGCGGGCTGACCCGCGTTTCCGGCAATCCGGCTCGACGCGGCCTGCGTGCTGCGGCATGCTCGGGGCTTGGGAGGACCGAGCCATGCTGAAGACCGCCGTCCTCGACGACTACCAGAACGTGGCCATGTCGATGGCCGACTGGTCGGTGCTGCGGGACCGGGTCGAGGTGACCTGCTTCCACGACCACATCGACGATCGCGACCTCGACCGGCTGGTCGAGCGGCTGCGCGGCTTCGACTGCATCGTCGCCATGCGCGAGCGCACGCGCTTCGGCGCCGACCTGCTCGAGCGCCT
>JBIKMO010000130.1:0-12213 GCA_044359175.1 Burkholderiaceae bacterium | reverse complement strand
GGCCCGGTGCGAGAAGCGGGTCGGCTTCGCGCCGTTCAGCCGCCTTCGATCCAATCCGCCGCTTGCGCCGGGCCAGGGTTCGGGCCTTTGGATTTCCTAGCCCCCGCCTCGATCGCCATGGACCGATCGATCTCGGCCCTCGACTACTTCCGCACGCTGGTGCGCGACCCCGACTCGATCCCGCTGCTGGAGGCCGCGGCCTCGATCGGGCTCGACGCCTATCCGTCGCTCGACCTGCAGGCCTGCCTCGCGGACGTCGACCGGCTCGCCGGGCAGCTGGCGGACGACTGCCGGCACGCGTCGACCGAGACCGCGCGGCTGCAGCGCACCCTGCGCTTCTTCTACGTGGCGCGGGGCTTCGCCGGCAACGGCCGCGCCTACTACGACCCGGACAACAGCTACCTGCACCGGGTGATCGAGACCCGCCGGGGCATCCCGATCACGCTCGCGGTGCTGTTCGCCGAGCTCGCGCGGCACGTCGGGCTCGAGGTCGAGGGCGTCTCGTTCCCGGGGCACTTCCTGCTTCGCGTCGACCTGCACGAGGGCACGGTCGTGATCGACCCGTTCACCGGGGCCAGCCTCGACCTCGCGGAGCTCGGGCGCCGGGCCGGGGCCCACGGCGCCACCGCCGCGCAGCTGCTCGCGCCGGCGTCGGCGCCCCAGATCCTCGTGCGGATGCTGAACAACCTGAGGGCCATCCATGCGGAGCAGGGACGCCCGGACCTGCTCGACAAGGTGATGCAGCGGCTGCGGATCCTGCAGGAGGGCTGATCGGACGTCACCGGGTCCGCCCCTCGCCCCGGACGAGCGCCGGGTCCCCCGGCACGGGGACGCGCCCACGGGCGGGGCGCCGCGCGCCGCGGACCGACGCCCGCCTTCAGCCGCGCGGCGCGATCAGCTCGGCGAGCAGCGCGCCGGTGTTGGCCGAGTCGGTGAGGCCGAGGTGGCCGTGGCCGAACGCGAGCCACAGCCCGGGGCGCTCGCCCACCGGCCCGACGCGCGGCAGCGTGTCCGGCATGCAGGGCCGGTGCCCCATCCACGTCGTGTAGGGCAGGCCGGCGAGCGCGGGCAGCGCCTCGACCGCGAACGCGGCGAGCCGGTGCGCCCGCGTCGCGTCGGGCCCGCGGTCGAGCCCGCCGAACTCCACCGTGCCGCCCGCGCGCAGCCCCGTCTCCATCGGCGCGATGAACACCTTCCGGTCGGCGAGCACCACCGTGCGCGAGACCGGCGCGCGCCCGACCTCGAAGCTCGCGTGGTAGCCGCGCTGCGTCTCGAGCGGCGCGTCCAGCCCGACCGTGCGCAGCAGCCCGAGCGACCACGCGCCGGCCGCGAGCACCACCTGCGAGGCCGGGTGCGTCGCCGATTCGCCGACGCACGACCAGCGGCCGTCGCCACCGGGCACCAGCCGGGTCAGCCGGTCGCGCACCAGCCGGCCGCCGCGCTCGACGAACGCGGCCACGATCCGGGTCACGTACCGGTGCGGGTTCGTGCAGGTCGCGTGGTCCGCAAGGAAGACGCCCGCCGCGTAGCCCTCGGCGACGCCCGGCTCGAGCGCCAGCACGCCGTCCCGGTCGAGCGGCTCGAACGCGACGCCGTGCCGGCGCCGCAGGTCCCACGACGCCGCGTCGGCCTCGCGCGCGGCCGCATCGCGGTACAGGTACAGGTGCCCCGCGCGGATCAGCAGTTCCGGCGCCCCGACCTCGGCCGCGAGCCGCAGGTGGTTCTCGATCGCACCCGCGTGCAGCGTGGCCAGCGCCTGCGAGATCGCGCGCACCCGCTCGGGACGCGCGGCCGCCACGAAGCGCACCAGCCACGGGAACGCCTTCACCAGGTAGGACGGCGGCACGTAGAGCGGCGCCGCCGGATCGAGCAGCATGCCGGGCACCGTGCCGAGCACCCCCGGCGTCGCGAGCGGCACCACCGAGCCCGGGCTGATCGCGCCCGAATTGCCGAAGCTCGCGCCGCGGCCCGGCTCCTCGCGGTCGATCAGGTCGACCTCCAGCCCGCGGCGACGCAGCGCGTAGGCGACGCAGGCGCCGACGATGCCGGCGCCGACGACGACGACGGGCGGATCGGCGGCAGGCGCCACGGTCATGCTCCGGGGGTGCCGAGGGGCGGGGCGCGGCGGATCAGGTCGACAGGCGGACGATCTGCTCGAGCGTCGCGCAGGCCTCGTCGAACACGGCCTCGGGCACCGTGCGCCACGGATGAGCGCGCGCATGGCGCGCCCGCCAGTCGAACGACTTCGGTTGGTGACCCAGCACATAGCTGACGGCGCCGCGAGGTCCGTCGAAGCGGACCGCGAAGGGGTTGCCGTCGTTCGCCGTCGACGTCGTCATCGGCAGCCCGATGACGATGCCCGTGCGCTCGTTGAAGGCCCGGGGCGACAGCACCAGCAGCGGATGCTCGTCCCGCATCTCGCGGCCGGCTTGCGGACTGCAGTCGATCCAGATCATGTCCTTGCGATCCGGGGCCCATCCGGCGGGACGCCGTCTCACATCGCCTCCACGCCGACGCGTGGCGCGGACATCACCTCGCCACCGTGGCGTTCCGGGTCGAACGCGGCCAGCCGCTGCTCGAGCGACGGTCTCGGCGTGCCGGCCGGGCGCACGACGAGACGGCCGTCCTCCACGCTCAGCTCGACGGGCTGGCCCGCCGAGAACCGCATCGAGCGGGCGACGGCGGCCGGGATGCGGACGGCGAGGCTGTTGCCCCACTGCTGGACGGTGAGATGGGCGTTCCTGGGCATCATGGACCTCGAGGATCACGATCCAGTATAGAAGTGGCATCCGAAGTGTCAACATGTATCTACGTCCGAAGGATCGGTGCCCGGGGCGAACCCCGTGAGCGCCGGGATCCATCATCACCATCACCGGTCGCGGCGTCATCACCCTGCCCGCCAGGCTTCGCAAGGCGCTCGGCCTGAAGGCCGACGACCAGCTGATCGCCGAGACCACGCCGGAGGGCCTGTTGCTGCGCCCCGCGGTCACGCTGCCCGTCGAGGTGTACTCGACCGAGCGCGAACGCGAGTTCGACGCGGCCGAGGCCGAACTGGCCGCCGTGCTGGCGCCGGGTGCGCGGGGGCGACGCGTCGGCGGCCGTCGCTGAGTCGGCCGCTCGATGCGGGTGTTCCTGGACGCCAACATCCTATTCTCGGCGGCCAAGTCCGACGGCGCGGTCCGCGCCTTGCTGCGCATGCTGCTCGATCGAGGTCACGACGTCGTCGCGGATGCCTACGTCCTGGCCGAGGCGCGGCGCAACCTGGCGGCCAAGGGACCGGAGGCCCTGCGCGTGCTCGAGGCCCTGGCGGCGCACCTGAGCGTCGTGGCCACCGCGGTGCCGGAGGTCGCGTCCGGACACGCGACGGGCGAGCTGGCCTGGCTGCCCGAGAAGGACCGCCCGGTGCTCCTCGCGGCGATCGGCCTGCGATGCGACGTCCTCGTCACCGCCGATCGAACGCACTTCGGTGCCGGCTCCGGACGCGTGTACGGCGGCGTCGTCATCCACTCGCCGCGATCGCTGGCCGAGGGCCTCCTGCGGCGCTGAGCGCAGAGGCGACGCGAGGAGGCTGCGCGCCGCCACGCGCGCGGGGAGCGCCGTCCCTTCCTGCGTGAGGACGTCACCTTCTGCGCGGCCGGCTACACGAAGGGCGCCGCCGTCGGGCGCGGCGGTCGGGTGCCGAACGCGCAGAGCTACGCGCGGATGGGCCGGCCCTTCGAGCGGCGGTCGCTGCCGGCGGCGGTCGAGCACTGGCTCGCGGTCGAGCGCGCGGTGATGGTCGAGGCCTGAGCAACCGGCCGGGTGGGCGACGGTCTGCGCCCGTCCGACGCGAGGCCGGTCGCGCCTGGGCGTCGGCAGCCCGGAAGCGACGCTCGCCCTCGGCCGCCAGCTTGGCTGCACGGTGGTACGCTAACGCGATGGGTCGGTTCGGGCCACGTCGCGGCATCGTGTGGATCACGCTTTGGGCGCTGGTCCTGTCGACGCTCGCTCCGACGCTCGCGGCCTGGGCTGGTGCCGGCACGCGGGACGGCGGCTTCCATGTCGAGCTGTGCACCGAGGCGGGCATGGTGCGCATCGCGGTCGGCGATGTCGAAGCGACCGGTCACGGCGAGGATCCGTCCCAGGACGGGGCGATGCTCGGGCACTGCCCGCTGTGTGCCACCTACGCCTGCGTGCTGCCACCCTCGACCGGCCGGACCGCGCTGCCGCGGTGCGACGACGAGCGGCTCGTCCCGTCCTGCGACGTCACGGCGAGCGGCCTCGTCCGCCTCGACTGGACACCCGCGCATCCCAGGGCACCACCGCCCGCTGTCTGAGACCCCCTGAGCGATTCCCGTCGGGCCCTGGCGGCCCGACGGCGTCCGGTCTTCCAGGCAGTCTCGAGTGCACCCGGAACCCCATCGGGCCGGGCAGCGCGACCTCGCGTCGCGGCTGCCGGTCGTGCTCTGCGTTCTCGCCGTCCACGCGTCTCTGATCGCGGGGATGCCCGCGCTCGTCCCGCGGGTCGCGGCGCCGCCCGAGCCGATCGCGGTGCGGCTCCTCGACCCCGAGCCGTCGCCGGTGACCCCGCCCGAGCCCGAGCGTCCGGCCGTCCCGCTTCCGGCGGCCGCGAACGCACCGTCGCGACCCGCGTCGCGCCCTCGACGAAACCCCGAAGCGCCGATCCCGAGGCGGTCCGCGCCCGATCCGATCCCCGAGCCCGCGCGCGGGGAGGCGGACGCGTCCGCGCCGACGGCGACGTCCGAACCGTCGGCGCCGGTCGTTCCGGGGGCAACCCTCGCCGCTCCGGCTCCCTCGGTCGACGGCAACGGCCCCGTGTCCGCGCCCCCCCAGCGCGAGCCCGCCACACCCGCGCCGGGTCGCTCGATCGACCAGCCGGCGGCGACGCTCGTGCCGGCGCGTCACGACGCCGGCTACCTGCGCAATCCCGCCCCCGCATATCCGGCGATGTCCCGTCGCCTGCGCGAGGCGGGCGAGGTGCTGCTGCGCGTGGACGTCGCCGCGGACGGCGCGGTCCGCGCGGTCGAGATCGAGCGTGGCAGCGGCCACGTCCGCCTCGACGAGGCGGCGCGAGGCGCGGTCGCAGGCTGGCGGTTCATCCCGGCGCGTCGCGGCGATGCCGCGGTCGCGTCGCGCGTGCTGGTGCCGATCGTGTTCCGACTGGACGACTGAAGGTGCATTGCCCGTCTATCCCACACCCATCGCGAGAGCGTCCGAACCATGATCCCGACCCGCCGACCCGCCTTCCGCCGCACGCCGCTGGCCGCGGCCCTCGCACTGACCGTCGCCGCCCCGGCGATGGCGCAGACCGCCCCCCCAGACACGTCCCCCACGTTGCCGCCGGTCGTCGTTCGCGACGCAGGCGCTCCCGGGCAGCTTCGGATCGACGAGCCCGCGGACACCGGCTCGCGCCTCGGCCTGACCCCGCGCGAGACGCCCGCTTCGGTGACCATCGTCGACCGGGACACGATCGAGCAGCGCGGCGCACTGACGACGCAGGACATCCTGCAGAGCGTGCCGGGCATGATCGCGGCCGCCCCGCCTGGATTCGCCGGCTACGTGGCATACCGCGGCTTCTCCGGTTCGCAGATCACCCAGCTCTTCAATGGCATCAGCGTCCAGTACGACGCGATCGCCGGACGCCCGGTCGACAGCTGGATCTACGACCGCGTCGAAGTGATCGGCGGGCCGTCGACGTTCCTGTTCGGTGCGGGCGCGGTCGGCGGTTCGATCAACTACGTGACCAAGCTCGCGACACGCGCGGCGGATTTCGCCGAGGGGCGCATGCGCTACGGCTCCTACGACACCTATGAGCTGAGCGTCGGACTGAACCGCCGACTCGGACAGCCCTCCGGCGAAGCCGGGAACACCGTGCGGTTCGACCTGAGCCGGACCGGCTCGGGCGGCTGGGTGGACGGCAACGCGCGCGAGTCGACGACCTTCGCGGGGTCGCTCCTCACCGACCTCGGGCCGCGGCTGTCGCACACGCTCGCCGTGGAGTACCAGAACGAGCAGGTCGACCGGCCGTACTGGGGCACGCCGCTGCTCAACCCGACGGCCGGCCAGGGACGCATCCTTCCCGAAACGCGATTCGCGAACTACAACTCCCGCGACGGCGTCTACGAGCAGACGGTCAAGTGGGCCCGTTCGATCGTCGACTGGCGGGCTTCGGACGCCACGAACGTCAGGAACACGCTCTACCTGTACGACGCGCTGCGCGACTACCGGAACGTCGAGGTCTACCGCTTCAATGCCTCGAACACGGCGGTCGTACGCTCGTCCCCGCTGCTGCAGCGGCACGACCAGGAACTGGTGGGCAACCGGGCGGAGGTGCTCCACCGCAGCGTCCTGGCGGGTCGGCCCTCCGACTGGGCTGCGGGTCTGGACGTGTCCTTCAATCGCCAGACCCGTTATCCGCGTTCGCTGTCGGGCACGGTGAGCACGGTGCCGCCGACCGGCTTCGTCACCGAGGACTTCTTCTCGATTCCCGGCATGACCCCCGGATTCGTGCCCGACCGCACGAATCGCGTCGACACGATCGCGCTCTTCGTCGAGAACCGCACCAAGGTGCTGCCTTCGACGTCCCTCGTCACGGCGCTGCGCCATGACCGCATCGACCTCGAGGTGACGAACCAGCGCACCGTGACCGCGACGGACCCCGCGGTCTTCCAACGGACGTATCGCCCGACGACCGGTCGGATCGGGGTGGTCCAGGAGCTGACGCCGAGCGCGAACGTCTACGCCCAGTACGCGACCTCGGCCGATCCGCCCGCCGGGATCCTGACCACAGCGAACTTCTCGCAGCTGCGCGACTTCGATCTCTCGACGGGCCGGCAGTTCGAGGTCGGCATGAAGGGCGACTACCTCGGCGGCCGGGGCGTGGCGACGATCGCCGCCTACACGATCACCCGGGAGAACCTGTCGATGGCCGATCCATCGAATCCCGGCACCACGGTGCCCGTCGGAAGACAGTCGGCGCGGGGCGTCGAACTCGCGACCTCGGTGCGCCCGGCCGCGGGCTGGCTGGTCGCGGGCAACCTCGCCTGGATCGATCCGCAGTTCGACGAATTCACCGAGAACGTCGGCGGCACCGCGGTCTCGCGGGCGGGCAATCGCCCGCCCAACACGCCGACCCGCGTCGCGAACCTGTGGGTCGACTGGGCCTTCGCGGCGGCCTGGAGCGCCGGCGCGAACGTGCGGTACGTGTCGGACGTGTACTCGAACGCGGCGAACACCACCAGCGCGCCGGCCTACACGCTGCTCGGCCTGTCGCTCGGCTACCGGATCTCCCGGAACCTGTCGCTGACCGCGCGCATCGACAACCTGACCGACGAGGTCTACGCGGCCAACGTCACGGGCACGCCGATGTACTTCCTCGGGCCGCCGCGTACGTACTCGCTGACGCTCGCGGCGCGGTACTGAACGGAGCGCAACCGTGAAGCGCTGGCTGTTCCTCGCCCATCGCTGGCTCGGCGTGCTGCTGTGCGCCTTCATGGCGATGTGGTTCTTCTCGGGTGTCGTCATGATGTACGTCGGCTACCCGAAGCTGTCCGATGGAGAGCGGCTCGCGGCGCTGCCGGCGCTGCGGGCCGACGCAGTCCGCGTCGACGCGGCGGCGGCGGTGCGGGCGGCGTCGCCGCCGGCCCGGCCCGGCGCGGCCCCGCCCGAGCCGCGCGCGATCCGGCTGACTTCGGTCGCCGGTCGCCCGGTCTACGTCGTCACGTTCGGGCGGGACGCGGTGGCGGCGATCGACGCCACCGACGGACGTCGCCTCGACGGGATCGACCGTGACGCGGCGCTCGCCGCCGCGACCGCGTTCGCCGCCGGTCCCGCGCCCGAGGCGGTGCCGATCCCGGCGGTCCACCTCGGACTCGTCCGCGAGGACGCGTGGACCCACTCGCGCGCGCTCGACCTTCACCGTCCTCTGCACGTCGTCGCGGTCGCCGGCGGCACGCTGCTCTACGTATCGTCGGCCACCGGTGAGGTCGTCCGGGATGCTTCCCGGACCGAGCGCACCTGGAACTGGGTCGGCGCGTGGATCCACTGGCTCTACCCGTTCCGAGGGGGTGCGCTCGATCGGTGGTGGCACGACATCGTCGTTTGGATGTCGGTCGCGGCGACCGTGCTGACGGTCGCCGGGCTGGTCGTCGGAGTCCTCAGGTGGCGGATCGTCGGCCGCTTCCGCAGCGGGGGGCGGTCGCCCTACCGGGAGTCCTGGATGAAGTGGCACCACTGGACCGGGCTCGTGTTCGGCGTGCTGTCGCTCACCTGGATCTTCAGCGGGCTGATGTCGATGAATCCGTGGAAGGTGTTCTCGTCGCCGGGAGCGCCGCGCGGCGCGGTCGCGGTCGTGCCGGGCGAGCTGGGCGAGGCGGTCGCGATGTCGATCGAACGTTTTTCGGCGATCGGCCATCAGGTGCGCGAGCTCGAGTGGCGGACGTTCGACGGGCGAACGCTGCTGGTCGGTTTCGACGGGGCGGGCCGGACACGGCTGATGCGCGATCGCGGCGAGCCGTTCGAGCGCCTGTCCTTCGAAGAGCTGGCGACCGCCGCCGAGCGCGCGATGCCCGAGGCCCGCGTGGTCGCGTCGAAGGTGATCGATCGCTACGACCTGTGGCACTACGCACGCGCGCCGCACACGATGCTCGGGCACGTCGATCGGCGGCTGCCGATCCTGCGGGTCGAGTTCGACGATCCAGGCCGGACGTGGCTGCAGCTGGACCCGCACACCGGAGCCCTCGTCTCCCGGCTCGACGCGACGCAACGCACGAAGCGCTGGCTGTTCGCGATGCTGCACAGCTGGGACTGGTGGCCGCTGCTGGAGCGACGGCCGCTCTGGGACGTGCTCCTGGTGATCGCGAGCGCGGGCGGTTTCGCACTCAGCGCGAGCGGCGTGGTGATCGGATGGCGCAGGCTTCAACGCAAGGCGAAGGCGTTCTCGCCCGGCGCCCGCACAGCCCGCGCGCGGGAAGGAACGGCGGCATGACCGAAGGACACGGACTCCTGCACTACTGGACGCAGGCCGACGCGGTCATCCGCGCCGTCGCCGTGGTGCTGCTCGCGATGTCGGTGGCGAGCTGGACCGTGATCGCGCTGCGCGCCGTCGACGCCCTGCGTGCGTCCCGTACGGTGCCGCGCGCGATCGACGCGTTCTGGCGGGCCCCGGATGCCGAAGGCGCGCTCGAAGCGCTCGCTCGGCTCGACCGGACCGGCGTGTTCGCGGCGGTCGCCAGCGATGCGGTCGACGCATCCCGGCGCTGGCATGGCGGCGAGGCCGGGCTCGGCGGCGCGGGGAAGGCCGACGATTTCGTCGGACGGGTGCTGCAGGAATCGCTGCTCGGTGCCCAGGTTCGACTCGAGCGTGGCCAGACGCTGCTCGCGTCGGTGGGCTCGACCGCACCGTTCGTCGGGCTCTTCGGCACCGTCTGGGGCATCCTGCAGGCGATGGTCGGCCTGTCCGCCGAGGCCAACGCGACGATCGACCGGGTCGCGGGACCCGTGGGCGAAGCGCTGGTGATGACCGCGGCCGGCCTCTTCGTCGCGATTCCCGCGGTGCTCGCGTACAACGCGCTGACCCGGGCGAACCGCATCTCGCTCGAGCGCCTGGACGGATTCGGTCGCGCGCTGCATGCCTGGGCGGTCGCGGGCACCCGCCCGCAACGAGCGGTGGAGTGAGCCATGGCGTTCGACCCTGCCCGACCCGCGCGCGGCCGGATCGCCGAGCCGATGGCCGACATCAACACCACGCCGCTCGTGGACGTGATGTTGGTCCTGCTGGTGGTCCTGCTGGTCACCGCACCGCTGCTCCATCGGGCGGTGCCGGTCGACCTGCCCAGGGTCGACGCGCCGCCTCTCGACACTCGGCGCGCGCCGATCCGGGTGGCGGTCGACGCCGGCGGTGCGGTCAGCGTCGACGGCGATCCCGTCTCGATCGAGGCGCTCGAAGCGCGGCTGCGCAGCCGGGCCGACGGCGCCGATCCCGACGTCCACCTGCATGCCGACCGCGCCGTTCGCCACGAGCGCGTGGTCGAGGTGATGACGGCCGCGCGGGGCGCGGGACTGAACCGGATCGGATTCGTCACCGAGCCGGTCGAGCGGCGCGCCGCGGCCGCGAGCAGGCGGTGACGAGGGCCGGCATCGAGGGCGGCACCCCCGGCTGCCCGCGCTCGGATAGACCGTCCCCGCACCGGCCCCGCCCGAAGCCCGGGCACCGACCCGAGCGAGGAGACGTCCCCATGCACGACCTCGTCATCCGCGGCGGCGCGATCGTCGACGGCACCGGCTCGCCGCGATGCCGGGCGGATGCCGATCCGGTTCGCGAGCACCTGCCGACGCGCGGTCGCAGCGATGCCGGCGTTCGAGCGTGACGCCCCGAGCGACCGCCTGCCCTGCTCCATCTCCCGATCTCCCGTTCGGCACGGTCTGCGAACCACGCGTTCGCCGATCCGGACCTTATCGCCCCGGGGCCATCGACGTGCAATCGCAGGGATCGCGATGCGATCGCCGGGACGGGTCGAGGGGATCGTGGGGAGGATCGCGCGCGCCGATGTCGGTTCGCGAGAGGAACGCGTCGTGGACCGTCGCGAGGGCGGCATCGCCCGACCCGCTTGATGGCGATCAACCCGGCCTTCCGGCCGCGGTATCGGACCGGTGCGTCATCCGCGATGCTGGCGACGACGGCTGCGGCGTCCGCCGGCCGGATCGAACAGGATGCGCATCGCGATGTGGGACACCCTCGTTCTCGGTTCCGGCATCGGCGGGCTGACCGCCGCCGCGGCGCTCGCCCGGCGCGGCCGCGCGGTGCGGGTCATCGAGCAGCATCACACCGCCGGCGGACTCACCCAGACCTTCTCCCGGCAGGGCTGGACGTTCGCGCCCGGGGTGCACTACATCGGCAACGTCGGTCCCCGTCCGGGCCCGGACGGCCAGTTCGGGCGGCTGCTCGCCTGGTTGACCGACGGGGCGCTCGCCTTCGCCGACTGCGGCAATCCGTACGACATCGTGCGGCTGCCGGGCTTCGAGTTCGGCGTCGAGCACCCCGAGTCGGCCTACCGCGCGCGGCTGATCGAACGCTTCCCCGCGCAGCAGGCGGCGATCGATCGTTGGTTCGACGAGATGGCCGAAGCGCGCCGCGCGTCGATGGCGCTGTACGCGATGCGCGGCCTTCCGGCGCCGCTCGCCTGGGGGCTGAAGCTGTGGCGGGGCGGCGAGGTCGAGCGGATGTCGACCCGGACGCTGGCCGATGCGCTCGCCGACGTGCCCGACCCGACGCTGCGGGCCGTGCTGGGCGCCCGCTGGGCGGACTACGGGGCACCGCCCGCGCAGGCACCGCTGCTCGAGCACGCGCTGGTCACCGGGTCGTACAACGCCGGCGCGTACTACCCGGTGGGTGGCCCCGCGCGGTTCGCGCAGACCCTGGTGCCGGTGATCGCCGCCGCTGGGGGTGACGTGGTGCTCGGGGCATCCGTGCAGCGGATCCTCGTCGATCACGGCCGTGCCTGCGGCGTGGAGTACGTGCAGGGGGGGCTGCGTCACGAGGTGCGCGCGCGGCACGTGATCTCGGCGATGGGCGTGGTCAACACCGCCGACGCGCTCGACCCCGCTCACTGCCCGGGTTGGCACGCCGAGCTGCGCGGGTTCGAGCCGGGCCTGTCGTACCTGTCGCTGTTCATCGGCTTCGAGGGCGACATCGCCGCCGCCGGCGCGAGCGCCGCGAACGTGTGGATCCACGAGGGCCCGGACATCGGGCGGGTGTGGACGAACCCGGCCGACGAGGACGCGCCGGGCCTGTTCGTGTCGTTCCCGTCGATGAAGGATCCGGCCTGCACCGGCGCACCGACGGCCGAGGTGGTGGCGATCTGCGACGCCGCGCCTTTCGCCCGCTGGCAGCCCGGCGCCGACGCGGCGCGGCCGGAGGACTACCTGGCCTTCAAGTCGTGGATCGAGGCGCGCCTGCTCGCCCAGTTCGAGCGGCACTTCCCCGCGCTCGCGCCGATGATCCGCTTCCACGAACTGTCCACGCCGCTGACCCAGCAGCACTTCACGCGCTCGCCCGGCGGTGCGATGTACGGCATCGAGATGGACGCCCACTGGTGCTGGACGGGGTGTACCGCAGTCACGCCGAGGGGGCAGCCGAGTTCATCGAGGCGGCTGCACCCACCGAGGAGGAACTTCACGCGCTGCTGCACACCGTCATCGCGCGGCTGATGAAGA
>JBIKMO010000395.1:0-3492 GCA_044359175.1 Burkholderiaceae bacterium | reverse complement strand
GTGCCTTACGCCGACGTGGTTACCAGCACGACCCACAAGAGCCTGCGCGGGCCGCGCGGCGGCATCATCCTGATGAAGCAGCAGCACCAGAAGGCGATCGACTCGGCGGTCTTCCCCGGGCTGCAAGGCGGGCCGCTGATGCATGTGATCGCCGCGAAGGCGGTGGCCTTCCACGAGGCGTTGCAGCCGTCGTTCAAGGACTACCAGCGCCAGGTGCTCGCCAACGCGCGAGCGCTTGCCGAGAGCCTGGTGGCTCGCGGACTGCGCATCGTCTCGGGCCGGACCGAGAGCCACGTGATGCTGGTCGACCTTCGCGCCAAGCGGATCAACGGCAAGCAGGCCGAGGCCGCGCTCGGACGCGCCCACATCACGGTCAACAAGAACTCGATCCCGAACGACCCGGAGAAGCCGATGGTCACCAGCGGGATCCGGCTCGGTTCGCCGGCGATGACCACGCGCGGCTTCCGGGAGGCGCAGGCCGCGCAGGTTGGTGGGTTGATCGCCGACGTGCTCGAGGCGCCCGAGGACGCGTCGCGGCTCGCCGCGGTGCGCCATGCGGTGGCCGAGCTGACCGCGCGGTTCCCGGTGTACCGCTGAGCCCGCGCGCCGGGGCGGCCTCGCGCCGCCCCGTGCGAGAATCCGCGGCATGCGCTGTCCGTTCTGCGACCACCCGGACACTCAGGTCATCGAGACCCGGGAGGCGGACGACGGCGCTGCGCTGCGCAGGCGCCGCCGCTGCGGCCACTGCGACAAGCGCTTCACCACCTACGAGCGGGTCGAGCTGTCTCTGCCGGCGGTCGTGAAGAAGAACGGCTCGCGCGTCGAATACGATCGTCGCAAGCTGCGCGCCTCGCTTGCGCTTGCGCTGCGCAAGCGCCCGGTCGCCTCCGAGGCGGTCGACGCCGCGATCGCGCGGATCGAGGAGAAGCTGCTCGCGAGCGGGGTCCGAGAGGTCCCGAGCGAGCGCGTCGGCGAACTGGTGATGCGCGAGCTGAAGAAGATCGACAAGATCGGATACGTGCGGTTCGCGTCGGTCTACCGGCAGTTCGCCGACGTCGACGAGTTCGCCGAGGCGATCGAGGAGGTCCGGCCGCGCGTCGGCAAGCGCCGCGCCGTCTGAACGGCGCACCCGGGGACGCCGGGTAGAATCGAACGATGTTCACCGCCGCGGACCACGCCTTCATGAGCCGAGCGCTCGAGCTGGCGCGGCTCGGTCTGTACACCACCACGCCGAATCCGCGCGTGGGCTGCGTGATCGTCAAGGACGGGGCGGTCGTCGGTGAGGGCTGGCACCGGCGCGCCGGCGAGCCGCATGCCGAGATCGTGGCGCTCGGTGAGGCCGGCGGCCGGGCCCGCGGCGCCACGGTCTACGTGACGCTCGAGCCGTGCAGCCACTTCGGCCGTACGCCGCCGTGCGTCGAGGCGCTCGCCGAGGCGCGCGTCGCACGGGTGATCGCGGCGATGGAAGACCCGAATCCTCAGGTCAACGGCCGCGGTCTGCGGCGGCTGCGCGAGTCGGGGGTCGACGTGCGCTGCGGGCTGCTGCAGCAGCAGGCGGCCGAGCTCAACGTCGGCTTCGTCGCCCGCATGGCGCGGGGCCGGCCCTGGATCAGGATGAAGGTCGCGGCGAGCCTCGACGGCCTCACGGCGCTGCCCGACGGCACCAGCCGCTGGATCACCGGCGAGGAGGCGCGCCGCGACGGCCACGCGTGGCGGGCGCGCGCCTGCGCGATCCTGACCGGAATCGGTACGGTCCGCGACGACGACCCGCGGCTGGACGTGCGCGACGTCGACACGACGCGCCAGCCGATCAAGGTGCTGGTCGACTCGCGGTTGGAGGTGCCCCTCGAGGCGAACCTGCTCAAGGGTGCCCCGGTCTGGATCGCCTGCACGGCCGACAGCCCGGACCGCGCCCGCGAGCTGCGCGATCGGGGTTGCGACGTGATGCGGCTGCCCGGGGTGCGCGGCAAGGTCGATCTGGCCGCGCTGGTCGCCGAGCTCGCCGCGCGCGGGCTGAACGAGATCCACGTCGAGGCCGGCCACAAGCTCAACGGGTCGATGATCGCGGCCGGCGTGGTCGACGAGCTGCTGATGTACGTCTCCCCGTCGCTGCTCGGCCGCGGGCTGCCGGCGTTCGACCTCGCGGCCCCGGCGAGCCTGGAGGGCCGTCGCGGGCTGCGCTTCACCGACGTCGAGCGCATCGGCGCCGACTTGCGCGTGCTCGCGCGTTTCTGAGGGGTCCGGCCCATGTTCACCGGGATCGTCGCCGCCGTCGGACGGATCGAACGGGTCGAGCCGCTCGGCCAGGGCGCCGGCGTGCGGCTGGTGGTGGACGCCGGCGCGCTGGACCTGTCCGACGTGGCGGTCGGCGACTCGATCGCGATCCAGGGCGCGTGCATGACCGCGGTGGCGGTCGAGGGGCGCCGCTTCGTCGTCGAGGTCTCGCTGGAGAGCCTGCGGCGCACCGTCGGACTGGAGGCGCCGGGCGAGGTCAACCTCGAGAAGGCGCTGCGTCTGGCCGACCGGCTCGGCGGGCACCTGGTCACCGGCCACGTCGACGGCGTCGGCGCGGTCGCCGTCTTCGAACCGGTCGGCGAATCGTGGCGCCTCGTCGTGCGAGTGCCTGCCGCGCTGTCGCGCTATCTCGCCTACAAGGGCTCGCTGACCGTGGACGGCACCAGTCTGACGGTCAATCGGGTCAACGACCTGCCCGACGGCGACTGCGAGGTCGAGATCAACCTGATTCCGCACACCCTGGGGGCGACGACGCTCGGGCGCCTCGTGCCCGGCGCGCGAGTGAACCTGGAGATCGACCTGATCGCCCGGTACGTGGAGCGAATGCTGCCCGAGCGCCGTTAGCCGCGAGTACGGCCCGCGCGGCGCTCGCCGGACCCCGCGCCAAGGCCCCACCGCAGGTCCTGCCAACCGGTTGGCGACCGGCCGGCGTTGCGCGCCGGCGCTTCGGTGGTCCGGTCCCGCCGGTCGTGTACCGCCGCCCGCGGGTCGTGCCGCACCGCCTGCGAGGGTCTGGGCGCGGTCACCATCGGCCGACCCACCCGCTGCAGGTCGCGATGCCCGTCGACCCGATCCGTGGCCCCCGCGCCGACGACCGTCTCGGCCTGATTCTCACGGGCGGTGGTGCCCGTGCCGCGTACCAGGCGGGCGTGCTCGACGCGGTGGCATCGATCCTCGGCGATGGCGGCTGGCCTCGGTCGCGCAACCCGTTCCAGGTGATCTGCGGCACGTCGGCTGGCGCGATCAACGCCGCGGCGCTGGCTGCGGGATGCGATCGCTTCGATCAGGCGATCGATCGCATCGTCTCGGTGTGGAGCGGCATCCGCGCGCACCAGGTGTACCGGACCGACCCGGGCGGCGCGCTCGCCAACGCCGCGCACTGGCTGGCCGCGCTCACGATGGGCTGGCTGGTGCACAGCCGGCCGCGTTCGCTGTTCGAGACCACGCCGCTGTCGGTGCTGCTCGGCGAGATGATCG
>JBIKMO010000129.1:0-12304 GCA_044359175.1 Burkholderiaceae bacterium | reverse complement strand
GTTCGGCCTGGGAGGGTGCGGTGAAGGACCGCGAGCTGTGGGCGCCGCGCACGCGCGAGACCGCCGACCATTCGATGCTGTTCTCGGTGGCCTGTGCGCTGATCGACGGCGAGCTCACGGCCGACAGTTTCGAGCGCAGCCGGTTCCGAGACGCGGACGTGCTCGGGTTGATCGGCCGCACCGAGGTGGTCGTGCTCGACGAGTACACGCGCGCCACCCCGGGCGAGCGGAAGTGCCGGATCACCGCGACGCTGGACGACGGCCGCGAGGTGAGCACCGAGCACACGATCACGCTCGCGCAGATCGAGGCGGGGATGAGCGACGACGAGCTCGAGCGCAAGTTCCTGCAGTGCACCGCGCGGGTCTTCGATGCGACGCGCCAGCGCGCGGTGATCGATGCGGTGCGCGCGCTGCCCGACGCGCTTCGGGTGGACGCGCTGCTCGACCTGCTGGTCGTCGCGGCGTGAGCGAGGGTGGCGCGCGCTACATCACCGGTGCGCTCACTTCCATCCGCCACTTCGAGGTCAGCTTCTGCAGCACGGTCACGCAGAACGAGATCGCGCCGGCCACGCACATGATGACGATCAGCCCCGCGAACACGCCGGTCGAGTCCAGGTTGGTCTGCGAGCGGCGCAGCAGCCAGCCCAGCCCCGTGCTGCCGACCACGAGTTCGCCGAACACCGCGCCGGTGACCGCGTAGGGCACCGACACCTGCAGTCCGGTGAACATGAACACGCCGGCCGAGGGCAGGATCACCTTCAGCACGATCTGCAGGCGGGAGGCGCCCATCGTGCGCATCAGGTTGATCAGCGACGCCGGCACGTCGCGCACGCCGGCGTAGGTCGTGTAGAAGACGATGAAGAAGACGATCACCGAGGTCAGCGTGATCTTCATCGCGGTGCCGATGCCCAGCCAGATGATGAACAGCGGCACCAGCGCGAGCCGCGGCAGGCTGTAGAGCGCGGTGAGGAATGGCCGGATGATCTCGTCCAGCCACGCGATGCGTCCGAGCAGCAGCGCGAGCAGGATGCCCGCCGCCCCGCCGAGAAGGAACCCGTACGCGGCCGACAGCAGCGTCTCGATCGCGGTGGCGACGATCGTGCCGTCGAGCAGCCAGTCCCAGAGCCGGACCGCGACGTCGGTCGGGCGGCTGACGAAGAACGGGTCCACCCAGCGGCCGCTTGCCAGCTGCCACAGCCCGAGCACCGCGATCGGGAACAGCACCTTGCCCACCCACACCCAGCGTCGTTGGCGGCGGTAGGCGGCGACGGTTTCGCGCTTGCCCTGTTCGATGCGCGCCTGCAGCGCGGCGTCCGGATGCGGCGCCCGGTGCGCGGTGTCGGTCGTGCTCATCGGGTCAGGTGTCCTGCGCAGGGGTGGGGTTCGCGCGTCGCAGCTCATCGCGCAGCCGATGGCACAGCGCGACGAATCCGGGCTCGTACCGGATCTCCTCGGGATGGCGCGGGAACGGCAGGTCGATGTCGACCGTCGCGCGGATGCGCCCCGGGCGCGAGCCGAACACGATCACGCGCTGCGCGAGGGTCACCGCCTCCTCGATGTCGTGGGTCACGAAGACCACCGTCATCTTCAGCCGCGCCCACAGCCGCAGGAACTCGCCGTGCAGCCGCGCGCGAAGCTGTGCGTCGAGCGCGCCGAAGGGCTCGTCCATCAGCACCAGCTCCGGGTCGGTGACCAGCACCCGCGCGAGCCCGACGCGCTTGCGCATGCCGCCGGACAGTTCGCTGGGGAACGCGCGCTCGAAGCCCTCGAGCCCCACCTGGCGCAGCGCGGTCGCCACGCGCTGCTCGCGCTCGCGCGCCGGCACGCCGCGCACCTCCAGCGGCAGCGCGACGTTGGCGGCCACGCGCCGCCACGGCAGCAGGCTGTCGTTCTGAGTGACGTAGGCGGCGCGGGTGTTCGGTCCGTCGATCGGGCGGTCGCGCAAGCTCACCGTGCCCAGGCTCGGCGGGATCAGCCCGGCGAACATGTTGAGCAGCGTGGACTTGCCGCAGCCGCTCGGCCCGAGCAGGGCGACGAACGCGCCGTCCGCCACGTCGAGCGACAGGTCCTCGAGCGCCATCACGAAGCTGCCGCGCTCCGGGCTGTAGTACCAGTGGTGGACCTGCTCGGCGCGCAGCGCCGAGCCCGGTGCGCGCGGCGCCGCGTCGGCGCGCCCCTCCGCCTGCGGCGAGGCGGTCATCGTCAGGGCTTCAGCCGAGCGACCGCGGGCGCGGCCGCCTCGAGAAACCGGTTGGTCATGATGTCGTCCATCCGGATGTTGGTGACCGCCGGCAGTCCGCCGGCCTTGCGGCCGAGGTTGGCCACGCGCACGATCCGTTCGAACGAGGCCTGGGTGAACCGGTCCTCGGGCCGCGCGAAGCACGGATAGGTGAAGTCGTACGCGTCGCGGTACACGGCCTCGGGCAGCTTGGGGAACATCACCTGCCGCACGCGCTCGCGAACCCCGTCCTTGTCCGCCTGGATCTGCGCATTGGCCCACATGAAGGCCGCGGTGATGCGCAGCACCACGTCCGGGTTCTCCTGCGCGTACTGGCGCGTGGTGATGATCGAGGTGTACGGGAACTTGCTCTCGGGCCCGAAGCCTGGGAAGTCGCCACCGGGTCCGGTGATGAGCCGCACGCCCAGGCCCTCGGCCTCGAGCTGCTCGCCCGGCGGGCTGCCGCTGGACAGCGCATCGATCTGACCGGTACGGAACGCGGCCATCATGCCGGGAGCGTTGTCGAGCTGGTGAAGCCGCACGTCCTTGGCGGTCAGGCCGGCCTCGTCCAGCAGCAGCAGCACCCACAGCCCCGCGCCCTGCGACAGATTGGTCACGCCCACCCGCAGGTCCTTCAGCCCGGCGAGGCGGTCCTTGAGCGGCGAGGTTCGGGTCAGCTTGAGCCGCTCGGCCACCTCCTTGCGCACCACCAGGCTGTTCGTGTAGCAGCTCAGCATCGGCGCGACCGACAGTAGGTTGCGGCCCACTGCGTGGGTCTTCACCGGCTCCATCGAGTTGCTCTCGATGAAGTCGAGCTGCCGGCTGAGCAGCCCTTCGACCTGCGAGTTCGTCGTGATGATCTCGACGTCCAGGCAGAGCCGCTCGAAGATCTTCGAGGCCTTTGCGAGCTCGCTCGCCACGTAGATCAGCACGTGTCCGGTGTTGGCGATCCGCACCTTGTCGCGCTTGTCGCAACGCGACGGGATCTCGAGCGGCTTGAGTGCCGCGGCGGGCTGCGCGGTCGTGGGTGCGGGCGCGGCGAACCCTGCGAGCGACAGCACCGCCGCGGTGGCAACGGCAGCGAACCTGGGCATGTGGGGATCTCCTGGTCGCCGGCGGGCGACGTGGCCGCCGGTTGGGGTCTGAAGGTCGATTGTACACAGCGAGACTGGGCGTGACCGCGTACGACGCGCCGAAACTGCGGAATCGCGCGAACTTGCGGGGCTTTGGCACCAGAGCGCTGGCTCTTGGGGGCGTGTCGTATACATGAGCCTGCCCGAGTACACTAGCGCGCCATGGCAGGATCCAGTTCGACCAGTGCTGGCGACGCCTACGAGGCGCTGAAGGCGCGGCTGGTCCGCGGCGACTTCCGCGCGGGCGTGCGGCTCACCGAGGAGCAGCTGGCCGCCGAGCTGCACGTGTCGCGCACGCCGGTGCGCGAGGCGCTGCGCCGCCTGGTGAGCGACGGGCTGCTGCGCTTCGTGCCGAACGTGGGCACGTTCGTCGCCTCCTGGAGCGACGAGGACATCCGCGACCTGTTCGAACTGCGCGTGCTGCTCGAGAGCAGCATCGCCGGCCTCGCGGCCCGGCGGATCAGCGCGCCCGACATCGACGCGCTGCGCCGCGTCCAGGACCAGATCGAGGCGCACGGCCCGGACATCTCGAGCGACAACCTCGCCCGGATCGGCAGCCTCAACCGCGAGTTCCACCGCGTGGTGTCCGCGGCGAGCGGCAACTCGCGGATGAGCGAGATGCTCGCCAACGCGATCGAGATCCCGATCGTCCAGCAGACCTTCGCCCGCTACACGCCCGCGCAGCTGGCCCGCAGCTTCGGCCACCACCGCGAGGTGATCGACGCGTTCGCGGCGCGCGACGCCGAGTGGGCGCGCGACGTGATGAGCTGCCACGTGCGGGCTGCCCGTTCGGCTCGGCTGCCGCGTCCGGCCGACCCGGCTGAGCCGGGCTGAGCCGGGCTGAGCCGGGCCGCGCGGGTCGGGCGGGGCCGCGTCGAACCAAGCGGAGCAACGCTCGGCGCAAGCGGGCCGCGTCGCACCCGTTGGAGCGGCGCAAGGCGGATCCCGACCTCGCACGACTCGCGCCGAGCGACGCGGTCGCGGGACGCTCGGCGATCCGCCCGCACCGGTTAGAACAGCCGGCCACGCCACGCCACGCCACCGTCGACCGTGACGATCGTGCCGCTCACGAACGACGCGCGCCGCGACGCGGCGAAGACGATCGCGTCCGCGACCTCCGACGGCTCGGCCGCCCGTCCGAAGGGCAGCGGCGCGACCAGCTCCGGCCAGCGCCCCGGGTCGCCGGTGCGGTCGGCGGCCTTGCGCCGCATCAGCGACACCAGCCGTTCGGTCGCCGTGGGACCCGGGTTGATACCCACCACGCGCACGCCGTGGCGCGGGCTCTCGGCCCCGAGCGCGCGCGTGAACCCCATGAGCCCGGTGTTGCAGATGGTTGCGACGATGATCTCGGGATCGGGCCGCTCGCCGCAGTTGCCGATCACGTTGACGACCACCCCGGCGCCGCGAGCGCACATCGCCTGGTAGATCGGCGCGGTGAGCAGCACCGTCGCGAGCACCTTCAGCTCGATGCCCTCGCGCCACTGCGCTTCGGTCACCGCCTCGATCGGGCCGGTGGGGGTGGCCCCGGCGTTGTTGACCAGCACGTCGACGTCGCGGCACGCCTGCGCGAGCCGGTCGACCTCGCCCGGGCGGGTCAGATCGCCCGGGTGCACGTGAACCTCGGCTGCCCCGAGCGCGCGGGCGCGCTCGGCGGTGACCTGCAGCTCCGGGACCGAGCGGCCGGCCAGGTGGACCACGCAGCCCTCGGTCGCGAAGCCCAGTGCCGCCGCGCGGCCGATGCCGCGCGACGCCCCCGTGACCAGCACGTGTGCGCCGGCGAGTCCCATGTCCATCGGTCGCTCCTTCACCCTGCGTCATTGTGTACAACCGCTGCCGCAGGGCCCTGCTGGCAGCTCGAACACGATCCGATTGTGCACAATGCGTCGCCTGCATGCTAGACTCGAGCCACCCAGGCGCTTCCGCCGCCCCATGCCCGGCCCCTAACGCACGGAGACCCCGCGATGAACGCGATGACCGATCCGCCCGCCCGCCCCGTCTCCGACGCCACGGCCGAGCCGCGCCGCCGCACGCTGCGCGCATGCGCCGCCGCAGGCGTGATCCTCGGGGCGCCCGCGATCGTGAAGGCTCAGGGCAGGCTGCGCTACCTGAAGCCGATCGTCGCCGGCCTGAACGCGAAGGAGGGCGATCCCTCGTTCCTGTCGATCGCGCGGATCCCGCAGATCCTGAAGGACAAGTACGAGGTCGACCTGGAGCTGCGCGTGCATCCGAGCTCGGCGCTCGGCACCGACCTGTCGCAGCTCGAGGCGGTGCAGACCGGCTTCATCGACATCACCAGCAACGTCACCGGCCAGTTCACGCAGTTCGACAAGTCGTTCGCGTTCGTCGACCTGCCGTACGCGATCACCAACTGGGACATGGCCAACCGCCTGTTCACGTCCGACCTGTGGCGCGACCAGGCGAAGCGGTTCGAAGCCGCGACGCCGCTGGTCGTGCTGCCCCCGGTCGGCGCCGGCGGCTTCCGGCTGCTGTGGAACAGCCGTCGCGCACTGCCCTCGCCGGCGGCGGTCAACGGCCTGAAGTTCCGCACCACGTCGTCGCCGGCCGAGATCGCGCTGGTGCGGGCGTGGAACGGCAGTCCGACGCCGCTCGCCTGGACCGAGACCTACAACGGGCTGAAGAACGGCCTGATCGACGGCATGCACGTGCAGCCGATCTGGACCTTCGGCTTCAAGATGCACGAGGTGCTCAAGCACGCCACCGAGGTCGGCGCGATCTTCGCAGTGCAGTTCCAGGTGATGAACCGGAACTCGTTCAACGCGATGCCGGCCGCGATCCGCGAGCGCTTCATGCGTGCGGCGGCCGACGCCGCGGCCGAGGCGAACGCGCTCGACCGCAAGCTCGAGTCCGAGTTCGCCGCCAAGCTGCGCGCCGAGAAGATGGAGATCTACACGCCCTCGGCCGCGGAGATGCGCGAGTGGCAGTCGCGCGGCGAGGCCACCTGGCAGACCGAGGCGAAGGACGTCGACCGTAGCGTGATCCAGCGGATGGTGGCGCTGCGCTGAGCAACCGGCGGATGCCGTCGTCGAGCGTGCGGGTCGCCGAGCGCATCGTCCTGCTCGCCGACGTGCTGGCGGGCGCGGTCACCGTCGGCATCTTCGTCGTGATGGCCGCGCAGGTCGTCAGCCGGTACGTGTTCAACAGCTCGCTGTTCTGGGCCGACGAGCTCGCGGTATGGGGGCTGGGCTGGCTGGTGATGCTGGCCTGCGTCGGCCTTGCCTGGCACGGGCGCCACGTGCAGGTGCCGATGGTGCTGCTCGCCACGCCGCTTCGCGTTCGCGTGCCGCTGATCGTCCTCTCCAAGGTGCTGACGGTCGCGTTCCTGCTGCTGCTGGCCTGGTACGGCTGGCAGGTGTTCGATGCGGGCTTCCATCGCCGTTCGCCGGGCCTGGGCATCTCCACGCGGTGGCTGAAGCTCGCGATTCCGGTGTCGGCCTCGCTGATGGCGCTCGTGGTCGCGATCGCCACCGCGCACGACCTGGCGGCGTGGCGGCGCGGCGACCGCTCTCGATTCGAGCGGTGGGGGCGCGAGGAGCTGTCAGGGTGAGTCGATGACCGCCGTCCTGCTGTACCTGTTCCTGCCGTTCCTCGCCGCGATCCTGCTCGGCGTGCCGATCGCGTTCGCGATCGGCATCGGCTGCGCGTTCTTCATCGCGTTCTCGGGTACGACGATCCCGATGTCGGTGCTGGTCACCGAGATGGCCTCCGGGCTGGATTCGTACGCACTGCTCGCGTTGCCGACCTTCGTGATGACCGGCGAGCTGCTGAATCGCTGCGGCCTCACCGACCGGCTGATCGCGCTCGCCAACTCGATCGTCGGCTGGATCCGCGGCGGCCTCGCGCACGTGACCACGGTCACCGGCATGATGCTCGCGACGATCAGCGGCTCGGCGCTCGCGGACGCGGCCACGCTCGGCCCGATCCTGATCCCGGCGATGATCCGCGAGAAGTTCCCTCCGGCCTTCGCCGCGTCGATCACCGGTGCGGCGGCCTGCATCGGCGCGATCATCCCCCCGAGCGTGCCGCTGGTGATCATCGGCAGCCAGCTGGGCATCTCGATCGGCGGCCTGTTCCTCGCCGGGGTGATCCCCGGGCTGCTCACGGGGCTGGCGCTGATGGTCACCTCGTGGCTGATCTGCCGCATCCGCGGCTTCGGCACCCACCATCGCTTCGAGGGGTTGCGTCCGGTGGCGCGCCACGCCGGCCGCGCGGCTCCGGTGCTCGCGATCCCGGTGATCATCCTCGGCGGCATCCTGGGGGGCGTCTTCTCGCCCACCGAGGCCGGCGTGATCGCGGTGATCTACACCGCGCTGCTGGGCGTGTTCGTCTTCCGCAACCTGAACGCGCGCGGCCTGGGTGAGGCCTTCGTCGCGACCGCGCGGGTCACCGGGGCGGCGGTGGTGATCGTCGCGATCTCGCTGGTCATGGGCCGCATCCTCGCGTTCGAGCAGGTGCCGCAGAAGCTGCTCGCGCTGATGGTCGACGTCAGCGCGAATCCGCTGGTCGTGTACCTGATCGTCGTGATCCTGCTGCTGATCGTCGGCTGCTTCATGGACGCGGTCGCGAACATGATCATCCTCGGGCCGCTGCTGATGCCGATCTGCGTGCAGCTGCTCGACATGCACCCGTTCACCTACGGCATCTTCCTGATGTACGCGCTGCTGATTGGCGTGCTGACGCCGCCGCTCGGCCTGGTGCTGTTCGTGGTGGGGCCGATCGCGAAGGTCTCGTCCGAGCGCCTGTCGCTCGCGGTGCTGCCGTTCATCGCCGCGATGCTGCTGGTGCTGACGCTGGTGGCCTTCGTGCCGGCGCTCACCGTCTGGCTGCCGACGGCGGCCGGCTACACGTGACCGCCGCGGCCCGGCCCGGGGCGGCGGGATCGCTCGCCGAACTCGAGGCGCGCGTCGCCTACGAGCTGCAGTGCACCCAGTATCCCGACGCGCCGTGGGTGCCCGCGGCGCGGGACGCCTCGGGTCGGACGGTCCACGCGGTGCTGATCGTCGGCGGCGGCCAGGCGGGCCTGGCGCTCGCGTTCGCGCTGCGCCGCGAGGGCGTGCACGACGTGGTGGTCGTCGACCGCGCGCCCGAGGGTCGCGAGGGGCCGTGGATCACGTTCGCGCGAATGAACACGCTGCGTACCCCGAAGTACCTGACCGGACCGGACTACGGCGTGCCGTCGCTCACCCCCCGCGCGTGGTTCGAGGCGACCCACGGTGCGGCGGCATGGGACGCGATGGACCGGATCCCCCGTCCGACCTGGATGGCGTATCTGCAGTGGTTCCGACGGGTCACCGGCGTGACGGTGCGCAACCTCACCGAGGTGACCGGCTTTCGGGGCACGGCGGAGGGCTTCGTCGAGGTCGACCTGCGCGACGCCCGGGGCGAGCACACCGTGGTTGCGCGCCAGCTGGTGATCGCCAACGGGATGGACGGCGGTGGCGCGTGGTACGTGCCTCCGCAGTTCACGCGCGAGCTGCCGCGCGCGCGTTGGGCGCACAGCTCAGAGGAGATCGACTTCGCCGCGCTGCGCGGCGCGCATGTCGCGGTGCTCGGTGCGGGGGCGGCCGCGTTCGATGCGGCGGCCGAGGCGCTGGATCACGGCGCGACGGTCGAGCTGCACCACCGCCGCCCGGAGCTGCTGCAGCTGCAGTTCCGCGCCTGGCTCGAGCAGGCCGGCTTCCTCGCCGCCTTCGGCGACCTGGACGACGCGCGCAAGTGGGCGGTGATGCACCGGCTGCTCGGCGTCGGTGCGCCGCCGCCCGAGAGCGCGGTGCAGCGGGTCGCGGACCGCGCGGGCTTCGAGGTCCGGGCGGCGAGCGCGTGGCACGCGCTGCGCTCCGACGGCTCGGGCGTGCTGATCGACACCTCCCGCGGCGAGCGTCGCGCCGACTTCGTCGTGTTCGCCACCGGCGTGCGCTTCGACCTGTCGCTCAGGCCCGAGTTCGCGTCGCTGGTGCCGGTGGCCGCGCTGTGGCGCGACCGGTTCGTCCCGCCGCCGGCTCAGGCGTGCGAGGAGGTGGGGCTGTTCCCCTACCTGGGTCGCGGCTTCGAGCTGACCGAGCGGAGCCCGGGCGCCGCGCCCTGGCTCGCCCGCGTACGGATGTTCAACTACGCGGCCACCGCCAGCCTGGGGATCACCGGCGCGTCCGGGACCGGGCTCAAGCTCGGGTTGCGGCGGCTGGTCGGTTCGCTGGTCCGCGCGCTCTACCTGCAGTGCGCCGACCAGCACGTGGCCGCACTGCCGTGGCCGCAGGGCACGCACGCCGCACCCGAGTGATCCGCCCCGCGGGCGGACAGCGTGCCGGCCGCCGTCCGAACGACGCGGTCGGCCTGCACCGGGCAGTCCGCGCACCGGAAGCAGGCCCACGTCCCGCTGCCGCACGCGGGTACACTGCCCACGACCGCGACCCCGGCAGGGCGCGGATCGCCACATCCAACGACCTCGGAGGAGACCATGACTTCACGCCGCTCCGTGCTCCAGGCGGGCCTAGCCACCGGCCTGGCCGCCGCCGCCCCCCGCGCGTTCGCGCAGGCCGGCTTCCCGAACGGTCCCGTGCGCCTGCTCGTCACGTTCCCGGCCGGTGGACCCACCGACATCACCGCACGGGCGCTCGCCGAGGCGACCACGAAGCACCTGGGCCAGCAGGTGATCGTTGAGAACCGGCCTGGCGCGGCCGGCACGCTCGGTTTCGCGGCGCTCGCCAGCGCGAAGCCCGACGGCCAGCTGGTCGCGATGACGCCGATCACCGGCCTTCGGGTCTCGCAGATGGAGAACACCAGCTGGCACCCGCTGCGCGACGTGTCCTACGTGATCGGTCTCACCGGCTACGTGTTCGCGGTGGTGGTCAAGGCCGACGCGCCGTGGAAGACGATGAAGGAGCTCGCCGACCACGTCCGCGCGAACCCCGAGAAGGTCACCTACGGCTCGCACGGCGTGGGCAGCTCGGTGCACATGGCCATGGAGGAGCTGTCGGGCGCGCAGGGCTGGAAGCTCACGCACGTGCCGTTCAAGGGCAGCGCCGACATGATGACCGCGCTGGTCGGCGGCCACGTGCAGGTGGCGCTCGACTCCACCGGCGCGGTGCCTCAGGTCGAGGCCGGCCGCGCGCGGGTGCTCGCGGTGTTCACCGAGCAGCGCGTGAAGGTGTGGCCGGACGCGCCGACGCTGCGCGAGCTCGGCTACGGCATCGTCCAGATCAGCCCGTACGGCATCGGCGCGCCGCCCGGCACGCCGCCGCAGATCGTGCGCGCGCTGCACGACGCATTCAAGAAGGGGCTCGAGGATCCCGCGCACCTGGCCGCGCTGGATCGCTACAACCAGCCGGTCTGGTATAAGTCGCCCGAGGACTACACCGCGTTCATGCGTGCGGGGTTCGAGTCCGAGCGCAAGACCCTCGAGCGGCTGGGGATGCTGAGGAAGGGCTGAGGACCGCTGCCGAGCGGCACCGCGCCCTCGGCAGCGCGGTGCGTCGTCATCGGGCCGCGCCCTCGGGGGCGCCGGGCGGCGACCAGCACCGCGCGAGCACCTCGGCCGGCCACGGCCGCGACGCGCGAGCGGCCCGGTCGATCCACACGTGCACCACGCGGCCTCGTCCGGCGAGCCGGGGTTCCGTGCGGCCGTCGCGGCCGAGATCGTCGATCCGCACCGCATGCTCGAGGCTCGAGCGGCCGACCGACGTCACCTCGATCCGGCAGCGCACGATGCCGGGCGGCTTCACCTCGGAGACGAAGTCCCACTCGATGCGTGCCATCACCGCGGCCTGTCCCGGCACGCCGCCCCGGATGCCCATCGCGCGGTACCACGACTGGAAGGTCCGGTTGACGAACGCGAAGTAGCGCGCGTTGTTCACGTGGTCGGAGAAGCGGTCCTCGGGCAGGTCGGCCTCGGTGACCTCGATCAGCTGGTCGTGGATCTGCAGCGGTGCAGGCATCGCGGTCGCTCCGCAGGTCAGGGCGAAGCGGGCCTCGGGGCGGGCGCGGCGGGCGCGGGCGGGACCGCCGCGGATCCGGACGCCGGCGTGGCCGCCGCCGCCTCGGCGGCGCGCCACGGCCCCACGCGACCCAGCCCGGGCAGCCGCAGCACCAGGTCGTCGACGTCGATGCCCACGTTCAGCCCGAGCAGGTTCAGCTCCATGCCTTCGCGCAGACCGACCGCCACGCCGAGCAGCCCGAGCAGCGACAGCTGCCAGCCGCTGCCGCTGGGCGTGCGGGCGAACGGGCCGGCCTCGAGCCAGTCCTTGCCGATCGCGGTCGGCGGCAGGTCCAGCGCCAGCTCGGGCACGCGGCGCGCGACGAACGCGGTGAAGGTGTTGCTGTTCGGCCCGGGCCATGCGCGGTACGTGTCCGGCCACGGGTACGCGGCCACCGCCGCCTCGAGGCGGTCGATCAGCGCATCGACATGCTCGCCTCGCCGGTCGGCGAGCAGCTCGGGGTAGGCGCCGAACCAGTGGGCGTCCGGCGTGCCGCGCTGCGAGACCACGGCGCGCCCGCCGCGAAACACGCGCCATCCGATCACGTGATGCACGGTGTAGGCGTCTTCGTCGCTGCGCTTGGTGGCGATCCACGTGTGGATGGCGAACGCGCCGCGCCAGCCGACCGTACGCGCGCCGTACACCTGCACGACCGCGCCGCGCTCCACCGACGGATCGGGCGCCTGACCGCTGCTCTCGCGCGAGGCCCAGCCCCAGGCGCCGCGCGGGGTCACGTCGCCCTGCGCGATCACCGCGAGCGGGCCGATCAGCAGCAGCACGACCGCGGCGAGCGTGGCCCCGGCCGCGCCCGCGAGCGCGCGGACGGCGCGGCGCACGGGGCTGCGGGCGGCGGTCACGACGGGCGACCGGAACGTCGGGCGGTGATCATCGCAGAGGGCGCAGAGTGCAGATGGCAAGCGGCAAGTGGCAAGTGGCACGTGGCGGGTGGCGGGTGGCGGGTGGCG
>JBIKMO010000128.1:0-12317 GCA_044359175.1 Burkholderiaceae bacterium | reverse complement strand
CGCGTGCCCGCAGCCAGTCGCGCAGCGCGCCGCCGCAGACCGCGAGCACCACGTCGTTCACGGTCGCCTCGTGGCGGTCGGCGACCGCCCGCACTCGGGCGATCGGCACCGAGGCGGTGGCGAACGCGCGGCTGCGGGCGATCACGCCATTCAGCGCGGTGCGCGGCGCGAGCAGCCCGTCGGCGCCCAGCAGCGAGCGCGCACGGCTCGAGCCGTCGACGGGGAGCACCGCGGCCGCGACCGCCCGCGCGAGCCCCGGCAGCCGCCGCCCGAACGCGACCAGCTGCTCGAGGTTGTGGCGCGCACCGGCAAGCGCCACGCTCGCCACGCCCGGCGGCGACCGGCGGCGCACGCGCTCGCGCGCTGCCGCACCCGCGTCGTGCCCGCCCGGCCCCGCCTGCTCGACCAGGTCGTAGACCGCCTGTGCGAGTGCAACCCCGGCCTGTCCGTCGAGCCCGGCATGGTGAACCTTCGCGTAGAAGCCGAGCTGCCCGCAGGCGAGGCCCTCGATCACCACCATCTCCCACAGCGGCCGATCGCGGTCGAGCGGCTGCGCGTGCAGGCTCGCGACCGCCTCCAGCAGCAGCGCGCGCGTGCCCGGCAGCGGCAGCCGCAGCCGGCGCACGTGGTGGTCCAGGTCGACCGCCTCGGCGGGCACCCAGGCCGGGCTGGCCAGGCCGAGCGGCATCGGCGCGAGTCGCCGGGTGAAGACCTCGGCTTCGTGCAGGCGGCGCGCAATGCGCGCGCGCACGCGCTCGGCGAAGTCGTCGTGGCGCGCCCGGTCGAGCTCGAGCAGGTGCAGCGATCCGACATGCATCGGGGTCTGCGGGCTCTCCAGCACCAGGAAGAGCGCGTCCAGTCCGTTCATGAAGCCGATCCTGCTGCGGCTGGCCGGCGCTCGTCCGGCGGCGCTCTGCTGCATCCCGGGTCCCCGTCGTCGGCCGCGTCCGATGCGCCGGCTCGGCCGTCAGCCTACAGCAACGGCGAGGCCAGCTGGGCCGCGTTCTCGACGACGCGTCGCCACGCGGGCCGGCCGCGCCACGCGCGCAGGTCCATCGGTTCGCAGTCCTGCAGGTACAGGCGGACCAGCCCGAGCAGTTCGTCGGCGAAGGGCCGATCGTAGATCAGCATCGACAGCTCGAAGTTCAGGTGGAAGCTGCGCAGGTCGAAGTTCACCGTGCCGAACACCGACAGCTCGCGGTCGACCACCATCAGCTTGGTGTGCAGCAGCCCGCCGTGGAAGCGCTGGATGCGCACGCCCGCGGCGAGCAGCTCGTCGAAGTAGGACGCGCTCGCGAACTGAACCATCCGTGAATCGCACTGCCACGGCAGGATCAGCAGCACGTCGACGCCGCGGCGTGCGGCCGAGCGCAGCGCGGTCGCCACCGACTCGCCGGGCGCGAAGTAGGGCGTGGTCAGCACCAGCTCGCGCCGTGCCGCGTAGATCGCCGTGAGGATCACCGACTCGACGTGGTGGTAGGCGAAGCCCGGCCCCGACGGGTACGCCTGCAACGCGACCGACCCCGCGGCCGGCGCGTGCTCGGCCTCGCGTTCGTCGCGCAGCCCGGACCCGCCCTGCAGCA
Organism: Burkholderiaceae bacterium; assembly: GCA_044359175.1. Classification (GTDB taxonomy): domain Bacteria; phylum Pseudomonadota; class Gammaproteobacteria; order Burkholderiales; family Burkholderiaceae_E; genus UBA4615. The sequence continues at coordinate 10,734 of JBIKMO010000128.1, read as the reverse complement.
CCGCCATCGCGTTGGAGATCGCCCCCAGCAGCGACGCCGCCGGACCCTGCACCCGGACCATCGCGTCGATCCACTGACCCACGCCCGCGTGCCGCTTGAAGTGGCGCGGGTCGGCGAGGTTGAAGCTGCCGGTCCAAGCGACCCGGTCGTCGAACACCGCGATCTTGCGATGATCGCGAAGGTCGGCGCGCGCAACCGCCATGCGCAGCGCGCTGGCGGGCAGCACCACCACCACCTGCACCCCGGCGTCGCGCAGCGGGCGATCGTGCCCGCGCTGCAGGAACGGCCGGCTGCCCAGCCCATCCATCAGCGCGACCACCCTCACCCCGCGGCGCGCTGCGCGCACCAGCGCGTCGATCAGCTCGTCGACCAACCCGCCCTCGTGCCAGATGTAGAACTCGAGCGAGCAGCGCTCCCGGCAGGCGTCGACATCCGCGATCAGCGCGCGCAGGATGCGCTCGCCATCAGACATCAGCTCGATCGCGTGACCGCGCATCACGGGGATCGCCGCCAGCGATTGCGCAAGCCGCGCGACCGGCTCGCCGATCGCTCCGGTGGCGGCCGGATCGAGCGTGGCGTCCGCGGCGAGGCGTGCGTAGCGCCGCGACAGCGTCGCGCGCTCGGCTTCGGCCCGCTCGATCCACCGCCGGCCGAGCCGGCGCTCGCCGATCATCACGTACAGTACCGGGCCGGCGAGCGGCACCAGCAGCACGAGCAGGATCCAGGCCATCGCGACACCGGGCGACTGGCGGCGCGACAGGATGCGCAGCATCACCGCCAGGAACACGGCGAGGTGCGCGAGCAGCGGCAGCAGCGCGAGCAGTCGCATCGGCGGGCAGTCTACGGGAAAGCGCTCCGGGCGGCGGCGTTCGCACCGGCGCTGCAGCGGCGATAATCCGGCCGATGGCGGACGATCGACACGAGCCGGCGGCGCACGGCCACGCTCACGGCCACGGTCGGATGCGCGGACACGGGCACGCGCATCCGCACCCGGTGCCGGGCGCGACGCTCGAGCGCGCGTTCCGCATCGGCATCGCGCTGAACCTCGGATTCGTCGCGCTCGAGGCGGCGGCCGGCTGGGCCGCCAACTCGCTCGCGCTCCTCTCGGACGCGGGTCACAACCTGTCGGACGTGCTCGCGCTGCTGCTCGCCTGGGCGGCCGCGTGGGCGGCACAGCGGCCGGCGACCGCCCGCTACACCTGGGGCTGGCGGCGCGGCGCGCCGCTGGTCGCGCTGATCAACGCGACGCTGCTGGCGGGCGCGCTCGCGGTCATCGCGTGGGAGGCGGTGCGCCGCCTCGCCGCCCCGTTGCCGGTGGACGGCGTGATCGTGATCGCCGTGGCGGCCGCCGGCATCGTGGTCAATGGCGTAACTGCCTGGATGTTCGCGAAGGACCGACACGGCGACCTGAACGTCCGCGGGGCGTTCCTGCACATGGTGGCCGACGCCGCGGTCTCCGCCGGCGTGCTGGTCGGCGGCATCGCGGTCGCGGCGAGCGGTTGGCTGTGGATCGACCCGGCGATCAGCCTGGTGATCGTCGCGGTGATCGGCATGGGCACGGTGCCGCTGCTGCGGCAGTCGTTCGCGCTGTCGCTCGACGCGGTGCCCGAGGGCATCGACCTGGAGGCCGTGCGGGTCGATCTGCTCGGGCGGCCTGGCGTCGCCGCGCTGCACGACCTGCACGTGTGGCCGCTGGGCAGCACCGGCGCGGCGCTGTCGGTTCACCTGGTGATGCCGGCGGGCGCGGACGACCTGTTCCTCGCGACCACCCGCGGCCGGCTGCTCGAGCGCTTCGGCATCGAGCATGTCACGCTGCAGGTCGAACGCGGCGAGCACCCGTGCCCGCAGGACTGCGAGCGCTGACCGCGCTCGCCGCGCGGGCGGGCCCGGGCGCGGCGCACCGACTGCCCTCGCCGAACGCCCTCGCCGAACGCCCACTCAGGGCGTGGCGGGCGACGCCGGTCGGTCCGCCGCAGCGCGCTCGAGCGCCTGCGGGTCGAGCACGCGAAACCGCGTGCGATGCGATTCGATCAGCCCGCCGGCAGCGAGTGCATGCAGTTCGCGCGACAGCGTCTCGGGCGTCATCGCCAGACGCTGCGCGATCACCCGCTTCGGTTCGCCGAAGGCGAACTCGTCCGCGCCGGCCTGTGCATCGCGCCGCAGGTCGCACAGCAGCCGCGCGACCCGCGCCCGGGCGCTGCGCGCGCTGAAGCCGCCGATCTCGCGCACGAAACGCGCGAGCTTGGCGCCGATGTCGCCCACCAGGCGCGCGGCGATCGCGGGCCGCTCGATGGTCAGCCGCCGCAGCGTGGCCGCCGGCAGACCGACCAGCACCGCGTCCTCGACCACCACGGCGGTGGCCGGATACAGATCGCCGCGCAGCAGCGCTGCCATGCCGATCGTATCGCCCCGCCCGAGCATCGAGAGCACCCGGCCGTCGGTGCCCGGCCCGAGCACGAGCCGCACGCGGCCGGAGACCAGCACGTAGAGCACCTCGGCCGGATCGCCCGCCGTGAACAGCACGGCGCCGGCCGCACGGGCGTACACCCGAGCACCCGCCAGCGGCGCGTCCTCGCCGAGCGCCACGCCCTCGAACAGCGGCAGCGGCGCGAGCAGCCCCGCCGGCGACCCCGCGCCGTGCTCGTCACCTCGCCCCGAGGCGCGGGGCGCGGCATCCGGACACGGTTCGGTGCGGGGTTGCATCGGTTCGCGATGGTCGGGATCGGGGCGGTTCGGTGGCTTCGTGCAACGCTACGGCAGAGCGTGTCACGCGGTGCGAACACCCGTGTTGCGCCAGATCAAGCGCAAGGCAGGTGCTATCCTGCCCGCATCCGGGCTCTCCAACCCATTGATGGACATACTGCTGCTGCTGCTGCTGATCCTGCTGAACGCGCTGTTCGCGATGTCGGAGATCGCCGTCGTGTCCTCGCGCAAGGCCCGGCTGCAGCGGATGGCCGACGAGGGGTTCCCCGGCGCGAAGTCGGCGATGGCGCTGAACGAGGAGCCGTCCGGGTTCCTGTCGACCATCCAGGTCGGCATCACGACGATCGGGGTGCTGTCCGGCATCGTCGGCGAGGGGCTGCTCGCCGCGCCACTCGCCGCCTGGCTCGCGCAGTTCGAGCCGCTCGCGCCGTACGCGAAGGGCCTGGCGGTGGCCTTCGTCGTGGCGATCATCACCTACCTGTCGGTGGTGATCGGCGAACTCGTACCGAAGCGGCTCGCGCTCCTCGCCCCCGAGCGGATCGCCTCGGTGGTCGCCCGTCCGATGGCGTGGTTCTCGCGAACGACCCAGCCCGCGGTCTGGGTGCTGTCCTCGTCGAGCAACCTGCTGATGCGCCTGTTCGGTGCGCGCCGCGCGGACGAGCCGCCGGTCACCGACGACGAGATCAAGGTGCTGATGGAGCAGGGCGCCGAGGCCGGCGTGTTCCACGAGAGCGAGCAGGCGATCGTCTCGAACGTGCTGCGCCTGGACGAGCAGCGGATCGGCGCCATCATGACGCCGCGGATGGACATCTACGCGATCGACCTCGACGAAGGCGACGCGGCGGTGCGCCGAGCGATCGCCGACAGCCCGCACACGCGCGTGGTCGTGTGCCGCGGCGGACTCGAACACATCCTGGGCGTGCTGCGGCTGGGCGATCTGCTGCGCCCGGCGCTCGCCGGCGAGCCGCTGGACGTCGAGAAGGCGCTCACCCCGGCGCTGTACGTGCCCGAGACGATCAGCACCACCCAGCTGCTCGAGAGCTTCCGGCGCGAGCGTGTGCAGTTCGCGCTGATCGTCGACGAGTACGGCGACCTGCAGGGGCTGGTCTCGCTCACCGACGTGCTCACCGCGATCGTCGGCGACCTGCCCGAGGCGCACGACTCGAGCAGCACCGACGTGGTCCGGCGTGACGACGGCTCGTGGCTGATCGACGGTTCGGTCGGCCTCGAGCGGCTCAAGCAGTCGCTCGAGATCGACGCGCTGCCCGCCGAGGACGAGCACAGCTTCCACACGGTCGGCGGCTTCGCGATGCACCGGCTCGGGCGCATCCCGGCGGTCGCGGATCACTTCGACGCGGCGGGCTTCCGCTTCGAGGTGGTCGACATGGACCGCAACCGGGTCGACAAGCTGCTGGTCTCGCGCCTGCCCGACCCGACGCCCCCTCCGGTCGACGAACCCTGAGCGGTGCGTTCAGCGCCGCAGCCGGCGCCAGGCCCACGGCCCGACGATCAGCGCCGCGGTGATCGCCAGCAGCGTGGCCGAGATCGGCTGCGTGAAGAAGACGGTCGCGTCGCCCTGGCTGATCGACAGCGCGCGCCGGAACTGCGTCTCGGCGAGGGGCCCGAGGATCAGGCCGATCACCGCCGGCGCGACCGGAAAGCCGTAGCGACGCATCACGAACCCGAGCAGGCCGAACACCAGCAGCGTGACCAGGTCGACCACCGACTGGTGCAGGCTGTAGGCGCCCAGCGTCGCGAACACCAGGATGCCGCCGTACAGCAGCGGCCGGGGTACCGACAGCACCTTCACCCACAGGCCGATCAGCGGCAGGTTCAGCACCAGCAGCAGCACGTTGCCGACGTACAGGCTCGCGATCAGCCCCCACACGAGCGCGCCCTGAGTCTGGAACAGCAGCGGTCCGGGCTGGATGCCGTAGTTCTGGAAGGCCGCGAGCAGGATCGCCGCGGTCGCCGACGTGGGAATGCCGAGCGTCAGCAGCGGCACGAGCACGCCGGTCGAGGCGGCGTTGTTGGCGGCCTCGGGGCCGGCCACGCCCTCGATCGCGCCGTGGCCGAACTCCTCGGGATGCTTCGACAGCTTCTTCTCGGCCGCGTACGACAGGAACGTCGGAATCTCCGAACCTCCGGCCGGGATCGTGCCGAACGGAAAGCCGATCGCGGTCGCGCGCAGCCAGGCCGGCCACGAGCGCCGCCAATCCTCCCGGGTCATCCACAGCGAGCCCGACAGCCGCTGGAGCTCCTCCTTCACGCGGCTCTGGTAGGCGGCGACGTACAGCGTCTCGCCAACCGCGAACAGTCCGACCGCGAGCACCACCACGTCGATGCCGTCCAGCAGCTCCGGCACGCCGAACGAGAAGCGCATCTGACCGGTCTGCTCGTCGATGCCGACCAGCCCGAGCAGCAGACCGACGAACAAGGCGACCAGTCCGCGCACGGTCGAGCCGCCGAGCACCGCCGCGACCGTGACGAACGCGAACACCATCAGCGAGAAGTACTCGGCCGGACCGAACTTCAGCGCGAGCTCCACCACCACCGGCGCGACCAGCGTGAGCAGCACGGTGCCAATGGTGCCGGCGACGAACGACCCGATCGCCGCGGTCGCGAGCGCGGGCCCCGCGCGGCCCCGCTTGGCCATGCGATTGCCCTCGAGCGCGGTGGCGATCGACGCCGACTCGCCGGGGGTGTTCAGCAGGATCGTCGTGGTCGAACCGCCGTACATCGCGCCGTAGTAGATGCCGGCGAACATGATGAGCGCGCCGGTCGGGTCGAGCTTGACCGTGAGCGGCAGCAGCATCGCCACCGTGAGCGCGGGCCCCACCCCCGGCAGCACACCGACCGCGGTGCCGAGCGTCACGCCCACCAGGCCCCACAGCAGATTGATCGGTGCGAGCGCGATCGAGAAGCCGGCGAGCAGTGCGTCGAAGGTGGTCACAGACCGGCCGTCCCGAGCAGCGGCTTCAGCCATCCGGCCGGCAGGTTCACGTTCAGGAAGTGCACGAAGAACGAGAACACCGCGAGGCCGAGCGCGAGCCCGACCGCCGCGTCGCGCACCCAGCGCACGCTGCCGAAGCCACGAGCGACGCAGGCGAACAGCGCCGCGGCAGCGATCACGAAGCCTGCGGTGTGGATCAGCGCCATCTGCGCGAGCAGCCCGCCCACGACCCACACGAACGCTCCCGGCCGGAACGCATGCTCGCCGCGCGCGACCGGGTCCTCGGCCACCGCGGCCCGCCAGCCGCCGGTGAGCGCCTCGGCGAGCAGCCACAGACCGAGCAGCACCAGCCCGGCCGATACCAGCTCGGGCACGAAGTTCGGACCGATACCCGAGTAACCCCCGGCCTCGGGCAGGCGCACCGCGACCACCGTGGCCGCGATGCCCAGCGCCAGCACGCCCGCGGACACGATCGTCTCGCCGCGCCGCGGCGGGCGGCCGACGCGCATCGCAACCGCTACTTCTTCAGCCCGAGCGAGTCGAGGATCGCGCCCACGCGCTTGACGTCCTCGTCGATGAACCGCTTGTAGTCGTCGCCGCCGAGGAACCAGGGTTCCCAGCCGTACTTGGTGAGCGACTCCTTCCACGCGGGCGACTCGGTGGCGGTGCGCACCGCGGCCACCAGTGCGTCGCGCTGCGCCGGGGTGATGCCGGGCGCGCCGAAGATCCCGCGCCAGTTGCCGAGCACCACGTCGATCCCCTGCTCGCGCAGCGTGGGCACGCCCTCGAGGCGTTCGGGCGAAGACACGCCGAGCGCACGCATGCGACCGGCCTTGATCTGCTCGGAGAACTCGCCCAGACCGGAGACGCCCGCGCTCACGTGGCCGCCGACGATCGCCGCGATCGCCTCGCCGCCGCCCTTGAACGGCACGTAGTTGATCTTGCTCGGATCGCCGCCGGTGGCGCGCGCGATGAGGCCGATCAGGATGTGGTCGGTGCCGCCGGCCGAGCCGCCGCCCCAGGACACCTTGCCCGGTGCGTCCTTGAAGGCCTTGACCAGGTCGCCCATGGTCTTGTGCGGCGAGTTGGCCGGCACGACCACCACCACGTACTCGCTGGTCAGTCGCGCGATCGGCGTGACCATCGACAGGTCGACCGGCGACTTGTTCAGGATGATGCCGCCGACCATCACCATGCCGCCCATCATCAGCGCGGTCGGGTCGCCCTTCGCGGCATTGATGAACTGCACCAGGCCGATCGTGCCGGCTGCGCCGCCCTTGTTGTCGAACTGCACGTTCTGCACGACCTTCGCGGCCTGCATCGCGGCCGCGAGGCTGCGGCCGGTCTGGTCCCAGCCACCGCCCGGATTGGCGGGGATCATCATCTTGAGCGTGCCGATGCCCTGGGCGGACGCGGCGCGCGGCAGGGCGAGGCTGGAGGCGGCCAGCGCGGAGAGCGCGGCGGCGGAGAATCCACGGCGGTTCATCGAATCGTCTCCTCGGACGGGGAAGCGGGGCCCGTCGGTGGGGTGCGAGGATACCCGCGGTGCGACGGCGGGTAAACCTCGAGCCGGGATGCGTTACGCTGCCGGGCGTCGTGTGCCGCGACCGCCGCCGATGCTCCGCGCCCCGTTGACCGCACTGCCGCCCCTGAGCCCACCGCGCTGCGCCTCGCCCGCGGCGCCCGCGAGCGCCCCTCGGCGGTGCGCGCGCACGCTGCTCGGACGATGATCGGACGACCGGACGACCGAGCGGCGACCGCGGGCGTGCAGCGGCCGCTCGGGCCGTTCGTTCGGCGCGCCTGGGGGCTGATGCGGCCGTTCTTCGCCGGAGATCAGCGCTGGCTGGCGATCGGGCTGCTGTCGGCCGTGGTCGCGCTCAACCTGATCACGGTCTACGTCGACGTGCTCATCAACGCGTTCCAGCGCGACTTCTTCAACGCGCTGGAGAACCGCGACCAGGCGGAGTTCGTACGACAGCTCTGGCGGTTCACCGCTCTGGCGTTCGCCTTCATCCTGGTGGCGGTCTACAAGTTCTACCTGACGCAGGTCTTCGAGCTGCGCTGGCGCGCGTGGCTGACCGCGCGGTACGTGGACGGATGGCTGGCGCAGCGCGCCTACTATCGGCTGGAACTGATCGGGTCGCCAACCGACAACCCGGACCAACGGATCGCCGAGGACATCCGGCTGTTCACCGAACTGACCGTGGGCCTGTCGATGGGCCTGCTGAATTCGGTGGTGACGCTGGCGTCGTTCGTCGCAATCCTGTGGGCGGTGTCGGGCCCGCTCACGGTCGCGATCGGCGGCACCGAAGTGACGATCCCGGGCTACATGGTCTGGGTCGCGCTGCTGTACGCGATCGCAGGCAGCGTGCTGTCGCACCTGATCGGACGACGGCTGATCCCGCTGAACTTCGCGCAGCAGCGCTACGAGGCCGATTTCCGCTACGGGCTGGTACGGGTGCGCGAGCACGCCGAGAGCATCGCGCTGTACCGCGGCGAGCCGCCGGAGCGCACCGGGCTGATGGCTCGCTTCGGCTCGGTGGTCACCAACTATTGGGCGCTGGTGCGCGCGCAGAAGCGGCTGATCTGGGCGCAGAGCTTCTACGGCCAGATCGCGGTGATCTTCCCGTTCGTGGTCGCTGCACCCCGCTACTTCGGCGGGGCCCTGAAGCTCGGCGACCTGATGCAGATCGCCAACGCGTTCGGCCAGGTGCAGGGCGCGCTCTCGTGGTTCGTCAATGCGTACGCAAACCTCGCGGTCTGGAAGGCGACCACCGACCGGCTGCTCACCTTCGACGACGCGCTCGCGGCGCTGCGCGCGGGCGACGCCGGCCTGTTGCGGACGACACCGGGCGACGCCCCGGCGCTGCGCTCGACGCGCCTGGAGACCCCCGCGGGCGAGCCGATCGTCGACGACGCGACGCTGGTGCTGCGCGCCGGCGAGCGCCTGCTGCTCACCGGCCCGTCGGGCAGCGGCAAGAGCACGCTGTTCCGCGCGCTCGCGGGGGTGTGGCCGTACGGTCGCGGATGCATCGAGCGGCCCGCGGACGGCGTGCTGTTCCTGCCGCAGAAGCCGTACCTGCCGATCGGCACGCTGCGGGCGACCGTCAGCTACCCGGCCGCCGCCGACGCGTTCGACGATGCCGCGATCCGCGACGCCCTCGAGGCCGCGCGGCTGCCGCAGCTCGCGCCCCACCTGGACGCCTGGGCCGCGTGGGACCGCCGCCTGTCGCCCGGCGAGCAGCAGCGGCTCGCCATCGCGCGAGCACTGCTGAACCGGCCGGCGTGGCTGTTCCTCGACGAGGCGACCGCGGCGCTCGACGAGGCCCACGGCACCGCGCTGTACGCGACGCTGCTGCAGCGGCTGCCGCATGCCGGCATCGTGAGCATCGCGCACGACCCGTCGATCGGTCGGTTCCATACGCGCCGGATGCACCTCACGCCGGGCGAGGCCGGCTCGCGGCTCGAGGCGCGGCCGATCGCCGATCCGACGCCGCAGGCGTGATCCGCAGCCACGGCTCAGCCGCGTCCGTAGACCTCGTTGACCTGCTGGCCCACGCGCACGAAGGTCGTGCACTTGGACAGGTCCTTGAGCTTGCGGGCGCCGACGTACGTGCACGCCGAACGCAAGCCGCCGAGGATCTCCTGGACCGTGTCCTCGACCGGCCCGCGCGCCTCCAGCAGCACCGACTTGCCCTCGGAGGCGCGGTAGCGCGCGACCCCGCCCGCGTACTTCTCCATCGCCTCGGCCGAGCTCATGCCGTAGAAGCGGCGCATCTGGCGGCCGTCCTGCTCGATCAGCTCGCCGCCGCACTCGTCGTGCGCAGCGAGCATGCCGCCGAGCATCACGAAATCCGCCCCGCCGCCGAAGGCCTTGACCACGTCGCCGGGCACCGTGCAGCCCCCGTCGCCGCAGATGTGACCACCCAGCCCGTGCGCGGCATCGGCGCACTCGATGATCGCCGACAGCTGCGGGTAGCCGACGCCGGTCATCCGGCGCGTGGTGCACACCGAACCCGGACCGATGCCGACCTTGACGATGTCCACGCCGGCGAGGATCAGCGCCTCGGTCATGTCGGCGGTCACCACGTTGCCGGCCATCAGCACCACCGACGGGTAGCGCTCTCGAAAGCGCTTCACGAAGTCGACGAACGCCTCCGTGTAGCCGTTGGCCACGTCGATGCACACCCACTCGACCGCGCCGCCGGTGCGGCTCCAGACCTTGTCGAACTTGGCGGCGTCGGATTCGAGGATGCCGAGCGAGTAGAACGTGTAGGCGTTGTCCTCACGGCGCTCGGGCGAGAAGAAGGACGCGAGCTCGGCGAGCGGATAGTGCTTGTGCAGCGCGCAGTGCAGCTTGTGGCGAGCGAGCGAGCGTGCCATCTCGAAGGTGCCGACCGTATCCATGTTCGCCGCGACGATCGGCACCGAGCCGCGGCGCAGCGCCGCATGGCGGAAGCGGTGCTCGCGCACCAGATCGACGTTCGCGCGGCTACCCAGCGTGGATCGCTTGGGGCGCAGCAGCACGTCCTTGAAGTCGAGCTTGGTTTCGTATTCGATGCGCATGGGACGCATGATCGCCCGCCGCGGTCGGCGGGTAAACAGCCACCGCCCCGCGCCCAACCCTGGAGCTCGTGCCGCGCGCCGTACAATCGGTCGCTTCCGTTTCCACTGACCGCGCGGGCCGTCGCAGCGCCGCACCCCATGTGCCAACGCAAGGCCGCACCGCTCCCGTCCGACGACCCCGCCGCAACTCCGGGCAGCGGCCTTGCGCCCGCAGCCGGCCCGCCGGCTCGCACCCCCGTGCCCTGGCCGGCGGCCCGATGCGCGGCCGGCCGGCGCCCGCCACGCGCACGCCGGACCGGGAGCGTCCGCGATGCCTGAGGCCGCCCGGGCCAGACGCGGCCATCGGGTGCTCGCTACCGACGTGGGCGGCACCTACGTGCGTTTCTCGCTGGCGTGCGACGGCGTGCTGCTCGGCGAGCCGGTGTGTCTCGAGCGCGCCGGCTTCCCGGATCTGGCGGCCGCCTGCCGGCACTGGATCGACCGGCAGGCGGAGGGACCACGCATCGACGGCG
>JBIKMO010000127.1:0-12319 GCA_044359175.1 Burkholderiaceae bacterium | reverse complement strand
ACGAGGTCGACGTCGGCGCGTCGGTGCCGGAGATCGTCCGCGGGCCGTACACGCCGACCGTCGCGGTCGCCTTCGAGCAGGCCTGGGGTGGGCTCTTCGTCTGGGCGCACGGCTACTGGTACGAGTACCTGAAGCGCCATCCGGCGGCGGCGGTCTACAACGCGTACGGCGTGCCCGAGCCGCCGGAGGCGGTGCACTGGGACACCGCGCTTGCGCGCAGCGTCGGCGTGCCCGAGGCCTACGACTACGGCCCGGAGCGGATCTCCTGGCTGAGCGTGATGCTGACCAACTGGATCGGCGACGCCGGCTTCCTCGAGGAGCTGTACTGCGAGATCCGTCGCTTCAACCTCGTGGGCGACACCACGTTCTGCCGGGGCCGCGTCACCTCGAAGGAGGCACTGCCCGACGGCCGCGGCCGCGTGCGGCTCGACATCGAGGCGGTCGACCACCGCGGCGCGACCACCGCCCAGGGTCACGCCGCGGTGCTGCTGCCGCGGCGCGGCGGCTGAGCCGGGTCCGAGCGTGGCGACCGCGACCGGCGCGCCGCTGTCCGAGCTGCTGCGGCCCGGGGACACGGTGCTGGTGGGCACCGGCACCGGCGAGCCCGTGGCGCTGATCGATGAGCTGATCGACGCCGCCGCTCGGGTGCCCGGCCTGCACGCGATCCAGGTGATGACCGGCGGCGAGGAGCGCCTCGCGCAGGTCGCCGGCGATCGGCTGCGGCTGAGCGTGCCGGTGCCGGGACCGCGGACCCGGCGCGCGCTCGCCGAAGGACGCGCGGCGCTGATCGAGACCTCGATGTGCGGGCTGGCGGGCGCGATCGCCGACGGCTCGCTGCGCGTGGACGCGGTACTGATGCAGGGCCGCGCGCTCGGCGGCGGCCGCGCGAGTCCCGGGCTGATCGCCGACCTGGTGATCCCCGCGTGGACTCGGGCACGCGTGCGCGCGCTCGAGCTGAATCTGCGGCTGCCGGCGATCGCCAGCGCGACGTCGCTGGACGAGTCCGACGCGCAGCGGGTGGTCCGGGTCGCACGCGATCCGACCGAGTGGCCCGCGGAGCCGTGCGGCGAGGCCGCTGCACGGATCGGCGAGGCGGTCGCGGCGGTCGTGCCCGACGGCGCGACGATCGAGCTCGGCGTCGGGCGTGCGCTCGCCGGCGTCACCGCCGCGCTCGCCGCCACGCGCCGCGGTCTCGCGATGCACACCGGGATCATCGGCGACGCGGCGATGGCGCTGATCGAGGCCGGCTGCGTGTCGCGCGCGGTGCGCGGCGCCGCGCTGGCGGTCGGCGCGACCGCGATGGGCTCGCGCGCCTTCTACGCGTGGGCCGACGGCGAGCCCCGGATCGCGCTCGTCGACTCTCGGCTCGCGCACGACGCCCGGGCGCTGGCCGCGCTGCCGCGGTTCGTCGCGATCAACTCCGGACTGCAGGTCGACCTGCTGGGCAACGTGAACTCGACCGTGCACCGTGGGCGGCGCATCAGTGGCCCGGGAGGCGCGCCCGACTTCGCGGCGGCCGGCGCCCGGGGGGCGGGCTCGATCGTCGCGCTGCTCTCGACCACGCCCGATGGCCGCTCCGCGATCGTGCGCGAGGCCGAGGCGATCACCGTGCCGGGCGCGCACGTGACGCACGTGGTGACCGAGCACGGCGCGGCGTGCCTGGTCGGCCTGTCGGCGCACGAGCGTGCGGGGGCGATCGCGGCGGTCGCCGACCCGGCGTTCCGCGACGCGCTGTCGGGCTGAGCGCGTCGGCCCCGCCGATGCGATCATCGCGTGCATCACCGGCCTGAAGGTGGCGTGACGGGGGCGGGCATGGCCGCGGCGGCGACGATACGGATCGGTGCGGGCTCGAGTTTTGCGGACGACCGGATCGAGCCCGCGGTCGAGCTCGCCGAGCATGGCGAGCTCGACTGGCTGGTCTTCGAGTGCCTGGCCGAGCGTACGGTCGCGCGCGAGAACCAGACCCGGCGCAAGGATCCGGACCGGGGCTACACGCCGCGGCTGCTCGACCGGCTGGGGGCGGTACTGCCGGCCTGCCTGCGCGGCGACGTGCGCATCGTCAGCAACATGGGGGCTGCCCATCCGCAGGCGGCCGCACGCCTGGTTCGGCGGCACGCACGGGACACCGGATTGGGCGAGGTCTCGTGCGCGACGCTGGTCGGCGACGACGTGACCGAGCTGGTCCGGGCCCGGCCGGGGCTGCCGCTGATGGAGTCCGGCGAGCCGGTGGAGTCGCTGCTGCCGCGCATGGTGTCGGCCAACGCCTATCTGGGCGCTGACGCGGTGTGCCGGGCGCTCGCCACCGGAGCCCGCGTGGTGCTGACCGGACGGGTCGCCGATCCGTCGCTGTTCCTCGCCCCGATGATGCATGCGTTCGAATGGCGCGACGACGACTGGCCCCGGCTTGCCGCCGGCACCCTGGTCGGCCACCTGCTCGAGTGCGGCGCGCAGGTCTGCGGCGGCTGCTTCGGCGAGCCTGGGGTGAAGGAGGTGCCCGACCTCGCCCGCTTGGGTTTTCCGTTCGCCGACGTCGACGCGTCCGGCGGATTCTCGGTGTCCAAGCTGGCGCGTGCCGGCGGCCGCGTCGACCGTGCGACCGTGCTCGAGCAGCTCCTCTACGAGCTGCACGATCCAGCCGCCTACGTGACGCCCGATTGCGTGCTCGACGTGACCGAGGTCGAGCTGCGCGAGCTGGCCCCGGATCGCGTCGGTCTGAGCGGTGCGCGCGCGCGGCCGCGCACCGACACCTACAAGGTCACGGTGGGTTACGACGACGGCTACATCGGCATCGGCGAGGTGTCGTTCGCCGGCATCAACGCGGTGCCGCGTGCGCGGTGGGCCGCCGAGGTCGTGCAGCAGCGGCTGGCCGATCGCGGCTTGCGCTACTCGGAGACCCGCGTGGACCTGATCGGGCTGTCGAGCCTGCACGGTGCGGGCGAGGGGCGTCCCGAGCCGTACGAGGTGCGGATGCGGCTCGCCTGCCGCACCACCGACCGCAGGGCCGCCGAGGCGGTGGGCTTCGAGACCCGCGCGATGCACGTCAACGGCCCGGGCGGCGCGGGCGGCGGCTCCGACCCGGTGGTGCGCGAGGTGCTCGCGGTGAAGTCGCTGCTGCTGCCGCGCGCGCTGGTGGACCCCCAGGTCTGCGTCGAGACCGCCCGATGATCCGCGTCCACGACCTCGGCCACGGACGCGCCGGCGACAAGGGCGACACCTCCAACATCTCGGTGATCGCCTACGACGCGCGCGGCTGGGCGCTGCTGCGCGAGCATCTGACCGAGGCGCGCGTGATGCGAGCGTTCGCGCACCTCGTCCGCGGGCCGGTCACGCGCTACGAACTGCCCCGGCTGATGGCGCTGAACTTCGTGATCGAGGGTGCGCTCGCTGGCGGCGTCACGCGTTCGCTCGCCCAGGACGCGCACGGCAAGTCGCTGTCGAGCCTGATGATGACGATCGAGCTGCCGGTGGACGGCGCGACCCGGGTGTGAGCATGATGCGCGTGCCGGTGCACACGCCGTCGGCCTGTCCGTGCTCCGGCTCGTTCGCGCTCGAGGCGGACGCGCGGCTCCCGATCGACCGCTGCGGCCTGGGCTTGGGCTGCGCGGGCAGTGTCTGCGCTGAGCCCGCGGATCTTCGGGCGCGAGCGCGCCCCCATCGGAGGCACCATGCTCTTCCTGGTCGTCAGCACGCCGCGCCCCGAGCGCCCGTCCGAGATCCGGGACCGCCAGCGGCGGTTCTGGGACTGGCTCGATCCGATGGTGAGCGCCGGCACCGCGCGTCACGCGTACACCAAGCTCGGCCGGGGCGCGGTGGTCGTGTTCGAGGTCGACTCGCACGAGGCCCTGCACGCGCTGATCAACCAGTGGGCCGAGCTGGTGCCGGCCGCCTTCGAGGTGACGCCGCTGCTGCCCGCGGCGCACCAGCGCGCGATCGCGCGGGCCGGCACGGACCCGATGGCGTTGTAGCGGAGGCGCCCGGCACCGCGGTGGATCGCACGCACCGCACGGCGCTACGCTCGACGCCGGAACGAACCCGACAGGAGACCCGATGACCGCCTCCAACACGACCCGGATCCTGAGCCCGGCCGGGCAGCCCGCCGCCGGCCGCCGCGAGGCTGCGCCGCCGCTCGCCCGCGTGGCCGGCAGCCGCGTCGGCCTGCGCATCCAGTGGCCGAGTTTCGACGTCTACCTGACACGCCTGGTCGAATTGCTGGTGCAGCGCCACGGCGTGGTCGGCACGACGACGATGTTCACCGGCAGCGACGGCACCGCCGCGGGCCGGGTCACGATCCGCGGCCGCTCCGACGCCACCCGCTGGGCGAAGGCGTACGACGACTTCCGGGCGAAGACCGACTGGGGCATCTTCGGTCTCGCGGCCTGAGGGTCGTGCACGTCGTGGTGTATCCACGACACCGTCGAACTGCAGCAGCGCGGGCTGCCCACCGTGACCGTGGTGACCGACAAGTTCGTCAGCCTCGCGCGCGCGTCCGCGAAGGCGGCCGGCCATCCGGACCTGCCGCTGCTCGTGCTGCCTCACCCCTTCGAGACCCTGCCGATCGAGCGCCTGCACGAGCTCGCCGAGGCCACGGTCGACGAGTGCGTCGCCCTGGTCTGCGCGCGGCCGCCGCGCGCTCACGACTGACCCGGAGCCGCCGATGACGCGACGCATCGACGAGATCGAGCTGCCCGACGACCCCGAGGCGATCTTCGACGCGATGGAGGCGCGCGGCTGGACCGACGGCCTTCCGGTCATCCCGCCCACGCCCGAGCGCGTGGCCAGGATGCTGTCGGCCACCGCACGGCCCCCCGGCGAGGTGGTCGCCCGGCTGCCCCCGGCGCGCAGCGACGCGACGGTCGAGAAGATCGCGGTCAACGCGGTGATGGCCGGCTGCCGGCCCGAGTACTTCCCGGTCGTGCTCGCGGCGGTCGAGGCCGCGGCCGATCCGCACTTCGAGCTGTTCGGTGTCAACACCACCACCAATCCGACGATTCCCTTCGTCGTGATCAACGGCCCGGTACGCCGCACGATCGACGTCAACTGCTCGTGGAGCGTGCTCGGCCCGGGCAAGCGCGCGAACGCGACGATCGGGCGGGCGCTCAGCCTGGTGATGATCAACCTCGCCGGCCGGATTCCCGAGCAGGCGTGCAAGGCGACCTGGAAGTTCCCGGGTGCGTTCACGATGTGCGCCGGCGAATACGAGGAGGAGAGCCCCTGGGCCCCGCTGCACGTGGAGCGCGGCTTCGCGCCCGAAGAGAGCGCGGTGACGCTGTTGTCGCCGAACTCGGCGATCAACGTGATCGACACCGAGAGCCTGGACGCCGATGAACTGCTCGCGAACCTCGCCGCCGCGATGATGGGCACCGGCGGCAACGGGGTGTTCCCGTTCTACGGCCTGGGCGAGCTGTGCGTGATGCTGTGCCCGGGGCATGCGCGGCTGATTGCCGAACGGTTCTCGAAGCAGCGGGTGCGCGAGTACTTGCTGGAGCGGCTGCGCGTGCCGGTCGACCGGCTCAGCGCGCGGCGCGTCCGGATGATGGCGGCGGCGGGACTGGGACAGATCGAGGACGGCCAGGTGCGCTTCGCGCGCCACGACTGGCAATTCCTGATCTTCGTGGCCGGTGGCCTGGGCGGCTACCACAGCGCCGTGTTCAACACCTTCGGCGACTCGCGCGCGGTCTCCCGGCGCATCGCGCCGCTGCCGCCGGCGTTCGCCGCGGCAGTGGCGCGCGCATCCTGAACGACGCGCCCGATCGGGCGCCGGTCCGGCCGTACGGCGATGCGGGCCGCACGCGGATGCAGGTCGGGCGCGGCCCGCGCCGTATCCGCGCTCCGCGGGACCCGATCAGTCCGGGGTCGCGCCGACCGCGCGGATCACTCGGCCCCACTTGGCGATTTCGCTCGCCTGGAACCTGCGGAACTCCGCGGGCGTGTTGCCGACCACGTCGAACCCCTGCTTGGCGAGGGCCTCGCGCGAGTCCGGCTCGCGCAGGATGCGCTGCACCTCGGTGGCCAGTCGCTCGACGATGTCCTGGGGCACCTTGGCCGGGGCCAGCAGCCCGATCCACGCGAGCGATTCGAGCTGCGGCAGGCCGATCTCGGCCACGCTCGGCACGTCCGGCAGCCGGCTGGAGCGCTGCAGCGAGGTGACCGCGAGCGGGCGCATCTTGCCGGCGGTGATGTGCGGCAGCATGCCCGGGATGATCGCGATCATCGTCTGCAGGCTGCCGCCGAGCATGTCGCCGACCGCCTGCGGGAAGCCCTTGTACGGCACGTGCACGGTGTCCACGCCGGTGTCGCTCTTCAGCAGCTCCATCGTCAGGTGCGACGCGCTGCCGCTGCCGGTCGAGCCGTAGCTCAGCTTGCCCGGGTTGCGCTTGGCGTGGTCGATGAACTCCTTGAAGGTGTTCGCCGGTACCGAGGGATGCACGACCAGCACCTGGGGCGCGGTGGCCAGCAGCGAGATCGTCGCGAGGTCGGTCTCCGGATCGTAGGGCAGGTTGGTGAACAGCACCTTGTTGGTCGCCGCGGCCGCGTTGGTGGTCACCAGCAGCGTGTAGCCGTCCGGCGCCGACTTGGCGACCTGATCGGCGGCGAGGTTGCCGCCGGCGCCGGCGCGGTTGTCGACGATCACCGGCTGCCCGAGCGCCTGCTGCAGTTTCGGGGCCACCACGCGCGCGACGATGTCGGGCGTCGTGCCTGCCGGGAACGACACGACGAGCCTCACCGGCCGGTTCGGGTACTGGGCGTCGGCTGCGGGGGCGACGCCGAGTGCGGCGACGGCCAGCACGATGCTGAGGACGGTCTTCATCGAGTCTCCTGTGCAATGGTGATGATCATAGCTGCTCGAGCGACGCGCCGACCGCAGCGAGCAGCGCGCGCGCCTTGAACCGGGACTCGGCCTCCTCGCGCGCAGGTTCGGAGGCCGCGATCAGCGTGCCGCCAGTGCGGATCTCGGCGGTGCCGCGGGCGAGCCGCACGCCGCGCAGGATCGAGTGGGCGTCGAGCGAGCCGTCGCCACCGAAGCGCACCGCCACGCCCGCGTAGAACCCCCGCGGACTGCCCTCCAGCTGCGGCAGCAGCGCGATCGCCCGGGTGCGCGGCAGGCCCACCAGCATCGACGGCGCCGCGGTGGCGAGCAGCACGTCGAGCGCGTCGAGCGCGGGGTCGAGCCGGCCCTCGAGATGGGCGACGCCGTGGATCAGCCGCGCGAAGCGGTGCACGCGCCGCGGCTCGGCGACGCGCACGGTGCCCGGGCGGCAGATCCGGGACATGTCCGCGCGGAACCCCTCCACCTCCACCGCGAGCGACGCCGCGTCCAGCGGCGAGTGCAGCAGCTCGTGGTACCGGGCATCGTCGGTCGCCGGCGTGTCGCCACGCGGCAGCGAGCCGCACACCGGCAGGCAGTCGAGCCGATCGCCGCGCAGTCGCGCCTGGATGTCGGGCGACGCACCGAACAGCCAGTCGTTCGGTGCGAGCTGGAACGCGTACATCGCCGGCATTGGACTGGTGGCGAGCAGCTGCGCGACCGCCTGCTCGTAGCGCGTGACGGTGGGCCGCCGGAAGCACTGGCTCATCGTCAGCGACTCGCACTCGCCGGCGCGCAGGTGTCCGATCGCGCGCTCCAGGGCCTGCGCGTACTCGCCCGGTCGGAAGTCGTCGCCCGCACGCAGCGCATCGGCCTCGATCGCGAGCGGCCGGCGCGGCCCGGGCTGCGCGGTCGCGCCGTCGAACGCGAAGCGCGTCCGGATCACGCGGCCATCCGCGTGCCGGGCCACGATCGTGCCCGGCACGAAGAGCACCATGCGAAGCTCGCCGTCGTCGGGCGGTGGCGTCGGCTCGGCGAAGCGGAAGTGGTCGTAGGCGAAGGCCGCGGCGTGGGCGAAGGCGCCGTCGCCGCGAAACGCGCGCAGCCACGCGCGCAGCCAGCGCACCGCATCGCCGGGGGCGTCGCCGGTCGCGGCGAGCGTTCGCGCCGCGCCGTCGCCGAAGGGCGCGAGTCCGAGCGCCGGCGCGAGCGCGGCGAGCAGCGCGTCGCCGGTCCGATCGAGCGCGTCGACGCGGACCGTGCGCCCACGGATCTCCGCCCTAAGCACGCAGTCGACGAACACCCTGCCCTCGCGGCGGAACAGCGGATCGAGCGTCACCTCGCAGCCGACGAACGCGCCCGGTTCGTGCTGCAGCCGTGCGATCGCCGCGGCGAATGCGGGCTCGTCGACGGTCTGCGGGTGCGAGGTGACGGTGATCATCGCGAACGTGGGCCGGGCTTCCGGAGCAGCGGGCGCGCGGCGGTGGTCGCGCAGAGGGCGGTCGATGGCCAGCCCGGCAGCCGCGCCGCACGGCTGCGCGCCGCCGGGCTGGCCAGGATCCGGTTGACGCTACCACGCCGGTTCGCAGGGCCACAAGCCGAAGGCTGCGAAGCCGAAGGCGGCCGACGCGGCAGCGGCCCCGGGGCGGGCCGCTGCATGAACGCTGCTACGATCGCCGAACGGCGCCGTCCGGGGCGCGACGCGACGCGATGCGGTTGCGTCCGCCGGCCGTACGCTCGGCGCGCCGTGCTCGACACCGTCCGGAGACGCCGATGCCGTTCACCTTCGTCCACCGCGATCCCACGGCCGGTGCGGGGGGCTGGCGTGTGCCGTGCGGGCGCGTCCGCGGCATCGGGCGATCACTGTGGTGGCATGCGGTCCTGCTCGTGCACCTGCTCGCCGGCGCGGCCTCCGCCGGGTTCGCTCGCGAGGTCGGCGGCGTGGCCGCGCCGATGCCGTTCGAGGAACGCGAGGTCGAGATCCCCGTCGGTGCGCTCAGGCTGCCGGCGGTGCTCTTCGTGCCGACGGACGGTGCCGCCGCGCGTCGACCGGCGATCGTGCTGCTGCACGGCTGCGGAGGACTGCGCGACGCGAAGGGGGCGCTCGCGTTGCGGCATCGCGACTGGGCCGAGCGCCTCGCCGGCTGGGGTGTCGTCACGCTCGCGCCCGACAGCTTCACGCCGCGCGGGCCGCGCAGCGTCTGCAGCCTGCGGGAGCGGCCTGCCCACCCGTGGCGCGAACGCAGCGAGGACGGCTACGCGGCCCTGGCGATGCTGGCCGCCCGCCCCGACGTCGATCCGGCGCGCATCCTGGTGCTGGGCTGGTCTCACGGGGGGTCGACCGTGACCGGACTGGTGCGCCCGGATGCGCCGGGGCGTGCCGCGGGCGGGCCCGCGTTCCGGGCCGCGGTGGCGTTCTACCCGGGCTGCGCGCGGCCCGACCGCACCCGGGGGTGGGCCACCACGATGCCGCTGCTGGTGCTGCACGGCGAGGCCGACGACTGGACGCCGGCGGCCGCCTGCGTCGAGCTGGTCCGCAAGGCCTCGGCCGACGGCATGCCGGTGAGGCTGGTCACTTACGCGGACGCGCATCACGGCTTCGACCAGCCGCAGCCGGGCGTGCGTCTGCTGCCGGACGTGGTCAACCCGGGACGGCCCGGCGGGCGCGGTGCGCACGTCGGTCAGCATCCGCAGGCGCGACTGGCCGCGATCGAGGAGGTTCGGCGTTTCGTGCAGCAGCACGCCGGCATCCCGGCGCCCGTCGCGGGCGCCGCGCGGTGACCGCGTGAGGCGACCGTCGAGACGGCCCGACGGGGCGGTGGCCGCCGTGGCGAACCGTCGTGCGGTGATCGGGCTGCGCTGATCGATAGCCGCGGGTGCGTGCGTGGCACCCGTCCTCGCGCGGGCCGCGCGCCCGCGCGAGGTACCATCGGCCTGCGATGCGACTGGCGCTCTTCGACCTCGACCACACGCTGCTGGACGGCGACAGCAACCGGCTCTGGCTCGAGCGGCTGATCGCCGAGGGTCTCGCGCCGGAGGCGCTGCGCGAGCGGCAGGCGGCGTTCTATGCGAGCTACGAGCGGGGCGGGCTGGACGTGGGCGAGTACCTCGCCTTCTGCGTCGGGCTGCTGGTCGGTCGGCCGGCGTCGACCTGGCGGGCCGTGCGGGACGCCTGGGTCGAGGAAGTGGTGGTGCCGCGGCTCGCGCCCGCGGGCCTCGCGGCGCTGCACGACCATCGCGCCGACGGCGACCGGGTCGCGGTGGTCACCGCGACTCACGGCTGGCTGGTCGAGGGCATCGTCGCGCCGATCGGTCGGGTCGACCGGGTGGCGACGCCCCCCGAGCTCGACGGCGACCGGTTCACCGGCCGGCTGGCCGGGCCGCCGTGCTTCGCCGCCGACAAGCTGCCCCGGGTCCGCGAGTGGCTCGCCCGCGACGGGCTGGCGCTCGAGGCGTTCGACGCGGTGCGCTTCTACAGCGACTCGTTCAACGATCTGCCGCTGCTGCAGGCGGTGTCCGAACCGGTGGCGGTCAATCCGGACCCGCGTCTGGCGGCGGTCGCGAGCGCGCGGGGCTGGCCGGTGAGGCGCTGGCGGGCGCAGGCGGCGGGCGACGCGCCGGCGCACTGAGCCGGGCGTGCGCGGGGCCGCGCGCGCGGCCTCGGACCTCGACCCGGTCGTGCAGCAACGCGCCGGCGGCGTTGCTTGCGAGCCAGGCGGCGATCATGACCGCGAGGTGGACCCACGACGCGCCCGGGAACAGCGACGAGGCGCACGCGTTCGCCACCAGGCACACCGGGTAGTGCACGACGAACACCGAGTACGAGATCTCGCCCAGACGAGCGAGCCCGCGGCCGCGTGGCCAGCGCGACAGCACGCCATGGCGTCGGCCGACCGCGAGTGCGAGCGCGGTGCACGTGCCGACCAGCTCGCGATCGCGCCAGTCGAGCGCGACCGCCGCGAGCACGAGCGCGGCGAGTGCGGCGACGCCGTAGGGCGCGCGGCGCGGGTCCCCCGACCACCACGCGAGCGCACCGAGCGCGAACAGGCCGACGTAGTGCAGGGCCCACGGCTCCAGCGCGTCGTCATGGCCCCATACCAGCAGGCCGACGACCGCCAGCAGCCCGGTTGCGACGATCGTGACCGGGGCCGAGACGCTCGGATCGGGCAGGCGTCCGAACAGCCACAGCATCAGCACGAACCCGGCGTGCAGCTGCAGGTCGATCGCGACGTACCACGCTCCGGCAGTGAGCGCCTCGGTGCCGACCACGTCTTGCAGCATCAGCGCGTGCGCGATCACCTGCGCGGCCGAAGGCGTCGCGGGTACCGACTCGTGCTGCAGCAGCGCGCGGGCGAGCACGCCGGCCGCGAGCGCGGCGAGCATCGCGACCAGGTAGGCCGGTGCGAGGCGCAGCCAGCGCCGGCCGATCGCGACCCACGGCCGGCGCACCACCGGCACCGCGTCGGGGGCCAGCGCGAGCGCAGCGACGAATCCACCGAGCACGAGGAACACCTGCACCGCGCGACGCGCGTCGTACGTCAGCCAGTCGATCAGCGCAGGCGCCAGCGGTCGCACGGTGTCGCCGAGCGGGCCGTACCACGCCAGGTGGTGCAGCACGATGAGTTGCGCTGCGACCCCGCGGGTCGCGTCGATCAGCGGCAGTCGGCCGGGGGGCACGTCGGCGGGGGCGCTCGGGGTCGCGCCGAGTGGCGCGGTCCGCGCCAGTATCGGTCCGCGCCCGCGCCGCGCGCAACGCCGCGTGGGGCGGGTGGCCGGGCGTCGCAGGCCGGCCTCGCGTAGCATCGCAGATACCGAGCGAGGAGCACGCATGAAGCGCAACTGGATCGGCGGCGCCTGGGTCGACGGGGCGACCGCGAAGCCGGACGTCAATCCGTCCGACCTGTCCGACGTGATCGGAGAGTACGCGCAAGCCGATGCCGCCCAGGCGCGTGAGGCGATTGCGGCGGCTCGCGCTGCGTTTCCAGGCTGGTCGGTCTCCACGCCGCAGCAGCGTTTCGATGCGCTGGATGCGGCGGGCACCGAGATCCTCGCGCGTCGCGCCGAACTCGGAGACCTGCTCGCCCGCGAGGAGGGCAAGACGCTGCCGGAGGCGATCGGCGAGGTCTCGCGCGCCGGGCAGATCTTCAAGTTCTTCGCCGGCGAGGCGCTGCGCATCTCTGGCGAACGGCTGGCCTCGGTGCGGCCCGGCGTGGACGTCGAGATCACGCGCGAGCCGCTCGGCGTGGTCGGTGTGATCGCGCCCTGGAACTTCCCGATCGCGATCCCGGCCTGGAAGGTCGCGCCCGCGCTCGCCTACGGCAACTGCGTGGTGCTCAAGCCCGCCGACGCGGTGCCGGCGAGCGCTTGGGCGCTTGCCGAGATCCTCTCGCGCAGCGGGTTGCCAGCGGGCGTCTTCAATCTGGTGATGGGCCGCGGCGGCGTGGTCGGCCAGACGCTGCTCGAGGATCGCCGCGTCGACGCGATCAGCTTCACCGGCTCGGCGTCGACCGGTGC
>JBIKMO010000126.1:0-12441 GCA_044359175.1 Burkholderiaceae bacterium | reverse complement strand
CGCGCGACCGACCGCGGCGGCGTCCGCGCCCGGCGGCGTCGACGGTCGGATCGGCGTGCGAGCCGCTCCGGGTGCCGGCCGCGTGGCGGGCCGTCCGGTCAGGAGGTCGGACGACGCGCGCGCCGGCGGGCCTCGTCGGCGACCCGCCGGCCGTAGCTGCGCGCGGTCTCCAGGTCGCCGCGCGGCGGCGACTGGTCCGGCGGCACGTTGTCGGCCTGGGCCATCACGCCGATCGAGGAGCCGATCCGGTTGAGCTCGTCCGGATGGCCGGGCTGGCGCGGCGGAGGTAGCCCGGTGCCGACCCAGACCATCCCGTGCTGCATGGCCAGGGTGACGAAATAGATCAGCGTCACGGACTTGTCGCCGCTCATGTTCAGCGAGCAGGTGAATCCGCCGGCGAGCTTGTCCTTCCAGCCCTGCGCGAGCCATACACGGGCGCTGGCGTCGGCGAACGCCTTGAACGGCGCCGACGGTCCGCCCATGTACGTGGGCGCACCGAACACGATCGCGTCCGCGGCATCGAGCTCGGTCCAGAGCGCGTCGTGCGGCTGCGACACGTCGAGCAGCGCCGCCTGCACGCCGGGCACCGACGCAGCCCCGGCGTGAACCGCCTCCGCCAGCACGCGGGTGTGCCCGTACCCCGAGTGGAACGCGATCGCGACCCGGATCATCGCGCGCGGCCGAGCGGCGTGCGGATGGGCCGTGGCGGGCGCCCGGCGGCAATTTCGGGTCGGTGCATCCTGGATGGAACCCTGCGGGGCGGTTCGGCGGTCGGAACGTCGAGCCCCGGATCCTACCGCGACCCGCAGGCGGCGCGGACGGTGCGGTGGCGCATCGCGTCAGGCCAGGTCGAACACCAGCACTTCAGCGCCCGAGCCGTCCGCGATCTCCACCGCGGGTTCCTCGACCAGCTTCAGCGCGTCGCCCGCGCTCAGCGCGCGGCCGTTGACCGACGCAGCGCCGCGGGCGAGGTGGACGTAGCCGCGCCGCCCGGGGGCGAGCGCCAGCCGGTCCCGCTCCCGGCCGTCGAACAGCCCAGCGTACAGGCGCGCGTCCTGACGGATCGTGAGCGAGCCTTCGGCGCCATCGGGCGAGGCGATCAGCCGCAGCCGGCCGCGCCGCTGCGCGGCGTCGAAGTGGCGCTCCTCGTAGCCGGGCGGCAGACCGAGTCGGTCGGGCTGGATCCAGATCTGCAGGAAGTGCGTGCCCGCGTCCGGCTGCGGGTTGAATTCGGAGTGCATCACCCCGGTGCCGGCGCTCATGCGCTGCACGTCCCCCGGGCGGATCACCGAGCCGTTGCCCAGACTGTCGCGGTGGGCGAGCGCGCCGTCGAGCACGTAGCTGAGGATCTCCATGTCGCGGTGCCCGTGGGTGCCGAAACCCGTGCCGGCGGCGATCCGGTCCTCGTTGATCACCCGCAGCGCACCGAACCCCATGTGACGGGGGTCGTGGTACTCGGCGAACGAGAAGCTGTGCCAGGACTCGAGCCAGCCGTGCCGGGCGTGGCCGCGGTCGAGCGCGGGGCGGACGTCGATCATCGTTCGGCTCCAGGAGGTCGTCGAGACCGAGAGTGTGACTCGGCGTCCGGGCGCGCGGGCCGTGATAGTTTTTGGGTCTTCATTCAAATTTTTTGAACCCATGCCGCTGACGCTCGAGGCGCTCGACACGGTCGACGCGATCGCCCGCAAGGGCAGCTTCGCCGCCGCCGCCGCTCAGCTCGGCAAGGTCCCCTCGGCGCTCACGTATACGGTGCGCAAGCTGGAGGACGAACTCGACGTGCTGCTGTTCGACCGCCGCGGGCCGCGGGCCCAGCTGACCGCGGCCGGCCGCGAACTGCTGGAGGAGGGACGGCGCCTGCTGCGCGCCGCCGACGACCTCGAGCGGCGTGTGCGGCGGGTGGCGAGCGGCTGGGAGCCCGAGCTGCGGATCGCGGTCGATGCGCTGGTCGCCTTCGATCGCCTGCGCCCGGTCGTCGAGGACTTCTATCGGCTGCGCGTGCCGACGCGGCTGCGCTTCTCGTACGAGGTGCTCGACGGGGGCTGGGAGGCCCTGCTCGAGGGGCGCGCCGAGCTGCTGATCGGCGCACCGTACGACGCGCCAAGCCCGGCGCTCGCGTCGGTGCGCTTCGGTCTGAAGCCAATGGGGCGGATGGCGTTCGTCTTCTGCGTCGCCCCGCACCACCCGCTCGCCGACGCGCCGCAGCCGCTGTCGACCGAGACGCTGCTCGAACACCGCGCGATCGCGGTCGCAGGCACCTCGCGGCTCGCCCCCTCGCGCAGCGCCGGCCTGCTGTCGGGTCAGGACACGCTGACGGTGGCGACGCTCGAGCAGAAGATCGCGATGCAGGTCGCCGGGCTCGGCACGGGCTGGCTGCCCGAACCGTTCGCCCGGCCCCACCTCGCCGGCGGCCGGCTGGTCGCCCTGGCGTGCGCGACGCCCCGGCCCGCGGCGACGCTGCACGCTGGCTGGCGGCGGGCGGACGCAGGCAACGCGCTGCGCTGGTGGCTCGAGCGATTGGAGACGCCGCGCGTGCGGGCTCGCCTGCTCGAGGGCCCGGCGCCGCTGCCGAGCGGGGCCGCCGCGTCGGCAAGCCGGATGCCGGGCGCATCGGCGCGCCGCACGCGAAGCCGCGCAGTCATGGGCGGCGCGCGATGACCTACGTCGGCCGGTTCGCGCCGTCGCCGACCGGGCCGCTGCACGCGGGCTCGATGGTGGCCGCCCTCGCCTCCTGGCTGGATGCGCGGGCCCACCGGGGCCGCTGGCTGCTGCGGATCGAGGACCTCGATCCGCCGCGCGAGCAGCCCGGCGCGAGCGCGGCGATCGTCTCGACGCTGGCGGCGCTCGGGCTGCACTGGGACGGCGAGCCGCAGCTGCAGTCGCAGCGGGGCGACCGCTACCGAGCGGCGCTCGACGCGCTGATCGCATCCGGCCACGCCTACCCGTGCGGCTGCACCCGGCGCGAGATCGCGGACTCGCAACGTCGCGTCGGTCGGGGCCCGGTGCGTCACGGCGAGACCCCCTACCCCGGCACCTGCCGGCACGGCCTGCCGCCGGGCCGCGAGGCCCGTGCGTGGCGGCTGAGGGTGCCGCCCGAAGCCGTCACGTTCGACGACCGGTGGCTCGGCGCGCAACGTCAGGACGTCGCCTTCGAGGTCGGCGACTTCGTGCTGAAGCGCGCCGACGGGCTGTGGTCGTACCAGCTCGCGGTCGTGGTCGACGACGACGCCCAGGGCGTCACCGACGTCGTCCGCGGCGACGATCTGCTCGGATCGACCGCCCGCCAGATCGTCCTGGCGCGGGCGCTGGGGTTGACCTCCCCGCGCTGGCTGCACCTGCCGATCGTGGTCGGTCCGGACGGAGAGAAACTGTCCAAGCAGAACGGCGCCGCGGCGGTCGACGCGTCGCGACCCCTGGAGGTGCTCGGGACCGCGCTGCGCCATCTCGGGATAGTCCCCCCGCCTGCGCAGGGCATCGTCGGGTGGCTCGCGGACGCGACGCTACGATGGTCGCGCTCGAGAGCCTTCGACGACTGAGAACACATGGAAACGATCGGCACCTGGTGGATGTGGACCGGCTTCGCGATCTTCGTGGTGCTCGCGCTGATCGTCGACATCGTCGTGCTCGAGAAGCAGGGCGCGCACAAGGTGACGATGAAGGAGGCGGCAATCTGGTCCGCGATCTGGGTCGCCGTATCGCTGATGTTCGCCGGGTGGTTCTGGTGGTACCTAAACGGCTCGGCGGGCCGCGAAGTGGCCAACGAGCAGACGATGGCGTTCCTCACGGGCTACCTGATCGAGAAGTCGCTGTCGGTCGACAACATCTTCGTGTTCCTGATGATCTTCACCTACTTCGCGAGTCCCGCGGAGTTCCAGAAACGGGCGCTGGTCATCGGCATCATCGGGGCGATCGTGTTGCGCGCGGTGATGATCCTGATCGGCGCTTGGCTGCTCGCGAAGTTCCACTGGATCCTGTACGTGTTCGGTCTGTTCCTCGTGGTCACCGGCGTCAAGATGTGGCTGTTCGCGGACAACAAGCCCGACGTCGGCAACAACCCACTGGTGCGCTGGTGTCGCAAGCACCTGCCGATCACCGAGACCCTGCACGGCGACCGCTTCTCGGTGCTGATCGGCAGCCAGCGCTGGTTCACGCCGCTGTTCCTGGTGCTGGTGGCGATCGGCATCACCGACGTGATCTTCGCGGTCGACAGCATCCCGGCGATCTTCGCGGTCACCGACGACCCGTTCATCGTGATGACCGCGAACATCTTCGCGATCCTCGGGCTGCGGGCGCTGTACTTCCTGCTCGCCGACATGGCCGAGCGGTTCCACCTGCTGTCCTACGGGCTCGCGGTGATCCTGGTCTTCATCGGCACGAAGATGCTGCTGCTCGACGTCTACAAGATCCCGGTGGCGATCGCTCTGGCCGTGGTCGCGGGGGTGCTGGCGGTCGCGATCGTCGCGAGCATCGTGTCCAAGCCGAAGGCGACCCCGGTGCAGGGGACGACGGCGGGGTCCTGAGCGGATTGCTCCCGTAGCCTGTGGCCGAGGTTCGGGCGTGCCGACGACCGCACGCCCCCGGGGCGGGACGCACGCGGCCCGGTCAGGCCTTCTTCCCGCCACCGAGCAGCGCGGCGACCGGACGGGCGGTGCGTCGGGCCGGCGGTGAGGCTGACGCACCGGCGGCGCTGGCCGCCGCGTCCTGCGGACCCGGCTCGTACGGGGTGCTGAAGAACGGATCGGTCGGCGTCGCCGCGATCGCGGCAGCGAGCGTGCGTTCGCGCCGCGCGGGTTCGGTGCGGCCCTCGTCGCGCTCCCTCGTACGGCCCTCGCCGCGCTCGCGCACCCGACCGTCGTCGCGATCGCGCACGGCGTCGCGCCGGTGCCCGGGCGGCGCCGCGTCCACCGAGAGTTCGCGGACGTCGAACTTCAGCTTGGTCAGCTTCTCGATGTCCGCGAGCAGCCGCTCGTCATTGCTGCCGGTCATCAGCGACAGGGCGATCCCCGAGGCGCCAGCCCGGCCCGTGCGGCCGATCCGATGCACGTAGTCCTCGGGCGAGTACGGCAGGTCGTAGTTGATCACCGCCGGCAGGTCGGTGATGTCCAGCCCCCGGGCGGCGACGTCGGTCGCCACGAGCACCGAGATCCGGCCCTCCTTGAAATCGTCGAGCGTCTTCAGCCGTTCCTGCTGCGACTTGTCGCCGTGGATCGCGGACGCGTTCAGACCGTCCTTCTCGAGCTGCCGGGCCAGCCGACCGGCGCCGATCTTGGTGTTCGAGAACACGATCACCTGCGACAGCGCCATGTCGCGCACCAGCCGCGCGACCGCCGCGCGCTTGTGCTCGGGCGTGGGCACCCGGTAGACGGTCTGCGCGATGTTCTCGGCCAGCGCGTTGCGGCGCGCGACCTCGATCAGCTGGGGCGACTTCAGGAAGCTCTCGGCGAGCTTGCGGATCTCGTTCGAGAACGTGGCCGAGAACATCAGGCTCTGCCGATCCTTGCCGAGCAGGTTGATGATCCGTTGGATGTCCGGCAGGAAGCCCATGTCGAGCATCCGGTCGGCCTCGTCGAGCACCAGGATCTGCACCTGCGACAGGTTGGCCGTGCGCTGCTCGACGTGGTCGAGCAGCCGCCCCGGCGTGGCGATCAGGATCTCGCACCCCTGGCGCAGCGCCGCGATCTGGGGCTTCATGTCGACCCCGCCGAAGACGACCGCCACGCGCAGCGGCGTGTGCCGCGCGTACTCGCGCACGTTCTCGTAGATCTGATCGGCGAGTTCGCGGGTGGGCGCGAGGATCAGCGAGCGCGTCGGGTG
Source organism: Burkholderiaceae bacterium (assembly GCA_044359175.1). Taxonomy (GTDB): domain Bacteria; phylum Pseudomonadota; class Gammaproteobacteria; order Burkholderiales; family Burkholderiaceae_E; genus UBA4615. The sequence goes on along the minus strand of JBIKMO010000126.1, from coordinate 6,630 downwards.
GCGCGCCGGAGACGCGCTCGCGTTGGCCATCGGCATCAGCCGGTGGATGATCGGCAGCGCGAAGCCCGCGGTCTTGCCGGTGCCGGTCTGGGCCGCCCCCATCACGTCGCGGCCGGCCATCACCACCGGGATCGCCTGCGCCTGGATCGGCGTGGGCTGGGTGTAGCCGAGCTCCGCGACCGCGCGGCGGATCGGTTCGGCCAGGCCGAAGTCGTCGAAGGAGGGGGTGGTGTCGCTCATCAGGGTCGCGCGGCCCCGGCGGAGCGGGCGGGCGCGGAAAAACCGGGAGTTTACGCCCTTCCGAGCTCCGGCATCGCACTCATCGTCGCCACCGTACCGGCGGCGCGGCGCCCGACGGTCTACAGGAAGCGGTCGAGCAGGCGACGGCTCGACCGGTCGAGCGCGTTCAGGTCGCGCACCAGGTAGTGGACGCCGTCCCGGTCGGCGATCAGCAGCGTGCCCCGCGCCAGCCGCCGGATGTCCTCCTCACCCTTGAGCACCAGCTCGGTCGGACCGCGGTCGGTGTCGACGCTCCAGGTGCTCGGCGTGGCGAAGCTGGAGACCGCCCGGATCGCCAGGATCCTGGGCACGAACTCCCGGCTCGCCAGATCCTCCTCGAGCAGCCCGCGCTGCTCGGCGGGCAGCGTATCGATCCGGTCGACCCAGGCGAGCTCGCGGCCGTCCGCGCCGACCAGCGCCAGACCCTCGTCGGGGGCGGCGATCGGGAACGCGCGTACCGGCACCACCCCCACATGCTCGCTCCCATCGGCCAGCTGCAGGACCAGCCTGCCGAACGGATCGCGCCACAGCCGGAACTCAGCCATCGGACGCCTCGTCGGCGTCGGTGCGCCACAGCTTGGGCTCCGGCGCGTCGTCCTCACCCTGGCGCAGCTGCGCCTGATACAGCCGGAAGTACGCGCCCTCGCGCGCCATCAGCGCATCGTGGTTGCCCACCTCCACCACCTGCCCGCGATCGAGCACGACCAGCCGATCGGCCTTGCGCAGCGTGCTCAACCGGTGCGCGATCGCGATGGTCGTACGGCCCTGCACCAGATTGTCCAGCGCCTTCTGGATCTCCTTCTCGGTCTCGGTGTCGACCGCCGAGGTCGCCTCGTCCATGATCAGGATCCGCGGGTCGATCAGCAGCGCGCGCGCGATCGAGATGCGCTGCCGCTCCCCCCCGGACAGCGCCTGGCCGCGCTCGCCGACCAGCGAATCGTATCCGTGCGGCAGGCGCAGGATGAACTCATGGGCGTGGGCCGCGCGGGCCGCCGCGACGATCTCGGCGCGCGACGCGTCCGGCCGGCCGTAGGCGATGTTCTCGGCGATCGTGCCGAAAAACAGGAACGGTTCCTGCAGCACCAGGCCGATGTGGCGTCGATACTGCGCCACCGGTACCGAGCGCACGTCGACGCCGTCGATGCGGATCGCGCCGTCGGACACGTCGTGGAACCGGCAGATGAGGTTGACCAGCGTGCTCTTTCCCGAGCCGCTGTGGCCGACCAGGCCGATCATCTCGCCCGGCTCGATCGTCAGGTCGATGCCGCGGATCACCTCGCGGTTACCGTAGCGGAACGCCGCGTCGACCACTTCGATGCGGCCGCGAACCCGCGGCAGCGGCACCGGATTCGCGGGTTCCGGGACGCTGGACACGTGGTCGAGGATGTCGAAGATCCGCTTGGCCCCGACCGCCGCCTTCTGGGTCACCGAGACGATCCGGCTCATCGAGTCGAGGCGGATGTAGAAGCGGCTGATGTAGGCGAGGAAGGCGGTCAACACCCCCACCGTGATCTGCCCTCGGGCGATCTGCCAGATGCCGAAGGCCCAGACGATCAGCAGACCGACCTCCGTGAGCAGCGTCACGGTCGGCGTGAACAGCGACCAGACCCGGTTCACGCGGTCGTTGACCTGCAGGTTGTGGCGGTTCGCCTCGCGGAACCGGTCGGCCTCTCGGGACTCCTGCGCGAACGCCTTGACGACGCGGATGCCCGGGATCGTGTCGGCGAGCACGCTGGTGACCTCGGCCCAGATGCGGTCGACCTTCTCGAAGCCGGTTCGCAGCCGATCGCGCACCACGTGGATCAGCCAGGCGATGAAGGGCAGCGGCAGCAGCGTGACCAGCGCGAGCCACGGATCGATCGAGGCGAGGATCGCCGCGGTCATCGCGATCATCAGCACGTCGGTGGCGAAGTCGAGCAGGTGCAGCGACAGGAACAGGTTGATCCGATCGGTCTCGGAGCCGATGCGCGCCATCAGGTCGCCGGTGCGCTTGCCGCCGAAGTACTGCAGCGACAGCTGCAGCAGATGATCGTAGGTCTGCGTTCTCAGATCGGCGCCGATGCGCTCGCTCACCAACGCGAGGATGTAGGTGCGCGCCCAGCCGAGGACCCAGGCGAGCAGCGCCGCGCCCAGCAACCCGCCCAGGTACAGCGCGACCAGGTTGAAGTCGATGGTCGCGCCGCGCTGGAACGGGATCAGCACGTTGTCCATCAGCGGCATCGTCAGGTACGGCGGCACCAAGGTCGCCGCAGTCGAGCCGACGGTCAGCAGCAGTCCGAGCAGCAGCTGGCCCTTGTACGGACGCGCGAATCGCCACAGGCGCAGCAGCACCCAGGTCGATGGCGGCGCCTCCGGTGCGGGGGTGCAGGCCGGGCAGTCCTCGCGCCCGGCAGGCAGCGGCGCCTGGCAGCGCGGGCAGCGCGACGGCTCCGGGTGAGCGGTGTCGTCGCCCCCCTGCAGCGACCGTGCGAACGCAAACGCCTCGAGCAGCCGCTGCGCGGCCGCGTCGCGACCCAGCGTGTAGCGCCAGTGGTCGAGCCGGCTCCGGTCGTCGACCAGCTCCAGGGTGCCGACGCCGGCGTGGTCGCGCTTGGTCAGCACCAGGCCGGCCTGCAGCGGCCAGTCGCGCCAGCCGGTCTCGCCCGCGCCGTGCGCGACCAACCGGCGGTCGGTGACCAGCACCAGGCCCCGACCGAACCTCAGCCGCACGTCCAGGTCGGTCTCGAGCCCGGCGAGCACCCGCTCGCCGGGCGCCAAGCGCGCGAGCGCCTCGACGCGCCAGGCTTCGGGCAGGGGCACGTCCGGGGTCGGCGACGCTGCGGGCGTAGGATTCATCGGTCGGATCGCGCCGGGTGCGCGGCACCCGGTCGCCCCGGCCCGGCCCGGGGCTGGGGTCGCGGACGTCCCGTCAGCGGGGTCGCCGCTCGAAGCGTACCGCATTCGGCGGCGTGCACGTAGACCGGATGCCCGGAACCCGCCACGCTCGCGCCGCGGCGGTCAACCGCTCGCGGCGCCGCACGTTGTCCGAACACCGGCACCCACCGGCGCGGGCCCTGCCCGCTCAAGCGACGGCGCCACGGCGCGCCCAGGCTCCTGTGACCGAGATCGATATGAACGCTCCCGGAGACATCCGCATCCTCGAGATCCGGACGCTGCGCGGCCCGAACCGGTGGACCTACCGGCCGGTGCTCGAGGCGCTGGTGGACATCGGCGAACTCGAGGACTGGCCGTCCAACCGGCTGCCCGGGTTCAACGATCGGCTGCAGGCATGGCTGCCGTCGCTGGTCGAGCACCGCTGCAGCTACGGCGAGCGCGGAGGGTTCGTGCGCCGCCTGACCGAGGGGACCTGGCCGGCTCACATCCTCGAGCACGTCACGCTCGAGCTGCAGAACCTCGCCGGCATGCCGGGCGGGTTCGGCAAGGCACGCGAGACCTCCCGCCGCGCGCACTACAAGGTGATCGTGCGCGCCTGGCACGAAGCGGTCACCCGGCGCGCGCTGCACGCCGGTCGCGACCTGCTGATGGCCGCGATCGAGGACCGCCCGTTCGACGTCGGCGGCACGCTCGCCGAGCTGCGCCGGATGATCGACCGGCTGTGCCTGGGGCCGAGCACCGCGTGCATCACCGATGCGGCCGACGACCGGGACATCCCGGCGATCCGCCTGAACGAGGGCAACCTGGTGCAGCTCGGCTACGGCACCCGCCAGCGCCGCATCTGGACGGCCGAGACCGACCGCACCGGCGCGATCGCCGAGGGCATCTCGCGCGACAAGGACCTGACCAAGCAGCTGCTCGGCGCCGTCGGCGTGCCGGTGCCCGAAGGCGAGTACGTTCGCAGCGCAGCCGAAGCCCGCGAAGTCGCCGAGTCGCTCGGCTACCCGGTGGTGGTCAAACCGTACGACGGCAACCACGGCCGAGGCGTCTTCACGAACGTGCTGAACGGCAACGAGGTCGAGCAGGCCTACGCGGTGGCGATCGAGGAAGGCAGCGGCGTGCTGGTCGAACGCTTCGTTCGCGGCAACGAGCATCGGCTGCTGGTGGTTGCGGGCCGGCTGGTCGCGGCAGCGCGGGGCGACGTCGCCACGGTCAGCGGCGACGGCCGGTCCACGATCGAGCAGCTGATCGAACGCCAGCTGAACAGCGATCCGCGCCGGGGCCGGACCGAGGATGCGCCGTTGAACCCGGTGCGGCTCGACGCCGCGGCGCGGCTGGAGCTCGCGCGCCAGGGGCTGGACGGCGGCTCGGTACTGCCCGAGGGCAGGCGCGTGCTGATCCAGCGCAATGGGAACGTGGCGATCGACTGCACCGACGAGGTCCATCCGGACACTGCGGCGCTGGTCGCGCTCGCCTCGCGCACCGTCGGCCTGGACATCGCCGGCATCGATCTGGTCGTCGAGGACGTCTCGCGCCCGCTCGGCGCGCAAGGCGGCGCCGTGGTCGAAGTCAACGCCGGACCCGGGCTGCTGATGCACCTGAAGCCGGCCGAGGGCACCCCCCGTCCGGTCGGCCAGGCGATCGTCGAGCACCTGTTCCCCTCGGGCGACACCGGCCGCATCCCGATCGTCGGCATCACCGGGCACCGGGGCACCACGGCGGTCGCGCGCCAGGTCGCGCACCTGCTGCGGCGATCGGGGCGGCGCACCGGCGTGGCAAGCGGCGACGGCCTGCTGGTCGACGGACGCCGGGTACGCGAAATGGACGGCGCGCACTGGGACACCGCGCGCCAGGTACTGTTGAATCGCACGATCGAGGCGGCGGTCATCGAGAACGGGCCGCGCGCGATCGCCGAGGAGGGGCTCGCCTACGACCGCTGTCTGGTCGGTGTGGTCACCTGCCTCGACCCGGCCGCCACGCTGGACGACCTGTGCATCGACGATGCCGAGGGGCTGTGGGGCGTGCTGCGCACGCAGATCGACGTCGTACTGACCGAAGGCGCGTCGGTCCTGAACGCCGACGATGCGCGGGTCGCCGACATGGCCCGGCTCTCCGACGGGCAGGTGATCCTCTACGGCCGGATCGCCGACTCCGACGCACTCGCCGCGCATCTCGCCAACGGCCGGCGTGCGGTGATCGCCCGGGGCGACGACGTGTTGCTCGCCATCGGCGCCGAGACCTCGGCGCTGGCCGGGCTGCTCGCCGGGCGCGACCCTGACGCGGTGCTGCCGGCGATCGCCACGGGCTGGGCGATCGGCCTCACCCCGGACGCGCTGCGCGAGGGCATTATGAGCTTCGAGGCGAGCCCGCAGCCGCGAGCCGCCACGCCGACCACGCCCGCCGCCACCGCCCACTGAACCCGGCGGCGCCGCGCGCCGCGCGACTCCCGCATCCGACGATGGACATCACCCGCGTCCGCGCGCTGCGCGGCCCCAACGTGTGGAGCAGGCACACCGCGATCGAAGCGGTCGTGAGCTGCGCCGAGGATGAACGCAACCTCGACCGGCTGCCCGGCCTCGAACCGGCGCTCACCCGACTGCTGCCGAACCTGCCGCCGCTGCGCACCCCGCCCGGCGGCCCCGCATCGCTCGCGGTGGCGCTCGCGCGCACCGCGTTCGAGCTCCAGAGGTGCGCCGGCTGCGACCTGGTCTTCCACGGCGAGCGGCCGACCCGAACCCCCGGGGTGAGTCGCATCGTCTTCGAGTACACGCACGAAGCGGTCGGTCGGCTCGCGCTGGAGCTCGCGCTCGAGCTGCTGCAGCGGCTGCGCGCCGGTCGGGACGTCGATGCGCAGGCCGCGATCGCCCGTCTGCGGGAACTCGACGAGGACGTCCGTCTGGGCCCGAGCACCGGCGCGATCGTGAGCGCCGCCGCCGCCCGCGGCATCCCGTACCGCCGCCTCACCGACGGCAGCCTGGTGCAGTTCGGCTGGGGCGTGCACCAGCGTCGGATCCAGGCGGCGGAGATCGACGACACCAGCGCAATTGCAGAGTCGATTGCGCAGGACAAGGAGCTCACCAAGACGCTGCTCGATGCGATCGGTGTGCCGGTGCCTGCCGGCCGCTCGGTGACCGACGTCGAGGACGCGTGGCAGGTGATGCGCTCGCTGGGCGCGCCCGCGGTCGTCAAGCCGCGCGACGGCAGCCAGGGTCGCGGCGTGACCGTGAACGTCGAGACCCGCGAGGGACTCGAGTCGGCCTGGGCGGCTGCCACCGCGATCAGCGACGACGTGATCGTCGAGCGCTGGATCCCGGGCGACGACTGGCGGCTGCTCGTGGTTCACCACCGGCTGGTCGCCGCGGCGCGCCGCGACCCGCCGCACGTGATCGGCGACGGCGAGCGCACGGTCCGGCAACTGGTCGACGAGGTCAATCGCGACCCGCGTCGCGGCGACGGCCTCGCGACGCCGCTCACCCG
>JBIKMO010000394.1:0-3574 GCA_044359175.1 Burkholderiaceae bacterium | reverse complement strand
CGGCATGGCCATGCGAGGCTCCGGATCAGGACACGTCGGCCGAGCATAGTGCACCGCAACACCCCCCTCAAGCGCTTTAACCGGGGTCAGATCATAATTTCATCCAGCCAAGACCAGCACCGCCCCTAATTGGGGTCAGATCATTTGCTCAGCGTGCCGCCGCGGTGCAGCGCTGGCCCCATCGCGGTGCGGCCGACCGACTCCCGCCCGGCGTCACGACCCGCCCGGCGCGGCCGACCGCTTCGGCGGACGCCCGACCGGACGCGGCAGCAGGCGCAGCCCGCGCGTGACCTCCAGCGCACGCTGCCAGTCGGCGCTCGCGGTCGGCCGCCCGCCGAGCAACCGCGAGCGCAGCCACGCGTGCTCGGTGTCCGGCACCGCCTCCTCGAACAGCGCCCGGTAGGCGCGTTCGCGCTCGAACGGCGTGTTGCCCAACGCCCAAACCGTCGGGTGCGGCCTCACCAGCGGATCGACCCGCAGCCCGGCGTGATGGCGGTGGCTGGACCAGGGCCACGCGTCGACCGATCCGACCATCCCCGCCCGCACCGGGTTCAACTCGATGTACCGCTGGCACGCGAGCAGGTAGCGGTCCGCCTCGACCAGCGACGAGCGGAACCGTCCCTCGAACAGCGTGCCGGTCCGCTCGTGCCGCCGGTTGAACCAGCGCACGTAGCGCCGCCCGATCGCCTGCATCGCGGTCGACAGCGCCTCGTCGGTGGCCGGCGTCGCGAGCAGGTGCACGTGGTTGTCCATCAGCACGTACGCGTGCACCGCCAGCCCGTGCTCGCCGGCCGCGTCGGCGAGCCAGGCGAGGTACTGACGCCGATCGAGGTCGTCGACGAACACGCGGCGGCGGTCGTTGCCGCGCTGGATCACGTGGTACGGATAGGCGGCGATCGCCTGCCGCGGCCGGCGCGCCATCGCCGCCTCAACGCTCGTCGACCGCGAACAGGCGCCGGTGCTCGCGGATCGCGTAGCGGTCGGTCATGCCGGCGATGTAGTCGGCGATCGCCCGGTGGCGGTTGCGTTCGGCCAGACGCCGGTGCTCGGTGGGCAGCAGACGCGGATCCGCGGCGAATGCGTCGAACAGTTCCGTGACGATGCGCGCCGCCTTCGAGGTCATCCGAACGACGCGATAGTGGCGGTACAGATTCTCGAACAGGAACTGCTTGAGCGCGCGCTTCTCGGCCTCGACCGCCGGCGAGAACGCGATCAGCGGCGGCGCGATCCGCACGTCGTCGATCGACCCCGGCGCCGCGGCCGAGATCAGCCCCTCGCTCGCGCCGACCAGGTCGAGCACCAGCGCGTTGATCATGCTTCGGATGGTCTCGGCGACCTGCCGGCGCTCGCCGGCGTGCGGATGGGCGTGCACCGCCGCGCGGTGATGCCGGGCGAACAGGTCGACCGACAGCAGCTGCGGCACGGTGAGCAGCCCCGAGCGCAGCCCGTCGTCGACGTCGTGGTTCACGTAAGCGATCTCGTCGGCGACGTTCGCGAGCTGCGCCTCGAGCGACGGCCGCGTGCGCTCGATGAACCGCCGCCCGACGTCGCCCAGGGCCTCCGCGTTCGCCGGCGAACAGTGCTTGAGCACGCCCTCGCGCGTCTCGAAGCACAGGTTCAGGCCGTCGAATGCGCCGTAGCGGTGCTCGAGCGCGTCGACCACCCGCAGCGACTGCAGATTGTGCTCGAAGCCGCCGTACGGCTGCATGCAGCGGTTCAGCGCGTCCTGGCCGGCGTGGCCGAACGGCGTATGCCCGAGGTCGTGGGCGAGCGAGATCGCCTCGGTCAGGTCCTCGTTCAGGCGCAGCCGACGCGCGATCGACCGGGCGATCTGGGCGACCTCGATCGAGTGCGTGAGCCGCGTGCGGAACAGGTCGCCCTCGTGGTTGACGAACACCTGCGTCTTGTACTCGAGTCGCCGGAACGCGCCGCAGTGGACGATCCGGTCGCGATCGCGCTGGAAGTCGTCGCGGCCCTCCGGGCCCGGCTCGGCGTGCACGCGACCGCGGCTGCGGCCAGGGTCGGCGGCCCACGGGGCGAGGCTGCGCACCATCGACGAACTCAGGCTGCGCAGGCCGCGAGCGTGCGCGTGAGCGCGTCGTCGGACACCTTCGCGAGCCGCGCCGCCCCGAGCCGCTCCAGCAGCACGAAGCGCGGCACGCCGGCACGCGCCTTCTTGTCCACCGACATCAGCTCGATCCACCGCTGCAGCGGCCACGCGGGCGCCCGCACCGGCAAGCCCGCGGCCGCGACCGCCGCCCGCAGCCGCGCCGGCACGCCCGTATCGACCAGGCCGACCCGGTGCGACAGGTCCGCGGCGAGCACCATGCCGGCGCCCACCGCCTCACCGTGCAGCCAGCTGCCGTAGCCCATACCGGCCTCGATCGCGTGGCCGAACGTGTGGCCGAAGTTGAGGATCGCGCGCAGCCCGCCCTCGCGCTCGTCGCGCGCGACCACGTCGGCCTTGATCTCGCACGAGCGCGCCACCACGTCGACCAGCGCCTGCGGATCGCGCGCACGCAGCCCGGGCAGCGCCCGCTCGACCGCATCGAAATAGTCCGGGTCGGCGATCGCGCCGTGCTTGAGCACCTCGGCGAGTCCGGCGGACAGCTCGCGGTCGGGCAGCGTGCGCAGCGTGTCGACATCGATCAGCACCAGTCGCGGCTGGTGGAACGCGCCGATCATGTTCTTGCCGGCCGGATGGTTGATCCCGGTCTTGCCGCCGACCGAGGAGTCCACCTGCGCGAGCAGCGTGGTGGGCACCTGCACGAAGTCCACCCCGCGCTGGTAGACCGCGGCGGCGAACCCCGCGACGTCGCCGACCACGCCGCCGCCCAGCGCGACGATCAGCGCCTCTCGGTCGAAGCGCGCCTCGAGCAGCGCGTCGAACACCCGATTCAGCGTGCCCCAGTGCTTGTTCGCCTCGCCGGCGGGCAGCACCACGTCGATCAGCGTCGCGGCGTGCGGCGCGAGCAGCGCGTACAGCGCCCCGCCGTACAGCGGCGCGACCGTATCGTCGGCGACCACCGCGACCGCGCGGCCCTGCGCGAGACGCGCGAGCGCATCGCAGCGCGCAAGCAGACCGCTGCCGACCAGGATGGGGTACGAGCGCTCGCCGAGCGCGACCTCGAGTTCACGCATCCGGTGTCCGTCCGTGGTCGGGACCGCCCTCGGCGGTCGGTGGCGGCGCCGCCAGCGGTCCCTGGATGCAACGCAGGATAGCACCGACGACCGCGTCGACCGGCTGGCGGCCGGTCTCGATCACCCAGTGCGCGGTCTCGCGGTACAGCGGGTCGCGTGCGCTCGCCAGCTGCTCGACGCGCGCACGAGGATCGGCCGTGCGCAGCAGCGGGCGCACCGTGTCGCGCCGCAGCCGATGCCAGAGGTCCGCGACCGACGCGCGCAGGTAGACCACACGACCCCGCGCCCGCAGCGCCTCGCGGTTCGATTCGGTGATCACCGCGCCGCCGCCGGTGGCGAGCACCAGCCCTCGGCGGCGGCTGAGCTCGTCGATCAGCGCCGCCTCGCGGCGCCGGAAGCCGGCCTCACCCTCGAGCTCGAAGACCGTCGCCAC
>JBIKMO010000125.1:0-12517 GCA_044359175.1 Burkholderiaceae bacterium | reverse complement strand
GCTCGCCGAGGCCGGCTATCCGAACGGCTTCGACTTCCAGCTGAACTGCCCGAATAACCGCTACGTCAACGATGAGGAGATCTGCACCGCGCTCGTGGGCATGTGGGCGCGCATCGGAGTGCAGGTGAAGGTCGCCGCCGAACCGATGGCGAGCTTCATCGCGAAGGTTCAGAACTTCGACAGCAGCGCCTACCTGCTCGGCTGGGGCGTGGCGACCTACGATGCGCTCTACTCGCTGCAGTCGCTGATCCGCACGCGCACCACCGGCGCAGACGGCAATTTCAACTTCGGCCGGATCAGCGACCCGAAGATCGACGCCCTGGTCGACGCGGCGAAGACCGAAACCGATACGAAGAAGCGTGACTCGATGCTGCGCGAGGCGCTGCAGCTGACGGCTACGGGCGCGTACACGATCCCGCTGCACCATCAGCTGCGGCCGTGGGCGATGAAGCGCAGCGTGTCCACGGTGCACCGCTCCGACGACCGGCCCGAGGCACGGTTCACGAGCGTAGGCGGCAGCTGAACCGACGGGCACCGTGCATCTCGCGGTGCCCCTGCCAGCAGTCGCCGGACGGGCCCGTGACGACGGGCCCGTCGCCTTTGCGGCGGCGTGTGCGTGTCGCGCTGGGGCCGGCGCGACGCCGGCGGTCAGCCCAGCCGGTTGCGAACGAAGCGGCCGGCCTTCATCACCACGGGCATCCGCTCGCCCTGCCCTGCGAGCAGTCCGATGTCCGCCACTGGGTCGCCGTCGACCACCACCAGATCGGCGATCGCGCCTTGGGCGATCACGCCCAGTTCGCCCTCGCGGCCGAGCAGCCGCGCGTTGATCGCCGTGGCGCTGCGCAGCACCTCGGCCGCGGGCATCGCCGGCAGCCGCAGCGCGAACTCGTTGCTCTGGTCATCGTGCATGTGACCGAGCAGATCGGTCCCGAAGCCGATCGGCACGCCCTCGGCGCGCGCGATCCGCAATGACTCGACGCCCTTCTCGCGCACGCGGGCGAGCTTGACCCGCATCTGCTCCGGCCAGCCGAGCTTCGCGCCTTCGCGCGCGAGCGAGTCGTAGGTGGCCAGCGTGGGCACCAGCCAGGCCCCGTGTCGGGCCATCTCGCGGGCCGAGGCTTCGTCGAGCAGATTGCCGTGCTCGATCGACCGTACCCCTGAGCGCACCGCACGCACGATCGCCTTAGGGTGGTAGGCGTGCGCCATCACGTAGGTGTTCGCGGCCTCGGCCTCCTCGCAGATCGCCTGCAGCTCGTCCAGCGAATACTGCGTACCTTCCAGCGGGTCGGTGGGACTGGAGATCCCGCCGCCGGCCATCACCTTGATCTGGTTCGCGCCGTTGCGCAGCTGCTCGCGCGCGGCGCGACGCACCTCGGGCACGCCGTCGGCAATGCTGCCGAGCAGCCCCAGTCCGGCGCAGCTGCACATCAGCGCCCTGGAGCCGATCGGACGCGGGTCGCCGTGTCCGCCGGTCTGCGAGATCGCCTGGCCCGCGATCAGCAGCCGCGGACCGCGAAAGTGCCCCCGCTCGACCGCCTCGACCAAGCCGTGGTCCGCCCCAGCGGCATCGCGCACGGTGGTAAAGCCGCGCGCGAGCATCGCCTCCATGATGTCTTTCGACTGCGCCGCAATCAACGTCGGCGACGTCATCGACAGCTTCAGGAAATCGGGGATGGCCGCGGTCACGTGCACGTGCGCGTCGATCAGCCCGGGCAGCACCGTACGGCCGGCCAGATCGACCACCTGCGCGTCGTCGACACGCGTCGCATCGAACAGCACGTCGGCGAACCGCTCGCCCTCGACCACGACGGTCGCACCCTGACGCAGCGAACCATCCGAGCTGTCGAAGACAGTGGCGCGAACGAAGGCGATTCGGCTCACGGCGGGCTCCGGTGACCAGCCGCCAGGATACGCCCGGTCGCCGAATCCGCGTTCCGCCTTCGGTACAATCCCGCCGACGTCGCCGCCGCGCCTCCGTAGCTCAGTGGATAGAGCAGCCGCCTCCTAAGCGGCAGGTCGCACGTTCGATTCGTGTCGGAGGCGCCAACCCATGACCACCGCCCCGCTCGGCCCCCGCCGCTCCGCGAGCGAGCAGTCGCACCTCGAATCCGAGCTGCGGACGCTGTTCGAACACCGCATCACGTTCAACGAGATGCTCGGCATGAAGGTGGTCTCGTTCGACCCCGACCGGCCGAGGGTGCGATTCGAGATGCGGCCTGCCCTGGTCGGCCACTATACCTACGGGCGGCTGCACGGCGGCGCGATCGCCGCCGTGCTCGACGGCACCGGCGGCTTCGCGGTGATGGTGGCCATGGGTGAGAGACACCCGCACGAGAGCGCGGCCCAGGTGATCCAGCGCTTCTCCCGGGTGGGGACGATCGACCTGCGGGTCGACTTCCTGCGCCAGGGCCTGGGGCGCTGGTTCGAGGCGAGCGCGCGGGTCACCCGACTGGGCGGACGCATCGGCTCGGTGCAAACCGAGTTGCATTCGGACGACGGCACACTGATCGCCACGGGCGCGGCCGCCTACATGGTCAGCTGAGAAGCCAGGCGGGCCGGTCGGAGCCGGTCGCAGAGGGCGATCGCACGCGCCCGCTGACACCCGGGGTCGGTTCGTGCCGCAATGCGACGAGCCCGCCGTAGACCTGCTACGCTCCCCGCGTCGCCCTCGCACCCCTCGCAGCATGTCCCCCGCCGACCCGCATCGGCCGCGCGATGCACAAGCCGCCCCCGCCGCAGGTGACGAGTCGGTGTTGCCGCTCGCCCGGCGCCTCGCGCCGGCCGGCCGCAGCGAGGCCGCGCATGGGTCCGGCGATCCGGCGGCGGTACCCAGGATGCCGATGGTGGGCTGGTTCGACCCCGGCCAGTTGTTGGTCACCGGCTTTCGTGCGGCAACTTCGGCCATCGTCGGCGAGCAGTCCGACCGGCGGGTCGTCCAGGCCTTGGCCACGGTGCAGGACGACGTGCACGACTACGCGACGATCACCGCGCCGGACGGCGCCGCGGTGCCTCGCGACTCGCTGTGGGTCGACTACCTGGCCGACACCGGCGACGGCTTCAACCCCACCTATGCGTGCGCGTACCTGCTTGCCCAGCCTGCGCTCGAGGTGACCGACGCCGACGGCACCGTACGTCGGCTGCCCCGGGGCGATGTGCTGGTGCTCGGCGGCGATCAGGTCTATCCGTCGCCCAGCCGCGAGGCCTACCGCCAGCGACTGGTGGCACCGTTCGAGACCGCCTCGGCCGGGCTGGACACCGCTTCGCCGCCGCACGTCTTCGCCGTGCCTGGCAACCACGACTGGTACGACGGACTGTCGGCCTTCCTGCGGCTGTTCTGTTCGGACCTCGGTGGACGCCGCTTCGGCGCGTGGCGCACCCGGCAGCGTCGCAGCTACTTCGCACTGCGACTGCCCGGCCGCTGGTGGCTGCTGGGGGCCGACAGCCAGCTCCAGGGGGACCTGGACGTGCCGCAGATCGAGTTCTTCGAGACCATCGCGCGCGAGCGGATGCAGTCCGGTGACCGGGTGGTACTGTGCCTGTCCACGCCGGTCTGGGTGCATGCGCACAAGTACCGTCGGATCGGCAAGGTGCTCGACGAGACCGACCTGCTGTACCTGCGAGAGCAGGTGTTCGCGCCGCGCGGCATCCAGCTGGAGGTGTACCTGTCGGGCGACCTGCACCACTACCGTCGGCACGAGGAGATCCACCCGGTGGCTCCCCTCGCGCCGGTGCAGAAGATCACCGCCGGGGGCGGCGGGGCATTCCTGCACCCCACGCATGACGAGGACGTCGCGGTGCTCGACGAGGCGACCGACTCCGGCGCTGCCCCAAACCAGGCCCGGCGATTCGCGCTCCGCGCCTGCTACCCGTCGATGCGGCGCTCCTGGTGGCTGAGCTTCGGCAACCTCGCCTTCGGTCTGGTCAACCCCCGGTTCGGGATCGTGCCGGCGCTGCTGTATTTCATGACCGCGTGGTTGGTGGCGTCGGCGATCGGCTTCGAGCAACCCTCCGGACCGATCGAAGCCCTCACGCTGACCGTGGCCGCCTTCGCGACCGACCCGGCACTCACCGTGTGGATCGCCGGTTTTGCAGGGCTGTTCGTCGCCTTCAATGCGACCCGATCCCGGATCTACCGCTGGCTGGGTGGACTCGCCCACGCGGCCGTTCACTGGTTCTGCCTCTTTCACATCGGCTGGGGTGCGATCGCAGCGGTGGGTGCAGCGCTGCCGCAGTCGCCGGCGATCGTGCAATTCGTCGCGGCCGGCGCGCTGGTGTTCGCGGGCGGGTGGGTGGTCGGCTCGGCGGTGATGGGCCTGTACCTGCTGGTGTCGCTGAACGTGTTCGGACGACACAGCGAGGAGGCCTTCTCGGCGATGCGCATCCAGGACTTCAAGAACTTCCTGAGACTGCAGATCACCGCCGACGGCACGCTGACGATCCACCCGCTGTGCATCGAACGCGTGCCGCGACGCTGGCACCCGCGCGACGCCTCGGCCCGCCCGGACGATCCGGCGGCGCTGCAGCCCGACCGGCCCATTGCGATCGCGCCGATCGAGCCACCGATCGTGCTTCGCCCCGACCGCGGAACGCCGTCGGCTGCGGACTGAGCCTCGCAGCCGCGGCCGACCGACGGCGCGCCAGCGTGCCCGCCGCCCGCTGCGTCGGGCTCGTGACACGAGCCCGCGCCATGGCACGATGCCCCGATGCCTCCCTACCGTTTCGCGTTCGTCGACCTCGAAACCTGCGGCGTGTCCCCGGCCGATGACCGGATCACCGAGGTGGCGGTCATCCAGGTCGACGGCGACCGGCTGGTCGAGGAATGGTCGACGCTGGTCGATCCCGGCCGCCCCATTCCGCCCGAGATTCAGGCCCTCACCGGCATCACCCACGCAATGGTCCGCGACGCGCCGGCGTTCGAGTCGATCCTGCCCGAAGTCGCCCGCCGGCTCGAGGGCCGAGTGCTGGTCGCGCACAACGCCCGCTTCGACTACGGGTTCCTGAAGGCGGCGTTCCGGCGCGCTGGCGAACGCCTGTGCGTCGAAGTACTGTGCACCGTGCGCCTGTCGCGAGCGCTCTTCCCTCAGCATGGCTCGCACCGGCTCGATGCGCTGATCGAGCGTCACCAGCTCCCGTCGGCCGACCGGCACCGGGCGCTCGGCGATGCCCGTGCGATCCGAGCCTTCCTATCGACGCTCGCGCGCGACCCGGGCCCGGTCCTGCTCGGAGATGCGATCCGCACGCTCCTGCGCCGGCCGGCGACGCCACCCCATCTGCCGCCCGAAGCACTCGAGCGGTTGCCCGAATCGCCTGGGGTGTACACCTTCACGGGCGTGACCGGCCAGCCGCTGTACGTCGGCAAGGCGCGCAACCTGCGCGAGCGCGTCCGCGCCCACTTCCACGCCGACAGCCGAAACGCGAACGACGCGCGGCTGGTCGCCGAGGTCCACGGTCTGCAGCTGGAGACGACCGCAGGGGAGCTGGGAGCGCTGATCCTCGAGATGCAACGAGTGAAGTCGTGCGCGCCGTTGCACAACGTCGCGCTGCGACGACGCAGTACCGTGTGCTTCCTGCAGCCGGACGCACCCGGGCGTACCCCGCGCCTGGTGCGGCTCGCCGAGCTGCCCCCGGGCGGTCCGTCCGGCGACGCCGGGCTGTACGGACCGTTCGGCAGCCGCGCGAGCGCGCGATCGGCCCTGCACGCCCTGGGACGGGCGCATCGCCTGTGCGATCGAGCCCTGGGTCTGTGGGCGCGCGATGGCCCTTGCTTCTCGCGCCAGGTGAGGCGCTGCGCGGGCCTGTGCACCGGTGACGAAGACCCGCAGACCCACCACGTTCGACTGCTCGAGGCGCTGGAGCCGTCACGGTTCCCGCGATGGCCGTTCGACGGTGCGGTGGTGCTCGCCGAGTGCGACCCAGACGGCGGTCCGGGCGAGCGCCTGACGTTCGACCGCTGGTGCGCGATCGGCCCCGACGGGCCGCTGCCCTTCGATGCCGACCTCTTCCGGCTGCTGCGGCGTCGACTGCAGCGCGTGCCGCAAGCCTTCGAAGCGCTCGCGCGTGCGGGGGAGCCGCACGGCGGCTGAACCGCAACCGCACCCTGCTCGCCCAGGTTCGAAGAGCCCCCGCAGACGAGCAGCAGCATTCACGTCACCCCGCGGGCCGCGTGCTACCCTTTCCCAAGGAGACTTGGTCCGAGATCCGGGCCGCATCGAGAGAAGACGACTTGCAGGTACTGCAGCTGATCATCAGCGGTGCGGCCCAGGGGTGCATCTACGGCCTGATCGCACTCGGGTTCGTGCTGATCTACAAGGCCACCGAGACCGTGAGCTTCGTCCAGGGCGACCTGATGATGCTCGGGGCGTTCATCGGCTTCGTCACCATGACGCTGATGGGGTTCCCGTTCTGGATCTCCGTGCTCAGTGCGGTGATCGCCATGGGGCTGTTCGGGCTGGTGGTGGAACGACTGGTGATCCGGCCGATCATCGGTCAGCCGCAGTTCACGATCGTGATGCTGACCATCGGCATCGGTTACGTGCTGCGCGGTCTGATCACGATGATCCCGGCGATCGGCACCGAGACCCACACGCTGCCCGTACCCTACAAGGACGTGGTTCTTCGCGCGGGCGGACTGGTGGTGTCGGCCGAACAGCTGGTGGTGATCGGCTCCACCGCGTTGCTTTGCCTGCTGCTCTACGCGCTGTTCAGGTACTCGACGATCGGCATCGCGATGCAGGCCGCTTCTCAAAACCAGCTTGCGGCCTACTACATGGGCATCCCGGTCAAGCGCCTGAACGGCCTGGTGTGGGCACTGGCCGCGGCGGTGGCTGCGATCGCCGGGCTGCTGCTCGCGCCGATCACCTTCGTTCACGTGAACATGGGCTTCATCGGGCTCAAGGCGTTCCCAGCGGCGGTGGTCGGCGGATTCGGCAGTCTGCCCGGTGCAATCGTCGGCGGTCTGATCATCGGCGTCGTCGAATCGCTGGCCGGTTTCTATCTGCCCACCGGATTCAAGGACATCGCGCCCTACATCGTGGTTCTGCTGATGCTCTGGTTCAAGCCCAGCGGCCTGTTCGGCGAGAAGCTGCGCAAGAAGGTCTGAGCCGATGCGCTTCCTGTTCAAGACCGACTACGCGCAGGACATCGCGCTCGCCAAGCACGCGGGCCACCGGTTCTGGTACGGCTCGCTCGGAGTCGCGCTGGTGTGCGCTCCCCTGCTGATCTCGGAGTACTGGCTCGCGCAGTTGTCGTTCGTGCTGATCTACTCGATCATCGGCCTGGGGCTCATGCTGCTGGCGGGCTACACCGGCCAGGTGTCGATCGGACACGCGGCGTTCCTTGGTGTGGGTGCGTACACGCAGGCGTTCCTCACCAACGCCGGCTGGCCGTTCCCGCTGGCGCTCGCGATGGCCACCGCGCTGTCCGCGGCGGTCGGCGTGGTCGTGGGCACGCCGGCCCTGCGAGTCAAGGGGATCTACCTGGGCATCGCCACGCTGGCCTTCGGCTTCATCGTCGAGGAAGTGTTCGCGCGCTGGGAGAGCGTCACCGGCGGCAACGCCGGCATGCACGTGAAGTCTCCGGACGTCTTCGGCTGGAAGCTCGAATCCGATGCCGAGTTCTACTATCTGTGCCTGGCGCTGTGCGTGCTGGCGACGCTCGGTGTGCTGAACCTGCTGCGCTCGCCCACCGGGCGCGCGTTCGTCGCGATCCGCGACTCCGAGATCTCCGCCCAGAGCATGGGCATCAACCTGGCGTACTACAAGGGGCTCGCGTTCGCGATCTCGGCGGCGCTCGCGGGGGTGGCCGGCGCACTGTACGCGCACAAGATGCGGTTCCTCTCGCCCGAGCAGTTCAGCCTGATCCAATCGGTCGACCTGCTGCTGCTGGTGGTGGTCGGGGGCCTCGGATTCGTGCACGGCGCCTTCCTCGGCGCGCTGTTCCTGATCACCATGCCGCAATTGATCGCGATCGGCAAGGACTGGCTGCCGCCGGCGGTCGGTCAGGCCGCGGGGCTGCAGGGTGTGGTCTACGGCATCGTCCTGGTGGCGTTCGTGTTGTTCGAACCCATGGGCCTGTACGGGCGTTGGCTGAAAATCCGCACGTGGTTCCAGCTGTTCCCGTTCTACCGCAAGGGCATGTTCCGGCGGCAGAAGAGCTTCACCAAGTCGGACCGCCTGCGATGAGCGACACCCCGCTGCTCCAGGCGCGCGACCTGCAGGTGAGGTTCGGCGGGCTGCTCGCGGTCAACAAGGTCAGCTTCGACGTACGGCGGGGCGAGGTCTTCACGCTGATCGGCCCCAACGGCGCGGGCAAGACCACGGTCTTCAATCTGATCAGCCGCATCTACACCCCCACGGCCGGAACCATCGACTTCGACGGCCGCAGCCTGACCGACGTTCCGCCCCACCAGATCGCCCAGATAGGCATCGCCCGGACGTTCCAGAACATCGAGCTGTTCGAGCACGCAACCGTGCTGCACAACCTGCTGGTCGGTCATCACGTGCACCGCAAGACAGGCTTCTGGAGCGAGCTGCTCTTCACGCCGGCCGCGCGCCGCGCCGAGATCGAGGCCCGCGAGGCGGCCGAGCGCGTCATCGACTTCCTGGACCTGCAGCACCACCGCGACTCCCTCGTGGCAGGTCTGCCTTACGGCGTACGCAAGGTGGTCGAGCTCGCGCGGGCGCTGTGCACTCAGCCCAAGCTGCTGCTCCTCGACGAGCCCTCCTCGGGCCTCAACGTCGAGGAAACCGACGACATGGCGTTCTGGATCCAGGACATCAAGAACGACCTGGGCATCACCGTGCTGATGGTCGAGCACGACATGACGTTGGTATCGCGCGTGTCCGACCGGGTGCTCGCGATGAACCAGGGCGAACCTCTGGCTGTCGGCACCCCGCGAGAGGTTCAGTCGGATCCGCGCGTCATCGAGGCCTACCTCGGCTCGACCGAGGACATGTCGTTCCTGCGTCGCCCCGAACCGTTTCGGAGGCGTGCATGAACGGACCGATCCTGAAGCTCGGCAACGTGGAGAGCGCGTACGGTCCCATCCGCGCGATCCGAGGCGTGAGTCTGGAGGTGGCCCCCGGCGAGATCGCCACGGTGCTGGGGTCCAACGGCGCCGGCAAGACCACCATCCTGAAGACCATCTCCGGGATCATCGACCCGCGTCGCGGTTCGATCGAGTTCAAGGGAGCCCCGATCACCGCGCAGGATCCGGCGGTCATCGTGCAGCGGGGCCTGTCGCACGTGCCCGAGGGCCGCGAGGTGTTCCCGCTGCTGTCGGTGCGCGACAACCTGATGATGGGCGCGTATACCCGCAAGGACCGCGACCAGGTTGCACGCGACCTGGAGACCGTCTACGGATACTTCCCCATCCTCAAGGAGCGCGCGGGGCAGGATGCCGGACTGCTGTCCGGTGGGCAGCAGCAGATGCTGTCGATCTCGAGGGCGATCATGGCAGCGCCGTCGCTGATCCTGTTGGACGAGCCGAGTCTGGGGCTGTCACCGCGCCTGACCAAGGAGATCTTCGAGATCATCGTCCGGATCAACCGCGAGCGCGGCACCTCGATGCTGCTGGTCGAGCAAAACGCGAACATGGCGCTGAACGCGGCCGACTACGGCTACGTGCTCGAGAACGGTCGCATCGTGATGGAGGACGGCTGCGAGGCGCTGCGCGAGAAGGAGGACATCAAGGAGTTCTACCTGGGGATGAAGGAACAGGGTGCCCGCGGTGAGCGCCGCTGGAAGAAGAAGAAGACCTGGCGATGAGCACAACGGCCGACCCCCATCGAATCGTCTCTGGTGATCAGTTCGGCTGGACACCCGAGCCGCTGTCCTTCTCCACGCTCCCCGAGCTGTTCCGGCAACGAGTCGCCGAGCTCGGCGAGCGGCCGATGATGCGGCAGAAGGATCTGGGCATCTGGCGCGCCTACAGCTGGCGTGAGGTCGGCACCTTGACCGCAGAGATGGGGGCGGGGCTGGTCAGCCTGGGTTTCGAGCCGGGCGAGGTCGCCTCGGTGCTCGCCAACACCTGCCGCGAATGGGTCTGGACCGACCTGGCCGTGCTGCAGATGGGCGGCGTGTGCAATGGGGTCTACCCGACCGATTCCTCGACGCAGCTGCAGTTCCTGTGCGAAGACTCCCGGACGGTCCACCTGTTCGTCGAGAACGACGAGCAGCTCGACAAGTACCTCGAGGTGCGTGAACAGCTACCCTCGATCCGCAAGGTGATCGTCTTCGACATGGAAGGCCTGGCCGGCCTGGACGATCCGCAGGTCATCTCGCTGGACGCCCTGCGCGCGCTCGGCCGAACCTACCTCAAGGCGAACCCGCGTTTGCTCGACGATCGTGCCACGAGCCGCGGACCGGAGAACGTCGCGATCCTGGTGTACACGTCGGGCACCACCGGCAAGCCCAAGGGCGCGATGATCACCCATGCGAACGTGTGCTCGGTCCTGTCCGGGCTCGCGAGCAGCCTGTTCGAGGGCATGCCCGAAGGCGAAGAACGGATCACCTTCCTGCCGCTGTGTCACATCGCCGAGCGCATGATCGGCGGCTACGCGCCGATCATGCGGCGGTCGGTGGTGAACTTCGTCGAGAACCCCGAGACGGTCTTCGAGAATCTGCGGGAGGTCCAGCCCCATGTGTTCTTCGCCGTACCGCGGGTCTGGGAAAAGATCTACTCACAGGTCATGATCACGCTGAGTGAAGCCGGCAAGGTCCAGCAACTGGCGTACCGTTGGGCGCTTTCGGTCGGACAGGCGCTCGCGCAGTGCGTCGCGCAGGGTCGCGACCCAGGGCCGGTATTATCGATCAAGGGGGCGCTCGCACGGTTCACGGTGCTCGACAACGTGCGCCGGATGACCGGGCTGAGCCGCACGCAGCTCGCATTGACCGGTGCGGCGCCGATCTCCCCCGAACTCATCCGCTGGTACCAAGCGCTGGGCGTGCCGCTGCGCGAAGGCTGGGGCATGACCGAGACCACCGCCGCAGGTACGGTCAACCCACGCCGTGCGGTTCGCCCGGGCAGCATCGGCGTGCCGGGCCCAGGATTGCAGATGCGCATCGCCGCCGGCAGCGACGAGATCCTGCTGCGCGGGCCGGTGGTCATCAAGGGCTACCTGAACCAGCCGGAGAAGACCGCCGAGACCATCGACGCCGACGGATGGCTTCACACCGGCGACGTCGGGCGGGTTGACGACGACGGGTACTTCTACATCACCGACCGGATGAAGGACATCATCATCACGGCCGGCGGCAAGAACATCACGCCGAGCGAATGGGAGAACGAACTCAAGTTCTCCCCTTACGTGACCGATGCGGTGCTGATCGGAGACAAGCGGCCCTATCTCACCGTGCTGGTGATGATCGACCAGGAAAACGTCGAGCGCTGGGCCCAGGACCACGACGTGCCGTTCTCGAATTACGCGAGCCTCACGCGCGCCAAGGAGGTTCGGGACCTGATCTGGCGCGAGATCGAGGCGGTCAACCGCAAATTCGCTCGGGTCGAGCAGGTGAAGAAGTTCAGGCTGATCGAAACTCAGCTGACCGCCGAGGACGAGGAGCTCACCCCGACGATGAAACTGAAGCGCAAGTTCGTCCAGCAGAAGTACGCGGAGATGATCGAGGGAATGTACCGCGACTGATGCCGGTCATGGCAAGGTAATGGCCGTCTCGGCCCGCGGGTCGGCCCGACAGCGAGTGCAGCAACCACAGGAGACTCAGATGGACATGATGCGCAGGACCACCCTGGCAGTCGGCGTCGCCGCGATGTCGGCCGGGCTGGCGCACGCCCAACCCACCCAGGGCATCAGCAAGACCGAGATCACGATCGGCACCATCCAGGACCAATCCGGCCCGATTGCGGCGTTCGGCAAGCAGTCGCTCAACGGGATGCTGCTTCGCGTCGACGAGATCAACGAGCAGGGCGGCATCCACGGGCGCAAGGTTCGTCTGCGGGTCGAGGACAACGGCTACGATCCCCGCCGATCCGTCCTGGCAGCGCAGAAGTTGGTCAACCAGGATCGGGTGTTCGCGGTCGTCGGGCAGATCGGCACCGCGCAGAACAACGCCTCGATGCCGGTGCAGTTCGAGAAGAACGTGATCAACTTCCTGCCGATCACCGCGGCACGCGAGATGTACGATCCGTTTCACCGGCTGAAGTTCTCATTCGCCGCCACCTACTTCGATCAGATGCGCTCCGGCCTGCCCGAACTCGCCAAGCGCGCCAAGTTCAGCCGTCCGTGCATCATCTATCAGGACGACGAGTTCGGTCTGGAAGTCATGCGGGGCGCCGAGCTCGGCCTGAAGGCGCTGGGCATGACGCTGGTCGAGCGTACGACCTTCAAACGCGGCGCCACGGAGTTTTCTTCGCAGGTCGCCCGAATGAGGGCAGCCAACTGCGATATGGTGGTGCTCGGTACGATCATCCGCGAAACCATCGGGACGATCGGCGAGTCGCGCAAGACCGGCTTCAACCCGATCTTCTTCGGCTCGAGCGCGTCCTACACCGACCTGATCC
>JBIKMO010000124.1:0-12602 GCA_044359175.1 Burkholderiaceae bacterium | reverse complement strand
GCGATCCCCGTTGCCAAGGCCTCGTCGACGCTCCGCCTGAACTCCGCGGCGTTCATCACGGTTCCGCCGGGCTTGCC
Source organism: Burkholderiaceae bacterium (assembly GCA_044359175.1). GTDB lineage: Bacteria > Pseudomonadota > Gammaproteobacteria > Burkholderiales > Burkholderiaceae_E > UBA4615. Next base: position 12,525 of record JBIKMO010000124.1, on the reverse strand, counting down.
GAGCTCACCGCCGTGTCTCACCCTCCCGGGGCGGCTGATGTCCCGCAGTCCGGCGCCCACCGCCGCCTCGAGGATGTCCCTGGTGAACGGTCCCTCGTTTCGCAACCGCTTCAGCAGGTTCTGCATGCCGTCCGCGAGCATCCGTTGGGTGATTGCTTCGGAAAGCGCTTCCCGCGCTCGCCGATCACGGGTGATCCACGGCAGCGTCTCCTGCAGGATGCGTGATCCGGACTGCCTCACCAGGCCCCACAGCGCGATCTGGTCCGTGGCACCGGGCCGCGCTGGCGAAGGATCGAGGCGACCGGCGTCGGCCGCCCGCGATTCGGGCGGCCTGGGCAGGGTGAGGCTCGGGGTCAGCCTGACGGCCAAGGCGGTGGGTCCGGAGTGGGGTGCGGCCACGGCTTCGGGCCGCGGTCCTGCGGCCGCAGGCTACGGTCGGCGCCGGCGCGGGACAACCTGGGGTCGACCCCAGGCGGGACGTCCGTCGGCGGCGATTGCGCGCTCGGCTCGGACCCCTCGCGCATCGGCGGTCCGGGCCGTCCGCCCGCACCGCCGCGCGGGCCGTTCAGGCGAGTCCGGTGCGGTACAGCCGGCCGAACCCCTGGATGCGGTCGTCGATGCCGGCGAGCCGCAGCATGTGCCAGGCGAGCGCGTGATTGCTCGACGTGACCGGCTTGCCGATCAGCGCCTCGGCCTGCTCGGCGATCCGAGCCACGCGCAGCGAGGTGCACGATACGAACACGCCGTCGCAGGCCGGCGAGCCGCCGATGCGGACGATCGCATCGAGCAGCGACGCAGCCGTGATCCGGGCGACCACGTCGTCGTCGGGCTCGTTGAACGAGCCCATCACCGGGATCCGCAACCCGCGCGCGATCAGCGCCGCGCGCAGCCGAAGGTTGATCTCGCGCAGGTAGGGCGTGAGCAGCGCGACCCGACCGACGCCGGTTGCGCGCAGCGCGGCGATCGCAGCGGTGACCGGGTCGGTGACGCGGGCGTTCGGGCGCACGCTGCGCACCAGTTCGGCCACGCGCGACTCGCCGATCACCAGTGAGCCCGAGGTGCAGGCGAACGCGACCACCGACAGGTCGACCATGAAGGGCAGCAGCCGCGTCGTCGGTGCGATCAGATCCTGCATCCCGATCAGCGTCTCGGGCGTGATTCGGACGTCGTTGTGAAGGCGCGCCGCGTACAGCGCGACGCCGTCGTCGGGCCAGACCGCGCGGAACTCGTCCTCGATCGTCTGGTCGGTCTCCAGCACCAGCAGGCCGAGCGCGGCCCGCGAGCCGATGCCCCGGTCGGTCTGGAACGGCAGGCCTTCGAGGTCCACCTCGGGGCGGTCGTCGGCCGGCGCGTCGGGGGGAGTCATCGGAGGCCTCCGGGTGTCGCTGGGCGTCGAGAAAGTGTATGCACCTCGGACCGGTCCTCGCCGACGATACCCGCGGCCGCGGCGTCCCGCAAGGCCGGCCCGCGCGACCGCGCGCCCCGGTGGCGCCGCGCCCGGGCGTCAGCCGGCAAGCCGCGCGACCACCTGCTCGGTGACCGCGAGCGCACGCTCGCGGCTCAGCACGATGTGCCGCTCGATGAGCTCGCCGGCGCGGCGGGCGTCGCGGCGGGCGAGGCAGTCGAGCACGTCGCCGTGCTCGCGGTACGTGCGCTCGCGGCGCTCGGGCGACTCCTGGTCGACTCGGCGGAAGTAGCGGATCTGCGCGTTGGCGCGCTCGAGCGTTGCGACCAGCTGCCCGTTGCCCGAGAGCCGTGCGATGCCGAGGTGGAAGGCTTCGTCGGCAGCGGCGAGCCGATCGAGGCGGCGGGTCGCCGCGTCGGCGGTCGCGAAGCGCCAGGCCTCGGCGAGCCGCGCGATCGCCTCGTCGCCCGCGCGCTTGCACGCGAGCCGCACCGCCGCCACCTCGATTGCGGCCCGCAGCTCGTACAGGTCGCGCACCAGCTCGGGGCCGAGGTCGCGGGCGACGAACCCGCGATTGGGCACGAAGTGCACGAATCCGTCGCGCGCCAGCCGGTTGAGTGCCTCGCGCACCGGGGTCCGGCTGACGCCGAGCTCGGCCGCGAGCGCCACCTCGTTGATGCGCGCGCCGGGCGCGAAGCGCCAGTCGACCGCGCGCCGTGTCACCGCCCGGTAGACGCGCTCGACGCTGTCGGCGCGCCGCGCGGACGCGGTGGCCGGGGGCGGCGCGGCGGGATTCGGCGCCAGGCGGCGCGGAGCGCGGGGCATGGGCCGATTGTACGGGCGGCTGCGAGCGGCGCGCGGGGCCGTCGCACGCGGCTGCGTGCGATCGGGCACCGGGGCTTGTGTATACAGTTTTCGAGCGGTTAAGCTCGGCCGATCGACCCGTGGAGGAGACAGGACGCGATGACGATCCGACGAATCGAGGCCGGCCCGCGCATGAGCCAGGCCGTGGTGATGAACGGCACCGTCTACGTCGCCGGCCAGGTGGCGCTGGAGACTCCGGGCGCGAGCGTGACCGAGCAGACGCGCACCGTGCTCGCGCGCATCGACCGGCTGCTCGCCGAGGCGGGCACCGACAAGACGCGGCTCGCGCAGGCAACGATCTGGCTGGCCGACATCTCGACCTTTGCCGAGATGAACGCGGTCTGGGACGCGTGGGTCGCCCCCGGCTGCACGCCGGCGCGCGCCACGGTCGAGTCGAAGCTCGCCGCCCCGCAGTTCACGGTCGAGATCGCGGTGATCGCGGGGCTCTGACCGCGGCCCGCGCCCGACCCCGCGCGCGGGCGCGTCCGCGCCCAACCACGACCGGGGAGCACGCATGCGAATCGTCATCCTGGGGGCCGGCGTCGTCGGCGTGACCGCCGCCTACGAGCTGGCGAGCGACGGACACGAGGTCGTCGTCGTCGACCGGCAGGATAAGGCGGCGATGGAGACCAGCTTCTCCAACGCGGGCATGGTCTCGCCGGGCCACGCCTACACCTGGGCGTCGCCGCGCGCGCCCGGCATCCTGTGGGATTCGCTGTTCCGCGACGACGTCGCGCTGCGGCTGAAGCTGCGCGTCGATCCGAGGATGTGGGCGTGGTGCTGGCGGTTCCTGAAGGAGTGTTCCGCCGAGCGCGCGGCGATCAACACCGGCCACAAGGTCCGCCTGTGCCTGTACTCGCAGCAGCGCTTCGCCGAGATCGACCGGCGGCACGGCTTCGACTACGACCGGCGCACGCAGGGCGCGATCTACGTGTACCGCGACCGCGACCACTACCAGCGCGGCGTCGGCGCGATGCGCGTGCTGACCGACAACGGCGTCACGCTGCGTGCGGTGAGCACCGACGAGGCGGTGGCGATCGAGCCCGCGCTCGCGCCCGACCGCGCGAACATCGCCGGCGCGATCCATTGCCCGACCGACGAGTCCGGCGACTGCCACCGGTTCACCAACGCGCTGGCCTCGCACTGCGCGCAGCGGCTCGGCGTCGAGTTCCGCTGGTCGACGATCGTGCAGCGCGTGCGCGCCGAGGGCGACCGCGTCGTCGGCGTCGACACCGACCGCGGCGCGCTGCAGGGCGACGCGTACGTGCTGGCGCTCGGCTCGTACAGCGCCGGCATCGGCCGGCCGCTCGGCATCCGCCTGCCGGTCTATCCGGTCAAGGGCTATGCCCTCACCGTGCCGATCGAGGGCCACCCGGGCGCGCCGAGCGTGTGCGGGGTCGACGAGAAGTATCTGATCGCGTGGACGCGGCTCGGGCAGCGGCTGCGCGTGACCGCCACCGCCGAGTTCAACGGCTTCGACCGCTCGCTGTCCGAGCGCGACCTCGCCCACATGACCCGGACCATCCGCCGGCTGTTCCCGGACGGCGGGGCCTACGAGAAGGCGAGCCGCTGGGCGGGGCTGCGCCCGATGACGCCCAAGGGCACGCCGATCCTCGGCGCCTCGCCCAAGCGCAACCTGTTCCTCGACACCGGGCACGGTCACATCGGCTGGACGATGTCGATGGGCTCAGCCCGGGTCCTCGCCGACGTCGTGGGCGGCCGCACGCCGGAGATCGACCTCTCGGGGCTGACGCTGGCCGACGCGTGAGGATCGGGCGGGTGCGCGACGCGAAGCGACGCCGCACCGCCTGCGAGCGGCGCCGCGGGCGCCGCGCCGTCAGCCCCGCCCCTTCCAGGGTACGAGCGCGCGTTCGATGCGGCGCATCAGCAAGTCGAACAGGTAGGCGATCACGCCGATCACCAGGATCCCCATCACCACGATGTCGGTGCGCAGGAAGTTTGAGGCGTTGAGCACCATCTGCCCGAGCCCGACGTTGGCCGCGACCATCTCGGCGGCGACCAGCGTCGTCCAGCCGAACCCGATCGCGATCCGCATGCCCACCAGCACCTCCGGCATCGCCGCGGGCAGGATCACGTGCCGGATCACCTGCCAGCGCGACGCGCCCATCGAGTAGGCGGCGTGGATCTGCTCGATCGATGCCGCCCGCATCCCGTGCCGCGCCGCCAGGGCCAGGGGCGCGAAGCAGGCGAGGTAGATCAGGATCACCTTCGGCGTCTCGTCGATGCCGAACCAGATGATCACCAGCGGCAGGTAGGCAAGCGGCGGCAGCGGCCGGTAGAACTCGATCGGCGGATCGAAGATGCCGCGTGCGATCCGCGATACGCCCATCGCGATGCCCACCGGCACCGCCGTCACGCAGGCGAGCAGGAACGCACCGAAGACCCGCAGCATGCTCGCGACGAAGTGCTCGATCAGGGGCCGATCGTTGGCCGCGCCCGTGAGGTAGTCGCGAAACTGGGCGAAGACCGCTTGCGGCGTAGGCAGGAAGAGCGGCTTGACCCAGCCCAGGTTGGTCGACACGGCCCACAGCGCGAGCAGCACCGCGACGGTGGCGACGCTGATCGCCGTGCTGCGGCCTTCGCCGGGCATGCGAAAGCCGGTCGTGCGGGGCGGCGTGGGCGTGGGCGTGGTCACGTGGCGGTCTCGCGCTGCTGCACGATCGCGAGTACCTCCTCGCGCATGCGGATGAACGCGGGGTCGGACTTGACCGCGCGCGCGTCGCGGCGGCTCAGGTAGTGATGCGCGAACGGCGGCTCGAAGCGATGGGTGATCCGGCCGGGTGACGGGCTCATCACGATGAGTTGGGTGGCGAGAAAGAGCGCCTCCTCGACACTGTGCGTGATGAAGAAGACGCTCTTTCGGGAGGCGGCCCAGACGTCGACGATCAGCGTCTGGACGGTCTCCCGGGTCAGCGCGTCGAGCGCGCCGAGCGGCTCGTCCATCAACAGCAGCGCCGGGTCGCTCGCGAGCGCGCGGGCGATCCCGACGCGCTGTTGCATGCCGCCCGACAGTTCGTAGACCGGTCGGTGCGCGAAACCCTCCAGCCCCACCAGGTGCAGCGTGCGCAGCGCGCGCTCGCGGCGCTCGCCGCGCGGCATGCCGCGCATGCGCAGCCCGAATTCGACGTTGCCGCACACGTCCAGCCAGGGCATCAGCGCGTGCTTCTGGAACACCACGCCGCGGTCGGCGCCCGGTCCGATCACCGGGCGCCCGTCGAGCTCGATGCGTCCCTCGCTTGGAGCGAGGAAGCCCGCGATCGCGTTCAGCAGCGTCGTCTTGCCGCAGCCCGAAGCGCCGAGGGCGACCGTGAACGAGCCGTCGGGCACTTCCAGATCGACCCGCGACAACGCGGTCAGCGGCCCCTCGCGGGTCGCGAAGTGGACCGACAGCTCGCGGATGGACAGGTGCGGCACGTTGACGGCACGCCGACGCGCGCGAAGTCGAGCGACGCGTCGGCGTGTGCGAAGCGCTACTTGCCGAGCGCTTTCTGCACGAACCCCGGGTTCACGAAGGTGGAGTAGTCCGGCGCGACCGCCTGGACCCGGCCCTGCTCCTTGAGGAACGCCGAGGTGTCGGCAAGCGCCTTGGCCGCCCCGCCCGCCTTGCCACCGCCGAGCCAGGCGTTCGAGGCCTGCTCGGTGAGCGTCGGAAACCGGTACAGCGCCATTGCTGCGGGCACGTTCTGTGCATCCGCCTTGGTCCATTTCGCAACCGCCCGGACCTGCGGCGAATCGGCGGTCCACTTCGCCTTGTTGTCGCGGTAGGCCGCGTCGGCCTTGGCGAGCGCGCGCACCAGCGCGAGCATGAACTCCGGGTGTTCGCGCGCGAACTTGCGCGAGGCGACCAGCCCGTCGAAGGTCGGGCGACCCGCCTTGGTCAGTTCTCCGGAGCTGACGATCACTCGGCCGTTGGCCTTGGCCTTGGCGAGCACCGGATCCCAGATGAACGTCGCGTCGATGTCGCCGCGCTCCCAGGCGGCGCCGATCTCGGGCGGGCGCATGTTGCGGATGTCCACCGACTTCGGATCGACGCCGGCGCGCTGCAGCGCGAAGAGCAGGTGGTAGTGGGTGGTCGACACGAACGGCACCCCGACCCGCTTGCCCTTCAGGTCCTCGATCTTCGCGATGCCCGAACCGTTGCGGGCGACCAGCGCCTCGGCGTCCGCGATGTCGTCCAGGATCCAGAACAGCTCGATGTCCAGCCCCTGCGAGGCGGCCGCCGCGATCGGCGACGAACCCGCCTCGCCGATCTGCACGTCGCCCGAGCTCATCGCACGGATCACGTCACCGCCGCCCCCGAACATGCGCCAGTTGATCTTGTAGCCGGTGGCCTTCTCGAGCTCACCGGACTCCATGACCGTGCGGAACGGCACGTTCATGTCCTGGTGGGCGATCGTCACTTCCTTACGCGGCTGGGCGTGTGTCGGCGTTCCGGTCAGCGCAACGCTCAACACCGCGGCCGCGAATACGGCGGCCGCCCGAATGGCTCGGATCATCGTCGCTCCCCTTGTATGTCGACCCGTGGACTGTAGACCAGATCGGCGCGACGCGGAATCCGCCCACGAGCGGATTCCACGGCGGCGCGCCCCCCGCGGTGGCGGGCGCGGCCGCGCGCTCGGGTCACCGCCCGACGCTGCCGGACGGCGCGCTCGGCTCAGCCCGGCGCGCTCCCGCGCAGCCGCCGCGTCGCCGGCTCGTCGGGCGCGCCGTGCGCATCGAGCACCACGCCGTACGCGGTGCGCGCCTGCTCGCGGCTCAGGTACCCGTCGGCCACGTCCTCGGCGACCGAACGCGGGTCGCGCTCGCGCGGGTCGCCGTAGCCGCCGCCGTTGGGCCCGACGATGCGGATCAGGTCACCGCTCGTCAGCCGCCGACCGGAGGACTTCGACGGCAGCACCTGCTCGGCGTCGGTGCCGGGGTTGCGCACCACCTGCGCGGGCAGCCCGTCGCCGCCGCCGAACAGGCCTCGCGGAGCCTCGAGCGTGCGGTCGCCGTTGCACGAGAAGTAGCCGTCGGCCAGGATCCTCACGTCGCGCACCGCGCCGATGCCGCCGCGCGTGCGGCCGGCCCCGGGCGGGTCGGGGCGCAGCTCGTAGCGCTCCACGCGCAGCGGAAAGCGCATCTCGACGTCCTCGCACGGCACGTTGCGCGTGTTGGCCATCAGCGTGTCGACCGCATCCAGGCCGTCCTTGTCGCGGCGCCCGCCGTAGCTGCCCTCGTTGACCTCGACGCAGACCCAGTACTGGCGGCGCCGCGGGTCGAAGCCGCTGTAGGACACGCTCATCACGTGCGCCGAGTTGCCCGCAGTGGCGCGTGCCGGCAGCACCGGCGCGAGCGCCCGGATCACGCAGTCGAGCACGCGCTGCACCTGCGCCATGCGCGCGAAGCAGGCGCGCGGATAGTTGGGGTTGAAGATGCTGCCCTTGGGCGCGATCACCTCGACCGGCCGGAACATGCCCGAGTTCTGCGGGATGAACTCGCCGCCCGACGCCTCGTCGAGCAGCAGCGTGCGCACGATGTAGTAGCAGGCGACCTTCAGCGAGCCCTCGAAGGGCACGTTGTAGCCGGTCTCGACCTCGTCGGCCGAGCCGGTCAGATCGATCAGGATGCCGTCGCCGCGCTTGCGCACGGTCACCGCCACGCGCAGCGGCCGCCCGAGGTTGCGGCCGTCGTCGTCGAGCCAGCTCTCGGCGGCGTAGTCGCCGTCGGGGATCTTCGCGATCTCGGCGCGCAGGCGGCGTTCCGAGTAGTCCATCCAGTAGTGCGCGGCGCCCATCACCACGCCCACGCCGTGCCGGTCCACGAGCTTCAGGAACCGGCGCGCGCCGGTGCGCACCGCGGCGACCATCGCCTCGATGTCGGCGGCATTCATGTCGGGCGTGCGCACGCTGTCGCGCAGGATGGTCCACACGCCTTCGTTGCGAACGCCGCGCTCGAACAGCTTCACGCCGTCGTACAGCGTGCCCTCGGCGAGCACGTCGATCAGGTCGACGTTGAGCCCGGGCGCGGCCGCGCCGGTGTCGGTCAGGTGCGCGGTGGCGGCCGCGAAGCCGAGCAGCCGCCCGTCGTGGAAGATCGGCAGAACCACGCCCATGTCCGGCGTGTGCGACGCGCCGTGGTACGGGTGGTTGTGGATGATCACGTCGCCGTCGTGGATGTTGCCTGCCAGCCGGCGCAGGAACCCGCGGATGTAGGCGGGCAGCGAGCCGATGTGCATCGGCGAGGACTCGCTCTCGCAGAACTCGTTGCCGTGCGCGTCGTACAGCCCGCAGCCCAGGTCCTCGGACTCGCGGATGATGCTCGAGTTCGACATCCGGTAGAGCACCTGCGCCATCTCGCGCGCCGCCGCGTCGAACGCGCCGCCGATCACCCGCAGGGTCACCGGGTCGATGCGGTCGTACGGCCACTCGGGTTCGGTGCGCGGGGTGGGCTGGGCGGACATCGGGTCACTCCTCGAAGCGGATGATCAGGTTGCCGGCGCGATCGACTTCCGCCGCGAAACCCGGGGGGATGACGGTGGTCGAGTCCATCTGCTCGACGATCGCCGGGCCGCGCAGCCGGTTGCCGGCGAGCAGCGCGTCGCGTCGGACCACGATCGCGCGCACCGCGAGCGGCTCGCCCGCCGATTCGAACACGACCGTGCGCGGCTCGGCGAACGCCGCGGCCGGCGGTTCGGGGCCGCCCGCGGCGAGCGCGGCCGGTGCGAGCGGCGGCACGCGCCCGATGCCCACGACCCGCAGGTTCACCAGCTCGACGTCCTTGTCGGGGAAGTGGCGGCCGTACTCGCGCTGGTGCGCGTCGTGGAACCCGCGGGCGAGACCGGCGAGAAAGCCCGCGTCCACCGGACCGTCGGCGCCTGCGGTGCGCAGCTCGTAGCCCTGCCCGACGTAGCGGCAGTCGGCGAAGCGGCGCAGCGCGATCCGATCGGCCGGCAGCCCGTCGCGCTCGAGCTGCGCGTGCGCCTGGGTCTCGAGCTCGGCGATCGCCGCGGCGATGCGCGCGGGGTCGGCTCCGGCCAGCGGCTGGATCCGGGTCGTGCTGTAGTCGTACGAAACGTCCGAGGTCAGCAGCCCGAGCGCCGACGTGAGGCCGGGCAGCGGCGGCACGATCACCTTGGGGATCGACAACTCTCGCGCGATGTCGCAGGCGAACAGCGGCCCGGCGCCGCCGAAGGCGACCAGCGCGAAGTCCCGCGGGTCGTAGCCCTTGCGCACGCTGTTGAGCTCGATCGCGAGCACCATGCTGTGGGTGAGGATGCGCAGCGCCGACAGCGCGGCCTTCTCGACGCTCATGCCGAGCGGCCGCGCGAGCTGCTCCTCGATCGCGCGGCGCGCGAGGTCCTCGCGCAGCTTCATCCGGCCGCCGAGCAGCCCGGCCGCGCCGATGCGCCCGAGCACGACCTGGCAGTCGGTGGCCGCGGGCTCGGTGCCGCCCTTGTCGTAGCAGCACGGCCCCGGGTCGGCCCCGGCGCTGCGCGGGCCGACCTGGAACTGCCCGCCCGAGTCGACGTAGGCGATCGAGCCGCCGCCGGCGCCGATCGTGTCGCACTCCACCATGGGCACCATCGCGTGGTAGTCGCCGATGCGGGTGTCGAGCAGGTGCTTGAAGCGCACCTGACCGTCGGGCGCCACGCCGATGTCGGCCGAGGTGCCGCCGACGTCCAGGCTGATCACGCTCGGGTGGCCCGCAGTCGCGCCGACCCACACGCCGCCGAGCAGTCCGCCGGCCGGCCCGGACATCAGCAGCGACACGGGCCGGCGTCCGGCGGCGTCCAGCGTCGCCGCGCCGCCGCTGGACTGCATCAGATGCAGACCCGCGCGCAGCCCGATGCCGCGCAGCGCCTCGTCCAGCCGGCCGAGGTAGCGCGAGGTCTTCGGGCCGACGTACGCGTTCAGGCAGGTGGTCGAGAAGCGCTCGTACTCGCGGTACAGCGGGATCACCTCGTGGCTGGTCGACACGTGAACCCCGGGCACCTCCTCGGCGACGATCTCGGCGGCACGGCGCTCGTGGGCCGGGTTCAGGAACGAGAACAGGAAGCAGATCGCGATCGACTCGACGCCGCGCTCGCGCAGCGTGCGCGCCGCCGCGCGCACCGCCTCCTCGTCGAGCGGTGCGAGCACGCGGCCGTCGGGCGCGCCCACGCGTTCGCGCACCGGCAGCCGGTCGCGGCGCCGTACCAGTTCGTGCTTCTGCCAGGGCAGGTCCAGCTGCAGGCTGAAGTTGTGCGGTCGCTTGTGGCGGGCGATCCGCAGCAGATCGCGAAAGCCCTCCGTGGTGATCAGGCCGACGCGGGCCCCGTTGTGCTCGAGGATCACGTTGGTTGCGATCGTCGTGCCGTGCATGAACCAGTCGACCTCGTGCGGGGCCACGCCGGCCAGCGCGCACAGCTCGGCGAGGCCGCGGATCGCGCCGGCCGACGGGTCGCCCGGTGTGGTCGCCACCTTGTGCACGAAGGTGCGGCCGCGTGCCTCGTCGACCAGCACGAGATCGGTGTGGGTGCCGCCGACGTCGACGCCGATGCGCTTCATTCAGGGGTCCGTTCGAAGGGGTCCGTGGGTTGCGGGGGGATGGCCGGCACGCGGAAGACCGCGGCGGCCTCGGACGTCCAGTCGGCGTCCCGTTCGATGCGCGAGAGCATCGCGAGCAGCGCGGGCGCGACCGCATCGATTCCCGCGCGCTGCACGTCGGTGAGCCGCAGGCCGGCGTGGGCGACGCAGGCGTCGACCCACGCGCGCTCGGTCGGATCGAGCGGCGCGTCCTCCGGTTCGGGTGCGAGCGCAATCGGGGCGACCGCATCCGCGGGCGGCAGCTCGGGGTGGCGGCGGTGCCACCCGGTGTCGCGCTCGTGCGCGTCGCCGATCCGCAGCACGGTCGCCTCGTCGAACGGACGCCCGACGATCTGCATCGACAGCGGCAGCCCGTCGTCGCTGAAGCCGGTACACACCGACAGCGCCGGCAGTCCCGTGACCGAGTACGGCGAGGTCAGGTTCGGGCGCTCGCTCCACAGGCCGTGGCGAAAGCCGTGCGTGCGCGGGGCGTCGAAGCGCGGTGCGGGGCCCGCGCCCAGCGCGACCAGCGCGTGGCATCCGGACAGCACCTGCAGCATCTCCTCGGTCATCCGCCGGCGCATGCGCTCGGCCTGCACCCGCGCCCACGCCGGCACCAGGCAGCCGGGCAGGATCCGGCCGAGGAAGTCGCGTCCGAACTCGCCCGCGCGCTCGATCAGCGCGGTGTGGAACAGCGCGAAGGCCTCGGGTTCCTGGACGATGACGCGCACGTCGTTGTACTGGCGCAGCGGCCTCAGCCGCACCTCGCGCAGCGTCGCACCCCGCGCGCGCAGCACCTGCAGCGCGGTCTCCAGCGCCGCCGCCGCGGCGGGTGGCGCCATCAGGTCGTCCTGCCACAGGTGGCGCGGCACGCCGATCACCCGCCCGCGAAGGTCGCCGTCGAGCGCCGCGGCGTAGTCCGGTGTCGGCGCGGCGACGCTGCCCGCATCTCGCGGGTCGTGCACCGCGATCGCCTGCAGCATCAGCGCAACGTCGCGCACGCAGCGCGCCATCGGGCCGGCGACGTCCAGCGTCGGTGCGAGCGCGTACACGCCGCGGCGGCTCACCCGGCCGTAGGTGGGTTTGAGCCCGACCACGCCGCACAGACCCGCCGGGATCCGGATCGATCCGCCGGTGTCGGTACCCAGCGCCATCGGCACGAGGCCGGCGGCCAGCGCGGCACCGGAGCCGCTGCTCGAACTGCCGGTGAAGCGTTCCAGGTCCCAAGGGTTGCGCGCAGGCGGCCAGGGCAGATCGAGCGACGGTCCGCCGTGCGCGAACTCGTGGGTGGCGAGCTTGCCCAGCAGCACCGCTCCTTGCGCCCGCAGCAGCGCCACCGCCGGGGCGTCGCGCACCGGCACGCGGTCGCGCATCACGCGCGAGTGGCCGGTGGTCGGCAGCCCGCAGGCGTCGAACAGGTCCTTCGCGGCCCACGGCACGCCGTGCAGCGGGCCGCGGCGTCGGCCTGCGGCGAGTTCGCGGTCGGCCTCGCGCGCGGCGGCGAGCGCGGCCTCGCCCGCGAGGTTCACGTACGCCGCCACCGGGGCCGCGACTTCGAGCGCCCGCGCGAGCAGCGCGCCTACCCACGCCTCGGAGGACAGCTGGCCCGCCGCCAGCAGCGCAGCCCCGTCGGCGACGCCGATCCACTCGGGTCGGTCGGGCAGCGGAGGGGCGACGGAGTGCGGCATG
>JBIKMO010000123.1:0-12640 GCA_044359175.1 Burkholderiaceae bacterium | reverse complement strand
CGGTGCGCGCCGACCTGCTGGTGCGCGGGCGCCGCGTGGCCGCGATCGGCGAGGCGGCCGCACGCGAGGCCGCCGGGGCCGAGGTGGTGGACGCCGGCGGGCTCGCGCTGATGCCGGGCATCGTCGACCTGCACACCCACTACGACGCGCAGATCACCTGGGACCCGGGCTGCGCGCCGTCGCCGGCGCTCGGCGTGACCACCGCGGTGCTCGGCAACTGCGGCTTCGGCATCGCCCCGTGCCCGGCACCGCTGCGCGATACGCTGCTGCGCAACCTGTCGGTGGTCGAGGGCATGGATCTCGAAGCCCTGCGCGCCGGCACGCGGTGGGAGTTCGAGACCTTCGCCGGCTACCTGGACCAGCTTCGGCGCGTGAAGCCGTCGCTGAACGTGGCGGTGTTCGCGCAGCACTCGACGATCCGCACCGCGGTGATGGGCGAGGCCGCCTCGCTGCGCGCCGAGCCCACCGACGCCGAGCTGGCCGCGATGGCCGCGCAGGTGCGCGACGCGATGGCCGCCGGCGCGATCGGGTTCGCGTCGTCGTTCTCGCCAAACCACAGCGGCTGGGGCGGTGCGCCGATGCCCTCGACCCTCGCCTCCGACCGCGAGCTGCACGCGCTGCTCGAGCCGCTGCGCGACGCTGGCCGCGGCGTGTTCATGAGCGCGACCGGCGCGCGCGCGACCCCGCAGGTGATGGAGGCGATCGTCGCGCGCACCGGCCGGCCGGCATTCATCTCGACCGTGCTCGCCATGTACTGCGACGCCGCGCCCACGCGCGGCCTCGCGATGTACGAGCACTGCGCGCAGGCGATGGACCGCGGCCGCGATCTGCGGATGCTGACCAGCTGCCAGCCGCTCACCTTCGACTTCGACCTGCACTCGCCCTACGTCTGGTACCCGCTGCCGTCGTTCGGCCCCGTCAAGGCCGCGGCCGCCGCGGCCGATGCCGAGGCGCTCGCGCGGCTGTACGCCGATCCGGCGTTCCGCGAGCGTTTCCGCGCCGACCTGCGCTCGCCGCCGGCGGGCGTGCTGTTCAGCGGCGACTGGTCGCAGGTCACCGTCGGTCTGGCCACGCCGCCGAACGCCGCGCTGCAGGACCGCCCGGTTGCGACGCTCGCCGCCGAAGCCGGCCGCGACCCGATCGACTGGCTGCTCGACCTCGCGCTGTCCGAGCGTCTGGCGACCCGCTTCGGCGGGCGCTTCTTCAACCATCGCGACGAGGGGGTCGCGCCGCTGCTCAGGCACCGTGCCGGCGTGATCACGCTGTCGGACGCGGGCGCGCACCTGGGCTACCTGTGCGACGCCGGATTCGGGCTGCACCTGCTCGGCCACTGGGTGCGCGAGACCGGCACCTTCGAGCTGCCCGAGGCGGTACGCCGGCTCACCTCGCACCCGGCCCAGGCGTTCCGTATCCCGGGGCGCGGCCGAATCGTGCGCGGCGGCCCCGCGGACCTGCTGCTGTTCGACCCGACCCGCGTCGGGCTGCAGCCGCTGCGGGCGGTGCACGACCTGCCCGGGGGCGGACGGCGGCTGGTCCGCGATCCGATCGGCGTGCACGGCGTATGGGTCAACGGCACCCGGACCTTCGACGGGCGTACCATCGTCGCGCATTCGCCGGGACACGGACCCGGCGAGGTGCTCGACCGGTTCGACGCCTGAGCCCCGGCGCGCCCTCCGCGGCGCGCCGCACACGACGCGGCCCGACCCCGCGCGACCCTCCGAGGAGACGGACGACCATGACCTCGCCCCATCCGCGCCGCCGCCTGATGCTCGCCGGCGCCGCCTTCCCGTTCGCCGGCGCCGCGTTTGCGCAGCCGGCCGCCCCGGCCTGGCCCGCCCGCCCGCTGCGAATGATCATCGGCTTCGCGCCCGGCGGGCCGACCGACATCGTCGCCCGGGTGGTCGCGCAGCGGCTGTCCGAGCAGATCGGCCAGACCGTGGTGGTGGACAACAAGCCCGGCGCCGGCGGCAACCTGGCGGCCGACCTCGCCGCGAAGGCGCCGGCCGACGGCCACACGCTCTTCTACAACACCTCGGCGATCACGATCGCGCCGGCGCTCTACGGCAAGGTGCCGTACGACACGCTCAAGGACTTCGTGCCGGTGTCCACCACCGCCACCAACGCGATGATTGTGATGGTCCACCCGTCGGTGCCGGCCCGCTCGATCCAGGAGTTCGTCGCGCACGCGAAGGCGAATCCCGGGCGGCTGAACTACGGCTCCTCGGGCACCGGCACGATCACGCATCTGGCGACCGCGGCGCTCGCCTCGTCGCTGGGGCTGCAGATGACCCACGTGCCGTACAAGGGCAGCGCGCCGGCGCTGCTGGACACGGCGGCCGGCGTCGTGCAGCTGATGACCGACACGGTCAACAGCGCGTTGCCGTACGTGAAGGACGGCCGGCTGCGCCCGCTCGCGGTGACCATGCCGCGGCGGCTGGCGGTGCTGCCCGACGTGCCGACGCTCGCCGAGACCGTGCTGCCCGGCATGGAGATGAGCGCGTGGCAGGGGGTGGTGCTGCCGGCCGGCACGTCGCCCGCGATCGTGCAGCGGCTGAACGTCGAGCTGCGTCGCGTGCTCGCGCACGAGGAGACCCGCCAGAAGCTGATCGCGCAGGGCACCGAGATCCTCGGCAGCACGCCCGAGGAGTACGCGGCGTATCTGCGCAGCGAGCTCGTGCGCTGGTCGAAGGTGGTGTCCGACACCGGCGCGAAGGCGGAGTAGTCCGCGGGTCGTGGTGCCGCGCGGGCCGGTCTGCATCGCGACCGACGCCCGCGCATCGCGCCCAGGCGCCCGGCGGCCGGCGGCCGGCGGGCGGCCTCACGCCCCCTGGGGTGGGCCCCAGCTGTCGTCGCGGCCGCCGAGAGCGGATAGTGCGCCGTCCGAGGCCGCCGGTCGAACGGCGGCCGTCCCTGCGCCGTGTGCGCTTCGATCCGAAAGGAACGCGTCGATGAACTTACCTCCGATCGCCACCGCCGTCCCGCGACCGGTCACCGACGGTGCGCAAATGCAGGACTGGGCCCTCAAGCACCCCCAGCTCGCCGCCAAGGTCAAGCCAGGTCAGGCGGGGTACGAGGCCATCCGGGAGGCGCTGGCGGAGCTGCCCGCGAGCGCGCGTCCCGCCCCGCCGCCCCCGGTGCCCGCGTCCGCCCCGAGCGATGCGCAGTACCAGACCTGGGCGCTGGCCAACGAGCGTCTCGCACGCAACGTCAGCCCGGGCCAGGCGGGTTACGAGGCGATCCAGGCGGCGCTCGAGATCCTGGACGCGCTTCGCGCACCGGTGGTGCCGCAGCCGGTCGTACCCCCGGCCACCGAAGCGCCGAGCGCCGACTGATCCGGGCGTCCCGGGCCGCTGCGGCCCGGGGCGGCTCGGCGCCTCGTCGCGGCGGGGCTCCAGGGCGGCTCAGCGCGCCGTCGCGGCGGCGGTCGCCCGATCGGTCGGTCGCCGGCGCCGCGTCGCGCGTCGCGCGGCGAGCGCGTGCTCGCGAACGCGCGCGATGTCGGCATCGCTGAACACGCCGCCGAGCCCCGAGATCGCCGCCAGCCGCATGCCGTGCTTCAGGCCGAGCTGGTAGATCTCGCGCACCTTCTCCCATTCGATCGTGCGGCCCACGGTGAAGTTCTCGAAGCGGCCCTCGAGTGCGAGCACGACGGTCTCGGCCAGGCACGCGTAGGCCACGCCGGGCGGCAGCCCGATCGGCTTCATCCGGATCTCGCCCGGCAGACGGATCTCGCCGGATTCGATCACCAGCACGTCGGGGCGTCGGCCCACGTCCTCGGCGGCCAGGTCGAGCGGGCGCGCGACGTCCGTGATCACGCAACCCGGCTTGACCTTCATGATGTCGAGCACCTTCTTGCCGGCCCCCGAGGTGGCGGTCACGACCAGGTCCATCTGCGCGAGCGTCCGGTCGGCGTTCGCCGACAGCACCAGTCGGGCATCCGGCACCTCCTGCAGGATCGACTCCTTCAGCGCGAGCAGCTTCGCGGACTCGGGCGACACCAGGTGGACCTCGCGGGCGGCGCGCACGAGCAGCCGCGCGCAGGCCGCGCCGATCGAGCCGGTGGCGCCGACCACCATCGCCTTGAACCGTGCGCGTTCGCCGCGTCGCGGCCGGCGCACCAGACCCAGGCGCAGCAGCGCGTCGTGCGCCGCCCACAGCGCCGCCGAGGCGCTGTAGCTGTTGCCGGTGGTGATCGGCAGCGGCGCGCGCCGCGCCACCGTCACGCCGGCGTCGCCGACCACCTTGGTGAAGGCGCCCAGCCCCATGATCTGCGCGCCGAGCCGCCGGGCGAGTGCCGCCGCGTCGAGCAGCCGCCGGTAGGTGAACTCCGGGCTGTGCGCCATGATCTCGCGCGGCGTGCCGCCGACCGAGATCAGCCAGCCCTCGGCCTGCACGCCGGTCGGCGAACGGATGCCCTCGACCTTCGAGTAGATGAACGGCGGCGCGTAGGCCAGCGCCTTCTCGAGGGTGTCCATCAGCACCGGCGGCGATACCCTCGACAGCAGCTCGATCGGCTCGACCTGCTTGAAATACTCCTGCGACAGCGGATGGATCACGAACGCGAACCGGTTGATCCGCCGCTCGCCGTTGGGCCGCAGGATCCGCGGCTCGACGCCGGCCTCGGCGATGATCGCGAGGTAATCGTCGTCGTGGATCGCCTGCGGCGGCCGATGGGTCGCGGCGACGATCATCGCATCGAGCAGGCTCGGGTCGAGCGCATGCCCGAACAGCATGGGCGCAGCGTCGATCACCAGGTGCACGCCGGCCTGGCGGAAGTGCTCGAGCCGCGCGTCGTTGACCGTGGTCGTCACGATCGTCTTGCCCGCGAGCTCCTCGATGCCGAAGCCGTCCAGCTGATGCGCGGCGGCCACCACCACGCTCGCCTCGCGCATCGCGCGGCCGATCAGGAAGCGCTGCCACGGTTCGCGGACCGCGTCCGGAAGCTGGCGCGACGACAGCCACGACGGCAGCCAGGGCGCGAGCTGGTCGTACCAGCCCAGCGATTCGACCGACTCCAGCATCGCGGGCAGCCCCAGGTGCACCGGCAGGTCGGCGAACGTCAGGTTGGGGCTGTACTCCGACAGCGCATGCGCGAGCTTCAGCTGCGAGCGGCCGTCGAGGAACAGCACGCGGGCGTTGTCGAACCAGCGACCCAGTCGTGACTGCGCCCGTCGCACCGCCCACTCGAGCAGCAGGCCGCCCAGTCGCGCGCCGTCGGTGGCGGGCACGCCGGATGGGACCGCGGCGAGCAGCGCGGCGTCGGCCCGCGCGACGCCCAGGCCCACCGCCGCCGGACGCGGCTTCAGCGCCGCGAGCGCACGCGCGGCCGCCGTCGCGTCGCCGTCGATGCCGATGCGACGCACCCGCATCGGCTGGCCGAGGAAGGTCGCCTCGAAGGCGAAGTCGTGCCGGCTCGCCCCCAGGCTGATCCCGACGACCGGCTTCATCGGACCGTGCAGCGCCGCGATCCCGGACCGGTGCGGATCACTTCGATCACTTCACCAGCAGCACCGGCACCGAGGCGAGGTGCACCACCCGCTGCGCCACCGAACCGACCAGCAGCCCGCCGAGCACGGTCGCGCCGCGGGTGCCGATCACGATCATGTCGACCCGGCGGTCGCTTGCGACCCGGGCGATGTCGGCGGCAGCCGTGCCCATCTCCGCCTGGGTCTGCACGGCGCCCAAGCCCGCGGCGGTCGCGTGGGCGAGCGCCGACTCGAGCACGCCGTCCTGATGGCGCCGCTGGGCCGCGGCGATGCGTTCGTAGTCGTACGGCGGGATGTCGCCGTGGTACGAGGGCGCGTCGCGCACGTGCAGCAGCACCGCCTCGACCGGGGTGTCGCGCCCCAGGCGCGCCGCGGTGTCGATCGCCCGCAGCGACGCCGGCGAACCGTCGACCGCGATCAGCAGCTTCAGCATGGTCCTCTCCCGTGTATGGCAGCACGCCGGTCGCGGATGCGGTCCGGCCCCTGCGGTGACGGGATTGTCGGCGGACCGGCTCGCCGCCCACTTGATCTGCGGCAAATCCCGGTGGCGGGCGCGGTGCCCGGCGGGCCCGCCAGCGGCCGTCAGCCGGCGCCGCGCCGGTGCGCGTCGAGGCGGCCGAGGATGCGCAGCGTGAAGCCGTCGTCCGGCGCCTCGACGCCGGCCAGCGCATCCTTGATGAGCTGCAGCAGCGTCAGGCCGTCGCGGGTCTCGCATGCGCCCGGCGCGCCGGCGCGCAGCGCATCCAGCAGCTCGCCGACGCGCGACGGCGGCAGTTCGTCGTCGAGGAAGGCGGACAGGGTGTCTTCGTTCATCGGGGCCGTCTCACCAGCGGCGGGCTCGGGTCGGTTGCAGCAGCGGACGCAGGGCTGCGGCGATCGCGTCGCGTCCGCGAAAGATCAGCGATTTCACGGTGTTCACCGGCAGGCCCATCGTGGCCGCGATCGAACGGTAGTCGAGGCCTTCGATCTCGCGCATCAGGATCGCGTCGCGCTGGCGGTCGGGCAGCCGGTCGACCGCGGTGCGCAGCGCGTCGAACAGCTGGCGCGCGGCAACCTCGTCCTCGACGCTGCCGTGCGCGCCGTGGCGCTCGAGCGCGGCGAGCGTCGACTCCGCGTCCGGGTCGACCGGCCGGTCATCCAGGTGGTTCTGCCGGTTACGCAGGTAGCTGCTCGCGACGTTGCGGCAGATCGTGCGCAGCCACGGCCAGAACCGGTCGCGGTCCTGCAGGTCGGCCAGCGCGTCGTGCACGCGGATGAACGCGTCCTGCGTCAGTTCCTCGGTGATCGACGGGTCGTGCACGACGCGGCGAATTTCGGCCGCGGCGCGCCGCTGGTACTTGACGACCAGCACTTCGAAGGCCAGCCGGTCGCCCGCGCACGCCCGTTCCACCAGCGCACCGTCGGCGGTGGCGGGCGGGTCGGCGGGCACGTGAATGCCCGCACGGACGACCGGAGGAGGTTCGGTGCTCATGGCGGCGCGGGGCATGATGTCACGCTTGACGCGCGGGCCCTGCGGAAGTTGCACCGGACGCGGGCCGCCGGGCTGCAACTTCCGGCCGTCCGCTGCGTCACTACCCTTGGGCGTCGCATCCTGCGACGACCCCGAGCGACGGAGTGGATGCGATGCGAGCGGAATCGAAGGATCGTCGGCGTCTGTTGGCGGCGGGAGCGACCGGCCTGGCGGCCGGCGTCGCGATGGTGTGGAGCGGCTCGAGCCGCGCACAGACCAACCCGCAGATCCGCCAGGCGCTCAAGTACCAGGACGGCCCCAAAGGCGATCAGCAGTGCAACACCTGCCTGCATTGGGTGCCGGGCAAGACCGCGAAGGACCGCGGCGGCTGCAAGATCATCCCCGGCGACACGCAGATCAGCCCCACCGGCTGGTGCACCGCCTGGGCCAAGGCGAAGTAACCCCGGGCACGCGGCGCGTGCCCTCTGGAGGAACGGCGATGGGCGTGACCTGGCAGGTCGAGCTGAATCCGGACATCACCGTGACCACCGACGGCACGCGCTGTCAGATCGGCGGCGTGGTGTCGCTGACCTTCGACATCGCCGAGGTCGAGTTCGTCTGGTCGGAAGGGCCCGAGGCGACCCTCGATCCGCGGGGTCTGCTCAAGCTGCAGCTGCGCGACCGGCCGGGAACGCTCGCCGCGATCCGGCTGCATCGCAGCGAGGCGCTGCAGGTGCGCACGATGCTGGAATCCGGGGGCCCGCTGCTGCACTGATGGCCGGCGGGCGGCTCGGTCCGTGTCGGCGGTGCCCCGGCCTGCGGGCGGGCGCGTCCGATCACGGGTACCCTTGAAGGACGGTGGACGACCGATCCGCCACCCCCGAACGAGGAGACCCGCCATGCCCCCCGTCGCACGCCGCCGGCTGCTCGCGCTCGGCGCGGCTCTCGGCGCATCCGTGCTCGCGCGGCCGAGTGCCGCGCAGAGCGCCTGGCCGAGCCGCCCGGTCAAGCTCATCATGCCGTTCGCGCCGGGCGGCGGGCCGGACCTGATGGCGCGCAAGGTCGCCCCCGAGCTCGCGCGGCCACTCGGGCAGAACGTGCTGGTCGAGAATCGGGTCGGCGCCGCCGGCGTGATCGCCGGCGAGGTCGCCGCGCTGATGCCCCCCGACGGCTACAACGTGCTGATCGGCGGGGCGCAGTTCCTGATCCACAAGGCGATCCGCCCGGCGGTGAAGTTCGATCCGCTGACCAGCTTCGACTCGGTGACGATGACCGAGACCTCGGGCACGGTGCTGGTGGTGCCGGTGGACGCGCCGTACCGCTCCGCGCAGGAGCTGGTCGCCGCGATCCGCGCCCGGCCCGGTGGGTTCAACTACGGTTCGGGCGGGGTGGGCACCGCAGCCCACCTGGCCGGCGGCGCGTTCTGCAAGGTGCTCGGGCTGGACGCGGTGCACGTGCCGTACCGCGGCTCGGTGGAGATCGTGCCCGGGCTGATGGGCGGGCAGATCCAGTTCGCGTTGCCGATCGCCGGCACCGCGATGGCCGGCATCCGCCAGGGCCGCGTGCGCGCGCTCGCGGTGTCGAACGCCGCGCGCATCGCGCCGCTGCCCGAAGCGCCGACGCTGCGCGAGCTGTTCGGCTCGGAGCTGCTGGTGCAGGAGTCGTGGAGCTGCCTGTGGGTGCCCGCGGGCACGCCGCGGGACTTGATCGCGAAGCTGTTCGATGCGGCGCAGATCGCGTACGCGTCGGCGGCGGTGCGCGAGCACGCGGACCAGTCGGGCACCACCGTCCGGCTGTCGAAGTCGCCCGCCGAGCTCACCGAGCACACTCGCGCCGAGAGCGCGAAATGGGCCCGGGTGGTCGAGCTGATCGGACTCAGGGAGGCCTGATGAAGCCGATGCAGGGCATGCGGGTGATCGACGTCTCGCATGTGATCGCGGGACCGACCTGCGGGCTGTACCTCGCCCATTACGGCGCGCAGGTGACCAAGGTGGAGCTGCCCGGGCGTGGCGACGTGCTGCGCGCGGGCCTGCGCGAGCGCGTCGACGAGGGCGTGACCGTGGGCTTCGCGACGGTCAACGCCGGCAAGCGATCGGCCGAGGTCGACCTGAAGGACCCGGCGGGCGTGGCCGCATTGCTGGCGGCCGCGCGCGAGGCGGACGTGTTCATCGAGAACTTCCGGCCCGGCGTGGTCGAGCGCCTGGGGCTGGGCTACGACGCGGTACGCGCGGTGAACCCGCGCATCGTCTACGCGTCGATCTCGGGCTACGGTCAGGAAGGCGAGTGGGCGCCGCGCGGTGCGTACGACCACGTCGTGCAGGCGCTCACCGGCATGATGTCGCTGCAGGGCGAGGAGGGCGATCCGCCGATCAAGGTGGGGTTTCCGGTGATCGACGCGGCCGCGGGCATGGCCGCCGCGCAGGCGGTGCTCGCGGCCCTGCTGCGACGCGAGCGCACCGGCGAGGGCGCGTATCTGGACGTCTCGATGGTGCAGGCCGGCGTGCACCTGATGCTCACGCCCGCGGTCGCCGCGGCGGTCGAGGGCCGCGACCGCCCGCGCGTGGGCAACCGCGGCTTCACGGGCAGCCCGGGCGGATCGACCTGGCGGTGCGCGGACGGCTGGATCGCCACCGCCGCCAACACGCCGGCGCAGTTCGCGACGCTGTGCCGCACGCTCGGCGTCGAGGCGCTGCTCGCCGACGAGTCGCTGGTGGATGTCGCGGCGATGGCGCGCGGCACGGGCTTCGTCGTCGCGCGCGACGACGCCGCGCTGCGCGCGCGCCTCGCCGAGGCGTTCGCGACCTGCTCGGCGGCCGCGCTCGAGCGCGAGCTCGCGGCGGCGCGGGTGCCCGCCGCGCGGGTGCGCTCGCTCGCCGAGTTCATGCGCGAGTGGTCCACGGGCGAGATGGCGACCGCGCCGGTCACGCGGGTCGACTACCCCGGCGGCACGGTGCCCGACCTGGGCACCGGCGCGAAGTGGGACCGTCGTCCGCCGCAGCCGCCCGCGCGCGCGCCGCGGCTGGGCGAGCACACCGGTGATCTGACCGGCTCGGCGGGTCCGCGCGACTGAGGCGGCACGGGTCGCTCCGGTGTCGGGGGGCCTCGGCCCCCCGGGCCCCGGGGCCCGAGGGCGTCGCCGCCCGGTGGCGCCAGCAGCCGCGGAGCGTCAGCGTCCGGCCGCTGCGGCCGCCGTGGGCGTGCGGGCGAGCCGCCCGACGTTCACCGCAGTGGCGATCAGCAGGATCTGGAACGCCGCGATGCCCAGCCACACCGCGGCGGTCTGGCCGTGGTCCATCAGCCAGCCGAAAGCGAGCGGCGACAGCGCCATGCCGGCGTCGAGCCCCGAGTACACGGTGCCGTAGACCCGCCCGGTGGCGCCCGGCGGGGTCGCGCGCCGCACCAGCAGGTCGCGCGACGGGCCGGCCATGCCGGAGCCCGCGCCGAGCAGCCCGAACAGCAGCGGCACCGCCCACGCCGGCACGGACACGAGCCCCAGGATCACCGCGGTGCACGCGGCCACGCCGTAGCTCACCGCGATCGTCGGTTCGGCTCGCGACGGGTCGCTCGCGACGATGCCGCCCACCAGGATGCCCGCGGCGCTGCACAGCATGTAGACGGTCAGGCACAGCGCGACCCAGTGCGGCGCGACACCGTGCAGCTGGCCGGCGGATTCGGGACCGAAGGTCTGCACCGCGCTGAACGACACCGCCAGCACCAGGAAGAAGCCGAAGCTCATCCACACCGCGGGCAGCCGCAGGAACGCGAATTCGTCCTGGTCGGCCCGGCCCGCAGCGCTGGGGGGCGCCCGCACCACGCCGAGCCGCCCGACCGGCGCGCCGGCCAGGCGCTCGCGCTCGACCCACACCCACAGCGCGAGCGCGCCGGCGAGCGCGCCGGCCGCCGCGACCGCGACGCGCCAGTGGGCGAACTGCGCGATGCCCACCAGGAAGACCGGCGCGGCCGCCCAGCCGAGGCTGCCGGCGACGCCGTGCGTCGCGTACGCGCGCCCCAGGCGCGGCGTGGCGATCCGCGCGTTGAGGATCGAGTAATCGACCGGGTGGAACGTCGCGTTGCCGACCCCGGCGATCGCCATGCCGGCCACCAGCGCGCCATAGCCGGGCGCGGTCGCCACGACCAGCGCGGCGAGCACGAACAGCGCCAGGCTCGCGAGCAGCACCGGCACCGGGCCGATGCGATCGACGACGAAGCCCGCGAGCGCCTGGCCGACGCCGGAGACCACGTAGAACACGGTCATCATCATGCCGAGCTGCGCGTAGCTCAGGCCGATCTCGGGCCGGATCCAGGGGAACAGCGGCACCACCAGCAGGTGGAAGAAGTGCGAACACGCGTGGACGGTGGCGACCGCCGCCACGATGCGGGTGTCGCCGGCCTGTGGGGCGGGAGCGGACATCGCCTCAGGATAGCCGATGGTGCCGCGCCGGCCGTTCCGGGTACCGCGCGTCGCGGATCCCGGTCGGCTGCCCCGCACCGCCGGTTCAGTCGGCGCGGGGCGCCAGCCAGAGCTGCAGCGAGCGGGCGCGCACGTTGCCGTCCGCATCGACGATCGCGCTGCCCGCGAGCAGCTTGCGACCGTCCCGTGCAATCGGCCAGCCCATCGCGACGTACCGCTCGCCGACGCGCAGCGGCGCGTCGATGCGCGCGGCGATCCGTCCGGTGACCAGCGGCCCCGCGTGCGGCAGCCGGTGGGTCCAGGCGATGCCCGCCGGGCAGTCGAGCGCGATCCACGCGAGCGGATCGGGCAGCGTGCCGTCGGCCCGGGCGAGCGACGCCTCGGGTGTCCAGTCGGTGGCGACCGCGCCCGCGTCGCCGACCGGCGTGGGCAGCAGCCGCAGTCCGTCGGCACGCTCGATACCGCAGCCGATGCAGTGCCGGTAGGGGTTGCCGGTGCGGCCGTGCGCGCGCAGCCGTCCGAGCGCGCCGGCGGCCGCAGCGGCCTCGACATCGGGCGGGGGCGGCACCTCGAGCGCGAAGTCCTGCGCGCGCGCCTGCGCCAGCAACCGTTCGCCGTCCAGCAGCGCGACCGTTCCGTCGTCACCTCGAACGAGCACGAGCGGCACCTCGAGGGGTGGGGGGGCGCGCAGCGTGACTTCGACCGAGCGCTCGCCGAGCGCATCGGCGAGCCGTCCCGCGACGTAGCCGCCGTTGCCCGAGGCGGGCGGGCCGTTGAAGCGGCGCGGGATGACCAGCGTGGAGTCCACGGGGGGCGGGCGGACTCAGAGCAGCCGGATCACGTAGCCGCCCGACTTCTCGTCGTGGTCGAGCGCGAGCAGCCCGCGGTCGCGCGCGTCCTCGAGCAGATCGTTGAACGAGCGGTAGCCGTAGTAGCTCTCGGCGAAGCCCGGGCGGCGGCGTTTGAGCGTCTGCTTGACCATCGAGCCCCAGATCTTGTCGTCGGCGCCACGCTCGGTGATCAGCGCCTCGATCGTCTCGACCGCCAGCTCGAGCGCCTCCTGGCGGCGCTCCTCCTCGCTGCGCTTCTCGCGGCGCGGCTCGGCGGGCGGTTCCTCGAGCGCCGACTCGGGCAACAGCGACGCGAGGAACGGGTCGTCCCCGTCCACCTCGATCGGCGCGGCGTCGCTGACCGGCGGCGCGGCCGCCGCCGCGACCGGCGCGGGCTCGGCGGCGGCCGCGGCGGTCCGCCTGCGGCGCGGCGCGCGTTTCGTCGGGGCGGGCTCGGCGGCGG
>JBIKMO010000393.1:0-3631 GCA_044359175.1 Burkholderiaceae bacterium | reverse complement strand
TGGTCGCCCACGCGGGCATCGCATTGAGCGCGCAGAGCAGCCAGACCAGCGCCCGCGTCGACGCGCGACGCGCGAACCTCGCCTGGCGGTCGTCGGAATCGGTGGGGTCGGTCGTCGTGTTCATGGCGCTTGTCTCAGATCGCGAACCGGAGCTCGCTCTGCAGGTGCAACTGCCGGCCCCGCTCGAGCGTCACGCGCGCGGTGACCCGGTACTTGCACAGCCTCGGACTGACCGAAGGCTGCACCGCGCACAGCGGGGCGGCGCCGCCGGACTCCGCGTTCAGGTCGTTCTGGTGTTGCGAGGGCACGAGATCCCCGGTCGCGTCCTCGAACAGGCAGGCGAACCCGGCCACGCCTGGAAAGGCGACCGCTCCCGCGTTCAGCGTCACCGAACTCGCGGCCCACTTGCCCGCGTCCCGCCATGCCGCCACGTCGACGCCGCGCGTTCCGGGTGTGGTCGTCCGCACGCTGTCCGGCTGGCCGATCGACTGCATCACCGCGGCCTCGCAGTACCTGAGCACCGACTGGGCCGCGGTCTCGGCGAGCAGGTAGTCGCTCGAGTTCGTCGTGAGCGCCTGCCCCACGGTCGCGCGCTGCACCTGCGCGGTGACCACCACGGTCAGCGTGACCAGCAGCACCAGCACCACGGCGAGCACGAAGCCGCGCTGTCGGCGTGCGGGTCGGAATCGCGGGTCGCGCATCGCGGCGGTCCTCGTCGTCACGGCATGAACAAGCGCGGGTTGGCGGGCGTGCTGCCGCGAACGGTGAACGTCTGCAGGTAGGTTCGGCGCAGCGCCCCGTCGGTCGCGGTCACCTGCGGCAAGCTCCCGGCCGCCTCCGCTGCCGTCTGCGGGCAGCGCTCGTAGGTCGGCGACTGCGTGCGCGTCAGACCCTTGCCCGCATCCGGGTCCGAACGGACCACCATGCACACGTGCACCGAGACCACGAAGTCCCATGCCGCCATGGTCGGGTCCTGGCCGTTGATCCACGCCGCGTCGCGCAGACTGCGCGTGCTGGCAGCCACCGAGGTGGCCGGACTGGCCCAGCGCACGTCGTCGAAGCCGTAGAACACCTTGAACTGCTCGACGTTGCCGATCAGCTGCTGCGCCGCCGGAAACGGATCGGCCTGCGTCGCGCGGCCATTGCCGCGACACCACAGCGCGCCGTTCAGGCCGTAGTACACGCCGTGGATCATCGGACGAGACGCGACGCGGGCGATCCCCGGATGGCCCGCGGGCAGATCGACCACCGGCACCTGGCCGCCCAGGCAGTCGTCGATGCGGCCCTGCGCGGGCGGGATCACCGCATCGCCCTGGAAGCGCACCAGCAGCGTGTCGAAGTTCGCCGAGCCCGCGGCACCGCACACCGGTGTCTCGAGCGTTTCGTCGACGAATCGTGCGCCGGTGCAGCCGCCGACGGCCATGCCGGCGGCGAACAGCGTCTGCGACCGGTTCAATCCGACCTGGCCCGCGCCGAGCGCAAGGTCCGAGCCGACGATCTCGCCGTAGCCCGCCTGCCGGATCGCGTCGCCGATCAGCTGCATCGTGACCTGGCCGCCGTCGGCGATCCCGGCGAGCTCGCCGGCCACGCGCGCGGTGCGCGACGTGCTCACGTACACGCTCGCGACCGCG
Source organism: Burkholderiaceae bacterium (assembly GCA_044359175.1). Classification (GTDB taxonomy): domain Bacteria; phylum Pseudomonadota; class Gammaproteobacteria; order Burkholderiales; family Burkholderiaceae_E; genus UBA4615. The sequence goes on along the minus strand of JBIKMO010000393.1, from coordinate 2,000 downwards.
GCGGTGATCGCCAGCGCGATCGCGACGCTGACCATCAATTCGATCAGCGTGCGCCCGGCCTGCCGGTCGGCGCGCCGCGAGACGGCGAGGGCGGCGGCGGCGCTCATCCCGGGAACAGCACCACGGTGATGCACCGATACGCCGGATTGGCGTTCACCGAAGCGATCGCTGCGCACGCGGCGTCGGGCGCGACCGCCTGCGCGTTCGGTTCGATCCAGCCCACGGTCACCGACATCGACGTCGACGAGCCCGCGATCGCAGGACCCACTCGGGCGGCAGCCCCGGGCAGCTGGCGGTTCACGTCGAGCAGCCATTGCGCGACCTGTCGCGGCGGCACTTCGGTGACCGCGTTGCAGGCCGACGCATTGGCGCACGGCGGAACCGTCACCGTGGCACCCGGGTCGAGCGTCCTCGTGTAGCCGGTACCCAGCGCCTGACCGTAGCCCTCCTGGTTCGCGGTGACGCGCTCGCGCAGCTGCGCGACCAGTCCGACCGCCACGCGCCGCGACTCGGAGTCGAGCTGCATCGACAGCGAGCGGGCCTGCAGCGACGCGATGCCCAGCAGGCCGAACGCCGCGATCGTGAGGGCGACCAGCACCTCCAGCAGACTGAATCCGCGCGCGTTCACGGGCAGACTCCGCCGGTGGGCCGGGAGACGTCGATGCGACCCACCACGTTGACCGCCACGCAGGACGCGCTCGCCGACGTCAACGGCCCCGGGGCGGACAGCGCCGGACCGAAATCCACGCCGAACGAACCCACCGGACCGGCCGCGCGCACGCCGTTCCAGCCGAACACCAGCGGCGCGGCCGCCGGCCCCCAGACCATCACGCGCGACCCGGTCGCCTGCGGCGACAGCGCCGACTGGCGACGGATCACCACGTCGTTCGCCTCGAAGGCATCGGCTGCATTCGCCGCCGCCTTGGCGTAGACCAGCCAGCCGACCGCCCAGTCTGTCGCGCCGTACCCGCCGGTGGCCGCCTGCGTGCAGCTCGGTACCGCCTCGTTGCTGGTCGCACTGCGGCACACGCCGACGCGGGTCGAGCGGACCACCGCCTCGGACCGGGCGAGCTCGATCGCACCGCGCAGCGAGTTCTCGGCCTGCGACACGCGGGCCGAGATCAGGAACCGGGTGAAGCTCGGTACGGCGGTCGCGGCCAGGATCGCGGCGACCGCGATCACCGCCAGCAGCTCCACCAGCGTGAAGCCGCCCGCCCGAGTGTCCTGCCCGCTGCAGCGTGCCGCGTCCATGGTGCCTCAACGCCGTGCGCATCGTGCCGCCCCCTGCGAGCACGATCGACGGATGAACGGAGCGTAGCGGCGCCCCCCGGAAGCCGCTCCGCCCGTGCGACGAGCGGGAAGGGTCGGGCGGCGAACGGTGCGCGCCTGCAACCGCCTGAGTCCGTCCGTCGGCGCGCCCCTCCCGTTGGAGCGGCCCGAGCCGCCGCGAGGTGCGCGGCGTGACGCAGTTCACGGTGTGATCGCGGCCTGAGTGGCACTCGCCTCGCCGCGCCGGGCCGGCGCGTCGGGCCCGACGCGGCGCGCGATCGCCCGCGCGCCGGCGATCGTCAGGTTCGCAAGCCTGCGGCCGGGGCGGACCCCGCGTTCAGCGCCCGGCCTGGACGGCCGCCGTCGGGCCGGACGGCGGGCCGTGGTCCGCGAATTCCGCTCGGATCGCGGCGCCCTGCGCGTCCAGCGGCGGCGCGGCAGGGAACTCGGCCGCCTCCCAGGCCACGCCCCACGGCGACGCCGGCACCTCGACCTGCCGGCCGTTCACCGGCATCGGCCGCGTCCGCAGCTGCGGGTGCTCGATCAGGTCGTGCACCGAATTGACGTTGCCGTAGGCGGTCTGCGCCTCGGTCAGACGGCCGACCACGTCCGCGGCGCTCAGTTCCCCGAAGACCTCGGTCACCACGCCGTCGACGAACGCGCGGTTCGCCACGCGCGCCGCATTGCCCGCGCAACGCGGGTCGTCGAGCAGCGCGGGCCGGCGCAGCACC
>JBIKMO010000463.1:0-3632 GCA_044359175.1 Burkholderiaceae bacterium | reverse complement strand
GCAGGCCCCCTGGACCCACAGCTTCATCAACGAACTGGTCAGCTTCCCCGACGGAGCCCACGATGGGTAGACGCCGCCGCCCAGGGCTACATGGAATTAACCGGTGTGGGCGTCCCCCGATTTGGTACCGCCGCGTTTAGGTAGGGGAGTGGAAGGCTTTTGCTGAGGGAATGGTGAACTACCTTTTCGTGAGGAGCCACCACTCTAGACATTACGGGATTTTCTCCAATAGCAATTTAATCTCCGATCTCCGTCTCCGTAATAAACTAAGTCTTGATTGTAGAAAAGGTGTGCAGCGATCCAGAACCCCGGATTCTAAGTGACTTGCCAAGCAGCCCCACAAGCCTGGCCTATGAACCGGGGTTCTAGCCCTAATACACCAATGCCCTAAGTTAGGATTGAGCTATATCGCCCGAGGTCGGGTTGAATCAGATCAAAACAACCTTCGGTTGGGTTCCAAACAAACATTTCAGTGTCATCGGTGGTCCGCCAATAATCATCTTCGGGGGGATGACCAAAGCGGAAATGTAGAGTGACTAAATTGTCAGTGGATAGGTTACCAACCTGGTGGCCGCAGCAGCGATCGACTAGCACTACATCTCCATCGGTCAAGACTTCTGAGGGACCTTCATAGCGTTTTCGCCCGAAGCACTCAAAGGGAATATCCCCCTCCTGAACTCCCATTTTGAGGTGCCAATGGGTCATCTTGCCATGAATCACTTTAATGGCGTCGAGGGCATAGCCATGGTGGTGGGCCCAAGATTCCTGACCAGGCATCCAGCTAATTACGTAGACTGCTAGAGACCAAGTTCTGAAAATTAGTTGTCGTTTATGAGTTGCTGGGTCAAACTTTACGTAGCGGTCAATAAAGTCTGGAGTCAAGTTAATCTCTTTAACCAGCTTAGAGAAAGCTCGAATATTCATCTCCTGAGGAGGAGTAGATTCTATTTTTCTAACCAGGCTACTAAGCATGAAACTATTTACAATCGCCTCTGAATCAATGTCCTTTCGGGTTCTACCTTGATATTTCTCTATAATTCGCTCGGCTTTGTTTATCCAATAGTAGCTTCGTAGAGTAGGAGAGCCTAAGGCCAATAGTTTTTTACTAAAGTCAGGACTGTATAAATATCGGTTATCGCAGTAATGCTTGACTTGAATAATATCGTCGTCAGTAAAATCTGAGAAATTCAACAATTTCGTAGGATCACAGGAGTCTTCACAGCTAGTATCCTCTTTCCCTTTCAGTAGCGGGATTATCTCCTCTTCTAGTAGGAGTATGGCAGAGGCCTTAATAATTAGTAGGAAACTCCAGAAGGTTTTAGCTAGTCTTAGGAGCTTAGGTACTCTCAATTCCTTGAGGTGATGGTCAGATTCCCATAAATCGCCGAGGGACTCGTCCCGAATGGATTCATAGACTAAAAACTCCGCTGTGCTCTCAATTAGCTGTACAAACATGGTCTTTCTTATCTGAGGCTAAACCTCATATTGACACAACAAAAAATTAGCAGAATAAAGAGGTGACGTAGTCAGAGCTAAAATTCGCAGGAATTATGTAGATAGCTCTGGACCTTCACTCTGTCTGCGTATTTGAGATCGTATTTCTTCCATCCTGAAGATAACTTCCCTGCCCTCAGGAGTGACCTTGTAATAGCAACGACTATGGCCATTACGGACGGTTAAGTTTTCAGAAGCCTTTTGATCCTGAATTAACCCTTGACGTTTTAACCGCTTTAGAGCTGGGTAGAGCGTTCCACTACTAACTTGATAGGTGCCATCACTCGCTGCACTGACTACTTCAACAATTTCCTGTCCATAGCGGAACTGATCCAAAATTGAAAGCATAATTGCTTCTTCTAAGGAGGTTAGCATTAAATAAGCCATGGGCTAGTCGTTGCTCCCTGAATCAGAGGACAGGGTCATTTTACCGAGGATTATTGGGCTTTGTTATCAGGTTATCGATATCCAACCCCGTTATCCACAACAGAACGTGTCACTGGTTTTGAAGCAGTCAGTTGGAGAAATGAGTGTGACACCCTTATCGAGTGCACACAACTTCTCCGTCGTGTTGGGTCTGCATGCTGGCTTTGTAGACCGACTAAACCCTAGCCTTTAAAGACTGTAGCGCTATCGAAGATGGGCTTGGGGTGGGGATGACTGCACTGAATTCTAAGCCATTTAGTAAACTGTCTCTGCTTTAATCAGGGCCGTAGACTACTCGTTTAGGGTTGAGGTGTCCTATTTCTTACCTTTAGGGGTTTACCAATGAGTTCTGTTCAGCCGCCAACCAGTCATAGTCAAGCTTGGGTCGTGCAAACATGGTTAGCCTTTGGAATTTCGGTGTCGAGCCTGTCGCTGGGTATTGTTTTCCTGCCCGTAGATTCCTGGGTAAAAGGTTATATGGGTATGGGTACCCTGTTTGCCCTGGGATCTACCGCTAGCCTTTCCAAGACGGTGCGTGATCTGCACGAAGCCAAACAGGTGACCGCCCGCATTGACGAAGCCAAAGTCGAAAAGCTTTTGGCCGAACATCATCCACTGCGATAGCGATCGCCACCTCTCGTCGCAAAATCGCCCCGATCTGTTCTGCTTAGCGGCTATCGGTCTCCTGCAGAATCTTTAGTTCATCGGCGGCGCTGAACTGACGTCGTTCAGGTTTCTCCAGCACCTCTGGGTCAACCCGAGACGGGGCCGCGATAGCATTGGCCGGAGAATTGGGTTGACGGCATGACCATGAGTCATGGACCTCACTTAAGACAGTAATTTACGGTAGGGCCGTTGTCTCATTCATGTTGGCACACAGGGCAATCGCTATCCGTGTTCGACATCGATGATCGGATTGCTGACGCGGTAAGTCTCCCCGTTTACTTAAGTTACGGTCCTTAAATTGGTTTCAGGGAATAACTCAAGGGGGCCGGTCCCTTGTTTAGGAGGCGTTAGATGACTACCCAACGACCCTCGCCGCTGGCGATGTTTCTGCTTGGTCAACCGGTTAAACAACCGATTGACTCATTTGCATTACATAATCCCTATCTGAATAAACCCGCTTTAGTCGTCGAATCAGTCGCTCCTGGCCAACCAGGTCGAGTACTGTGCCAGGGCATTTGGTGGTCAGCCACTTGTCCATTACCCATAACCCTGGCCGTGGGCCAACGGGTTTACGTCAGGGGGCGGGATGGTGTGATCCTAATTGTTGAGCCCGGCAATTAGCGAAGGAGCTGACAACGTCAAGAGCATGACGGTTTGGTTCTCTGATCGTGAGTTACAACTGCGGGAGGTTGAAAAATGGAGGCTGAGCATAGTTTGCTGTTTCGATATGGGTGTCGACTAGTCAAATATTTTGCACTTTTTACCCTGGGTGTGTCAGGTACTTGCCTCTTGGCCAGCATCTTAGGGCAGGTAGGTTTTGCGATTACCCTTCTCAACGCCATTTGGTTGCTATGGCTGCGAATAGCCCTCAGTTGCTGCTTGATTTTGGGCTTTGCAGTTATTTTCGAGTCGCTGCGGTAGACCGACTATATGACCTAGCCTATGAGAGTTTAGATTTAACGTGGGTTACCAGACAAGAAAGCGAAACCTGACATTTGTCATATCAGCTTTTCGGACTTTGGGCACCAGCACCCGCGAACGCCCCG
>JBIKMO010000392.1:0-3643 GCA_044359175.1 Burkholderiaceae bacterium | reverse complement strand
CACGTCCGCGGCGCTCAGTTCCCCGAAGACCTCGGTCACCACGCCGTCGACGAACGCGCGGTTCGCCACGCGCGCCGCATTGCCCGCGCAACGCGGGTCGTCGAGCAGCGCGGGCCGGCGCAGCACCATGCGCACGAAGGCGGACCACTCGCGCTCGTTCTGGATCGAGATCACGATGTCACGCCCGTCGCCGCAGGTGAACACACCGTACGGCGCGATCGACGGGTGGGCGAGACCGACGCGTTCGGGCGCCGTGCCGCCGTAACGGGTCTGGAGGTACGGCACGCTCATCAGCTCGGCGGCCGATCCGAAGAGCGAAACCCGGACCGCCGAGCCGCGGCCGGTGCGCTCGCGCTGCATCAGCGCCTGCTGGATGCCGATCAGCGCGTTCAGGCCGGCGGTGACGTCGCACACCGACACGCCGATTCGCCCCCAGTCGCCGGGCGGGCCGCTGACCGACACCAGCCCGCTCTCGGCCTGCACCAGCAGATCGTAGGCCTTGAGCCCGACCCAGCGGCCGTCGTCGCCGTAGCCGCTGATGTCGCAGGTGACCAGCCGGGGATGCCGCTCGCGCAGCGCGGCCGACCCAATGCCGAGCCGCTCGGTCGCGCCGGGCGCGAGGTTCTGGATGAAGACGTCCGCCCGAGCGAGCAGCCGCGCGAGCAGCGCGAGGTCAGCGCCGTCCTTGAGGTCGAGCGCGATCGATTCCTTGCCGCGGTTGGTCCACACCCAGTACGACGACTCGCCGTGCACCGCGCGATCGTAACCGCGGGCGAAGTCGCCCTCCTTGCGTTCGACCTTGATCACCCGCGCCCCGGCATCGGCCAGCCGGCTGCTGCAGTAGGGTGCAGCCACGGCCTGCTCGAGCGCGACGACCAGGACGCCGTCGAGCGGGCGGGCGCCCGGGGCGACGGGGCTTGGCGAGGACTGCGGCATGGCGTCTCCTGGACGGGGTAACGGCCCCCGGTGTCCGGATTCAGGTCACCTCGAAGCAGCGGATCGTCGTGCTCCGCCCGCCGCGTTCGCCCACCCCGACGAACAGCCCGCGAGACAGCCAGTCGAGGCGCCCCGGCGTCACCTCGAAGCGCGGCGTGCAGCGGCAGTCGCGGCCGTCGCGCACCAGACCGCGATTCTGCACGTACAGCACGACGCCGTCCTCGGTGCGCCCCACGTAGCGGCCGTCGAACTCCTCGACGCCGTCGCGACGGTGCACGCCGAAGTCGCCGCCGTCGGGCAGCAGACTCACGCTCAGGCCCGGGCCCTCGATCGCGCCGCCGGCGAGGCGGACGAAACCGCGAGCGCCGGACAGCGAGTCGTAGCGCATCGCGGCGTCGAACTCCAGACGCAGCTCGAAGCGGAATGCGAGCCCGCTCACGCCGGTCCGCCCGCCCGCACCAGCACGTGGGCCGGCGCCGGCGTGCCGTACAGCGCATCGACCAGCGCCCGACGGTTCGCGAGCATGCGCTTCGCATTGACCGAACCCTTGTCGGTCAGCTCGCCCGCGTCGGGCCGCGGCGGCTCGGCGAGCAGCGTCGCACGGTCGATTCGCGTCGACGAACCTGCGTTGGGCCCGCCGAACGCATCGAGCACCGCCTGCAGCCGGGCGCGCACCCGCGCGTCCGCCAGCACGGCCTCGGCGGGCGCGTCCCCGGCGAGGCCGTCGCACAGTCGCCGGCACTCGGCCAGGTCGGGCACCAGCAGCGCGCCGACCTGGTCGCGGTCCTCGCCGGCGAGCACCAGGTCCTGCAGCAGCGGTCTGGCCGCGTCGACGAAGCGCTCGCGCAGCGCCCCCACGTGCACCCAGGTGCCCGAGGTCAGCTTGAAGTCCTCGCCCAGCCGCCCGTCGAACTCCAGGCCGAGCGACGGGTCGGCGGGGTCGACGAAACGCAGCGCGTCGCCGGTGAGGAAGAAGCCCTCGTCGTCGAACGCGGCCGCGGTCAGCTCGGGCTGTCGCCAGTAGCCGGGCGTCACGGCGAGACCGCGCACCCGGCTCTCGAGCTTGTGCCCGTTGCGCACGAGCTTGAGCTCGACGCCCGGCACCGGCAGCCCCACCGGGCAGGCGCCGCGCGCGTCCCAGTTCGCGCACAGCGTGAAGATCCCGGTCTCGGTGGCCGCATAGCCGGACACGATCGCGACGCGCTCGCCGCGTGCGAGCACCGCCACCTCGTCCATCGCGTCCCACAGGTGCGCCGGCAGCGCAGCCCCCGAGTAGTAGATGAAGCGCAGGTCGCGGAAGAAGCGCTCGCGCAGCGCGGCGTCTGCGCGCAGGAACGGCAGCAGCGCATCGAAGCCCCTCGGCACCGTGAAGTACGCGGTGGGCGACACGTCCATCAGGTTGCGTACCGTGCGCGCGGCGAACGCGGGCACCGGCTTGCCGTCGTCGATGTACAGCGTGCCGCCCGCATGCACCGTGATGCCGCTGATCAGGCAGCCCGAGCCGTGGTGCCAGGGCAGCCACGACAGCAACACCGGCGGGCGTTCGGCGAGCTCGGGCAGCGCGTCGACCGTCATCCGAGGCACCGCGGCGAGCATCCGGTGGGTCAGTACGACGCCCTTGGGCGCTCCGGTGGACCCCGAGGTGAACAGGATCTGCGCCGGCGCGTCTGCGTCGATCGCCGCGTGCGCGCGCTCGACCTCGCCGGCGGGCGGCCGCCCGAGCAGCGCGTCGAACCGGGTCGCCGTCCGGTCGGGCAGTGCGCCCGTGCAAACCACCACCTCGGTGTCCGGCGGCACGGTCGCGGCGACCGCACGCGCGAACGCGTCGCCGTCGGCCGCGAACACCAGCCCGGGCGTGAGCAGCTCGACGATACGGGCGAGCTTCGAGGGGTCGGCGGCCAGCAGCGCATAGGCCGGGGTGACCTGCGCGACCGGGATGCCCACGTGCAGCGCGGCGAGCCGCAGCAGCGCGTGCTCGATGCCGCTGTCGCTGAGGATCGCAACCGGTCTCGACGGCGGCAGGCGCCGCTCGAGCAGCGCCTGGGCGATCCGCTCGACGTCGCGCATCGCCTCGCCCCAGGTCACGCGGCGCCACGCGCCGCTCGGCCCCCTCGCCGCGACGAACACGCGGTCGGGATGCGCGCGGGCCCCGGCCGCGAGCGCGACCGTCAGCGTTCTCGGATACGGACCGACCGCGTGCGGCGATCGCAGCACGGTGCCGCCGTCGCGCGTCGCGGACACGAGGACGTCGCGCGGGCCGAAGCGGACGGAACGGAGCGGCGCGGTGGTCATGGGGGCGGAACGGTGTCCGGGCAACCGTAGCATTCCGTTCAACGGAACACAATCCCGGTGAACGGACTCGCGCGATCCGAGGCGTCTTGACTTGCGCCGCGGGTCGCAGCAGCATCGCCTGCGACGCGGCTGGCGCGAGGCCCTTGCCGCGCGCGGCCCGTCGAACCGCCGACGAACACACGAAGGAGACGCACCGTGCCCCCGACGTTCCTGCGCTGCACCCGTCGACTGCTGCTCGGAGCCGCGCTCGCGGCCGCGCTCGCCCCGTCGTTCGCCCAGGAGCGGACGCTCAGGATCGTGCACGGCGCGAGCCCGGGCACCAGCCTCGACATCCTGGCCCGCCTGATCGCCGACAAGATGCGGGTGTCGCTCGGTCATCCGGTCACCGTCGAGAACCGTCCGGGCGCGGGCGGCA